>JAUYTY010000136.1 GCA_030694905.1 Eubacteriales bacterium | reverse complement strand
TATAAAATATTGCGAACCGATAAAGCAGAGGAACAGCTCCGAGAGATCATTTTTTACATTGCGGATGATTCTGGTAGTATCGATATTGCCTTAGGTTATCTCGATAAGATTGAAACAGCTATCAATCGCTTACAACAGTTTCCAGAGTCGGGAAGTATTCCAAGATATTCGATTTTAAAAAAGCAAGGGTTCAGAGTATTGATTGTAGAAAAGCATCTAGTTTTTTATAAAATAAATGAACCGGATCAAACAGTCATTGTTTATGCCATTATGGATGGGAAAAGAGAATACCTTAATTTGCTATAATAGAAAGTTCGGAATTGATGAGCACTGGGAGTGCCTGAATAAGCCATTTACAGAGCTTTTTTTTGGTCAAAAATGAATGGTTAGGCAAAAAAGTTCTTTATCACATATAATGAATACACTTGAAGATGCTATTCCTAATTTTTTGATCTTTGAAGAAAAAATCATCCTGTTTAATGGTGTAGGAGATATTTTGTTTAATCCATTGAGAGGGATATTGCCATTAACGTTTATTTAGCTTTTGGTCTTTGGCTGAGACATAAGCGAAAGTCAATGGTTTTTGAAACGCCACCTGAAGCCTAAAACCCTGTTTATCACTGAAAAAATGGGTTAAGGCATAATTGACATAGTGATTCTAAAGATATATATAGTATAAGATATTTAAAGATCTTTATGCTTGACAAGAGATAAAAGCTGTAGTATTATTTGAATGAATTAAATAATATTCATTCAAGTCCGGAGTTGAGATAAATGAAGTATGATAAAATAGATATTTTCACTAATGCAAGAGAACTATTTTACTCAAAAGGATTTAAGGATACCAGTGTTTCGGATATAACTAAAAAAACAGGTATTGCCGTAGGAAGCTTCTATAATTTTTACAAGTCGAAAGAAGACGTGTTTTTCGATGTATTTATAGCTGAAAGTGATAAGCTAAAAAAACAGATTGTATCGGAAGTTGATTTGGATCGAGACCCTGTGGTTGTAGTGAAGGAAATAACCCTCAAGATCTTTGAGGGAACCCGGAAAAGTCCGATTTTGCGAGAATGGTTTAGCAGAGACGCTTACAGTAAACTTGAAAAATATCTTCAAGATGAAAATGGAACCGAGGAGTTTGAAGAGGATTATTCATATAACCTATTTACAGGGATTATTAAAAAGTGGCAAGTTGAAGGAGTATTCAGAAGCGATATTGACAGCGGAATGATTATGGCCATTTTAAATACATTCCAGTATATTGATATGCACAAATATGATATTGGAAATCAATACTTTCCACAACTTTTGGAGTATGTAATAGAATTTGTGGTCAAAGGGCTGTGCACAGAGAAATAAATTTTTATAGCAAAATGAATGAATATAAATATATTCATTCATAAAAATAAGGAGATAATAAAAGAATGGAAGCTTACAAAGAAAAACAAGAAAACAATGAAGAGAAAGATTTTGTCAGGGAGTCATTTTTAACGCTTCCTTTGGGCCGACTAATGATGAAAAATGCATTACCTGCAATATCATCTATGTTGTTCATGGCACTATATCAGGCCATTGATGCTATGTTGGTGGGTAGACGATTTGGACCGGAAGCATTAGCTTCAGTCAACATTCTATATCCAATTCTATCGGTGTTTGTCGGTTTAGCGGTGATGATTGGTGTTGGAGGAAATGCGAAAATTGCAGTATTGTTAGGTGCAGGGAAGAATAGGCAGGCGAGTCAAATACTTGGGCTGATTGTGGTTTTGGGAGCAAGCTTAGGCATAGTAGGTAGTATCATCGTTAAAATATTTTTTCCACAAATCTTGACTGCTCTTGGAACTTCAGGTACTCTCGGGGTTTTTGCTGGAGAGTATCTAGCTGTTATGTATCCTTTTTTTACACCTATGGTCTTGTTTTTTATTTTAGAACAGTCGCTGCGAAATGATGGGCGTGCTAGTATGGCAGCTAGCGTTATGGGCTTGATGGCAATACTAAATATTATTCTTGATTACATATTTCTATTCGTATTGGATTTCGGGATTGGTGGTGCTGCAATGGCAACAGGGATTTCACAGTCAATAGGAGCATCATTATTTTCCTGGTACTTCCTGAATAAGTTGTTGAAGAGAAAAAGCGGTCTGGTATTTGCACGTCCCAGATGTGGAATTACAATTTTGGGTACTATTATAGCAAACGGATCATCGGAACTCTTTAACAGCCTGGCAGTGGGTGTAACAACGTTTCTTTTCAACCTCTTGATTCTTAGTTATGTAGGTTCTTTAGGGGTTGCAGCCTTTTCCGTAACACAATATCTGTTGACAGTGGTAATGATGATTTTTATGGGTTTGGGCAATGGTATACAACCCATCATTAGCTACAATTATGGAGCTGGGCATATAGCGAGAGTCCGTGGGACGCTGTGGAGAACTATGACGGCTTCGCTAATAATCGGAATTCTTTCTTTTGTAGTTATGCGCACACAGACAGAAACGTTAGCTGCAATATTCATTCCTGATCATCCTGAAGCAATAGCTGCAACCTTAAGAGTAGCCTCCTCAGTAAGCTGGTCTATGCTATTCATACCTATAGGTATTATACTTTCAGTTTTCTTTACAGCTCTTGAAAAAGCGAAGAAATCCCTTATCATTGCCGTTTGCCGTGGATTTATCTTTACTATCGCAGGACTTACTGTTTTTCCAACGATTTGGGGTGAGTTCGGTATATGGATTACTCCGGTTTTTGCTGAAGGAGCAACAGCACTAGTCGGTGCGGTGATGCTTATCCAATGGCTGTCTGAATATAAGCCAGTTGATCCTGTGTTTTGTGGAAAGTGAAAAGTTGACATATCAAACACCAAAGATTAAGGATAATTTAAGATTGCAAACAGCCTCATTTAAAGCCTATTTGTTATATTAATAACAAGAGGCAGCAATGAGGCTGTTTCAATTAATAGTAAAAGAGGAGATAATAAAAATGAAAAAAGAAAGAAGGAAAAAAACCATGAGAATTTTGGCATTCATAGTAGCACTCGTAATTATTCAAACACTACCGATTTTTTTTCTGAAACCCATGGGTTATGAAACTATGGCGGATGAGAATATTCAGATGTATTATGCACCAGGAGAACAAAAGGGTGCCGAAGAAGTGTTTGAGCTACTTCAGTTGAAATCCAGCGAAATAAAAGAAAAAATGAATATGGAAATCGATGAACCCACCAAAGTTTACATTTACAAAACTCAAAACCAGTTGGCGCTCAGAGAAGCGGGTTTTATAACCCTCACTTTCGCGCCATCATGGCACATTGGAGACAGCCACAATGGAAATATTATGATGGTATCACCTTATACGAAGGTTAAAGGACATACCTATGAAAGCATATTGAATGCAACCTTGCATGAACTGGTTCATGCCATAAATTATCAAATCAATCCAAAGATGTCTTATTTCTGGGACAATGGTTTGGCAACATACCTTTCAAACCAAAAGCCAGATGAGTCGGAACTGATAAGCCATAACATTCCTACGTTCAAGCAGATGCAGACAAATAATGGCTTAGAGTTTGGGAATATGGGCGGGTATGCCTATTCATATTCGTATATTGAATATCTCGATGAAACATATGGTTGGGATAAGGTGCTTGCGTTTGCATCAGGTGGCAAATCATACAATGATGTATTTGGCAAGTCAGAGTTGGAAGTCTATAATGATTGGTGCAATTTCTGCAGAGCATCTAGTTTTTGATGGAAAAAAATTTAGTAGAGTAAAGATAAGCCAGGTTTACATTGATAAATATTTAGAAACACCTTATAATTTATAATGAGTTTATATTTAAGTGCTTCTACGAAAACAAAAAACTATATGAATAGCGATAAAGAGGTGATCATGATGGAAATCAGACTAGAGGAATTTGAAGCACTCATAAAGCAATTAACGACATTTGAAAAGATGTATGAACAGACAAGAGTTGTTGACCCTATTAGTAAAAAGGAAATATACGTGAAGGGCAAATATGAAGAAACACGCACAGAGACTCTTGAATCATGCTATGACATTTGGGGAACAGGAGAGACCTGCAAGAACTGTATTTCCATGAGAGCCTATAATGAAAATGAGACCTTTATAAAAATCGAAACATCTCCTGATAAAATCATTATGGTTACAGCCATACCTGTAAAAATAGGAGAAAGAATTGTAGTAGTTGAACTTCTAAAAAACGTTACCCAAAGCATGATTCTAGGTGAAATAAAGCTAATTGAAGGTTTGGAAATCAAAAAACTGCTTGATCAAGCCAATGTAGCTGTAGTGACAGACGAGCTGACACAAATTTATAACAAGAGATATATTATAGAAAGATTACCAGTAGATATTGCTATAGCTCAACTGGAAAATCAGCCATTGTCGTTATTGATGGCAGATATAGACCATTTCAAAGAAATCAACGACACCTATGGTCATTTAGCTGGGGATCGTATATTGAAGGAATTTGCTCAAATACTTAAAAAAAACACAAGACAAGGCAAGGATTGGGTTGCAAGATTTGGAGGCGAAGAGTTTATTGTCTGCCTGACAGGTACAGACAAAGAAATAGCATGGACGGTCGCTGAAAGAATGAGAAAATCCATTGAAGACAATGTTTTCAACTATGATGGAGAAAAAATCAAGCTTACTTCAAGCTTTGGACTGCACACATTGGGTCTTGAAGAACTGATAGACTATGAGATGCTGATTCAAACAACAGATAAGAAATTATATGAAGCTAAAAATACTGGGAGAAATAAAGTGATGAGTTAGAGCAATTATTGGAAACCTCGAATGAATATTTGAGGTTTTTCTAGTTGATGGCGGCGATAGAACTTCACTTACTTGATGAAAAGTGTTATAAATATATGAGGATACTTATATCGACGAAACTAATGAAAGGTGAAAGTGAATTTCATGAATAGACGTCTAAAAATAGGCATAATTATGATCATATCGCTAGTAATAATATTGGGCGGTGCATTTCTAATCTATGCGTCTGATTATTACAGAGCTGATGACATCGCAAGTGCAGCCATGCAAAATGAAGCTATTATACAAGTTCAAGACAACTTAATCATTTTATCACCAACAACGCCCGGAGACACCGCGCTGATCTTTTATCCAGGTGCCAAGGTGGAGTACTTCGCTTATTTGCCGATTCTGAAAAAAATAAAACAGAGCTCCGGCATTACTGTCATTCTTGTAAAAATGCCCTTCAATATGGCTATTTTCAATGCGAATGCCGCTGAAAGAATTATTGATCAGTTTCCTGAAATTAAAAACTGGTATATAGCAGGGCACTCCATGGGCGGCGCAATGGCCAGCGACTATGCGTCAAAGCATCAAGACAAAGTAAAAGGATTGATCTTGCTGGGAGCTTATGTCTATGGCGATTACCCGGCTGAAAATGCATTGACAATTTATGGGACTTTCAATACAAGCGTGGCGGAGAAGATTAACTATACCGAGAACATTGTAGTTATAGATGGCGGCAACCATGCCCAGTTCGGTAATTACGGCAAACAAAAGGGAGATCCAGACGCAACGATTTCAAGCGAAGAACAACAGAACATCGCGGTGGAGGCTATCAAGGAATTTCTGACGAAAAAGAACAAATGATCAAATAACAAATTAAGCTAACCGAAAATTGTACTGATAATGATGCATAGGAGATGAATTCTGTGATTAAAAATCAATGGTATGCGGTACTGGATTCTAAACAGCTCAAAAAAGATAAGCTTATAGGTGTTACAAGATTATCAGAAAAGCTGGTTTTTTGGAGAGATGAAAATAACGAGGTTAATTGTATCTTTGATAAATGCTGTCATAGAGGCGCGTCATTGAGTACAGGCAAGATCATCAATAACCATGTTGAGTGTCCATTCCATGGATTCCAATATGATTCGAGCGGAAAGGTCAATTATATACCAGCAAATGGGAAGAATTCCAAGGTTCCAGATCGTTATAAAGTAAATGCCTATTTGGTCAAGGAAGCCTATGGTTTCATATGGCTATGGTACAGTGATGAACAAATTGAAGTCCCAGAAATCCCCTTTTTTGAAGAGTTGAAAAAGGGGTTTTCCTATGGCGGATTTTCTGAATCCTGGGGGGTCCATTATACGAGAGCAATTGAAAACCAGCTTGATGTAGTTCATTTACCATTCGTCCATAAATCAACAATCGGCAGAGGTGGTAAAACACTTGTAAATGGACCGGTTGTCAAATGGAAAGAGAACCTAATGACTTTCTATGTAAAAAATGAAAATGACAATGGACAAACCCCTGAAAAACCCAATGCCATACAAGAATATGACAAATTGTTCAGTTTGCAATTTCAAATGCCGAATATATGGCAAAACAGAATATCAGATAATGTGAGAATATTAGCTGCATTTGCACCGATAGATGAGGAAAATACACATATCTATTTGCGGTTTTACCAAAGCTTTATTCATACACCAGGCTTGAAGCAAATCGTAAACTGGCTAAGTGCCACAATGAATAAAGTCATACTACATCAAGATAGGCGAGTTGTCCTGACACAACTGCCAATCAATAGTGAACTAGCGATGGGGGAAAACCTCGTGCAGGGAGATTTGCCGATTATTGAATTTAGAAAAAGAAGAGACCTTTTAAAGCGATAAACAGCTATATTTATGTGGTTTTTATTTTGACAATAAATGATAGTATTAAAACTCGGAGGTATTTATTGGTAGGTTTACTTAATGTGGGTAGTATTGCATTGGGATTAGTGGCTTGGATACTCCCTATAGCTAGCTTGATGAGGTTTAAAAAGCAAAACAATCACAATTGGGCTATTCTCTCTATAGTGAGTATTAGTGCCTGTGCTATATCGCTATTTTTCCAGATTATCTACAATAACCATTTGGTGAAAATTGAGGATTGGTCAGCTTTAATGGATACGACAGGAGCAGTGGTTTTTGTTTCAGGCGTTCTTCTTGTTGTTACTCTTTTGTTGAATATTCTCACAGCTGCGGTTTACAATAAAGGAAGATTTAGATAGAAAGGAGCGATATCCGATGGGAAAAGTTATTTTAGGTGTAACAATATCTTTAGATGGTTTTGCTGAAGATATAAATAGTAGTGTCAATAGTCTATATCAGGATCTAGACTCACTTGCGAAAACGGAGGTATTCAGAGAATCAATTATAATGACAGGATCGGTTGTCATGTCAAAAAAAGAATTTGAAATGGCTGATGATCCGGATCTATATGCATATAATTATGAGTATCAGGTTCCCATATTTGTATTTACCGACAAAAAACCAGAAAGACATCCTAAAGAGACTGACAACCTAACTTTTACTTTTATCACTGATGGTGTTGCAGAAGCAATCAGGCAAGCAAAAACAGCGGCAGGTGATAAGGATGTAAATATCATAGGCAGTGCATTGACAACTCAATTATGTTTAGATGAAGACCTGATTGACGAGTTGCAGGTAGATATAATACCGATTTTTTTACATGATGGATTTCGACCATTTGATTCGATCGATGATTTATCAATTAAGCTGGAAAGAATCGAGGTAGTTGAATTGCCTGAAGGAAGAATTCATATCAGATACAAAGTGATTAAACAAGTAGATATGATATGAATATTGATGATTACAAAAGACTGATCAATAAAACTGAAGATTATATTGAAACAAACCTAGATAAACGGATTACATTAACTGACGTTGCTAATAATGCTAATTTCTCCGAATATCACTTTCATAGGATATTCTCAAAATTCTCGAATGAAACATTGAAGCAGTTTATTACACGCATCAAGATGGAACGCTCTGCAATATACTTAGCAATAAATTCTGATATTAGCATCACAGAGATTGCATTTCAGTATGGTTACAGCTGTTCTAGTAGCTATAATAAGGTGTTTAAGAAGCATTATGGTGTCAGTCCTACTGAGTTCCGAAAAGAGCAAGAATGGAAAAGAAATATCAAACAGCCTGACGTATAATAGGGATATATGAAATGCGGAGGTGCGTAGTAGTGGAAAAGCCAAATATAACAATAGAAAACTTTAATACAAGGGTTATTTATGTAAGATTTAAAGGTAGTTATGCAGCATTTAGAAAAAACAGCAGGAAAATGTTCAATCAGTTGTTTTCGTTTGCAACAGCAAACAATTTAATCATTGAAGGAGAAACAAAGGTCCTTACGATTTATCATGATAATCCGTTTATTACACATGCGGAGAATTTGAGGACAAGTTTAGCAATGACAATACCCAGCGATGTTGTAATAAATGAAATTGAAGATATTAATGTTTTGCAGATTAGTGGAAAGTATGGCATTGGCCATTTTGAAATCTCACCCCCAGAATATGAATCAGCATGGCAATATATGTATCAGGAGTGGCTATTCAAAGGAGAAGAGAAGCCTAGAGACTCATTTCCATTCGAATTATATGTGACTGAACCGCCGAAGCGATGGAAAGAGAAAAGCTTTACAGACATCTACATTCCAATAGAGTGAACAGTACTGATGACCATAATCCCATTTCATATTTGGCCATAAAATTGATGGCGTCTTTGGTGTTGGTTATTGTAATCTCATTGTACACATCATCCTCATAGACAAAAAATCCACCGTCTCATCCTTCAACAGCACCCCAACCGTCTCCACTTGCTCAAACACCTTTTTTTAGAAGCATTCATTATAATGCCATTTCAATATAATGTTAATTGACGATGAATACCTCTAGATGTTACAATAAGTTGGAATTCAAATAAAAAAGGGGTGTTTCAGTCCGATTATGGAAAGTGACAGTAGCGACGACGATAACAGTCGATTACTTTATTCAATTAAAAGACATATATTCAAGTATACCCATTTTAGATACTGGAAAGGGTATGCTTTTTTTGGGTTGTTAGAAAGGAGAACCATATAGTTATGAACGGTGATAATACTATTTTATATTTTGTTTTGGTTGGTCTAATACTGATGTCAGCCTATTTCTCAGCAACCGAAACGGCATTTTCTACTATTAATAAAATAAGACTTAAAAACATGGTTGGCAGCGGTAGTAAAAAGGCCAAGCTTGTATTGGAGCTAGCAGATGATTATGATAGAATCCTCTCCACTATCCTGATCGGCAATAATATCGTCAATATCGCATCAGCATCTTTGGCAACACTCATATTTGTTGATCGTTATGGCGATGCAGGCGTTACCATTTCTACCATAGTAATGACCATGCTGGTATTGGTTTTTGGTGAGATATCTCCGAAAAGTCTGGCAAAGGAAGCGCCGGAGAGCTTTGCTATGTTTTCAGCACCTATGTTAAAGATGTTTTCGATTATACTATTACCTCTAAACATTATTTTTTCTCTATGGAAAAAGCTACTTTCAAAAATTGTGAGATTAAAAGACAGCAGAGGCATTACCGAAGAAGAGCTCATCACTATGGTTGAGGAAGCCACACAGGACGGTGAAATTGAGAAGCATGAAGGGGATCTGATCCGAAACGCAATTGAGTTCAATGATTTGGATGTGTCTGATGTACTCACGCCGCGAACGCAATTAATAGCCTTATCAGAAGACGATCCCGTTGAAAAAATACACAACCTGTTTGCCGACAGTGAATATTCAAGACTACCGGTTTATCGGGATACTATTGACAACATCATTGGTGTTATTCATCTCAAGGATTTCTTCCGACGAAAATCTGATGACCTATCCACCTATATCAAACCCGTTGTCCATACTACTGACACGGAAAAAATCTCCAAGCTTCTTCCTCTGCTGCAGGAACAGAAATGCCATCTGGCAGTTGTGGCGGATGAATATGGTGGAACCATGGGTATCGTAACCCTGGAGGATATCATCGAGGAGATTGTAGGTGAAATCTGGGACGAGCATGATGAGGTCATCAAAGAGTTTGAACAAATTGGGGACTATGAATACCTTGTAAATGGAGGAGCTAGTGTAGAGAAGCTTTTCCGCATTATTGGCATTGATAAGGAAGTAAAAGCAGCCACCGTAAATGGATGGGTGACCAAGCAATTGGGCCATTGGCCTAAAGTGGGTGACAGCTTTATTTATGATAACCTTAGAGTGGAAGTGTGTGAAGTTGAGGCCCGAAAAACCAAGCAAGTTATAGTAGCAGTCATCAAGCTAGAAGACGAGGATTAGAGAGCAATCAACAAGAAGTATTGACAGGATTGATGGGCATGCTATACTTTAAATAGTAAATATAGATTTTTATGTATTTAACGCAAAAATCAATAAAAAATCTCATCCTGCGGTTTACAAAAAACGTCGCTTGATATTCAATTTTCCCCGTAGGCATGTACCATAAACGCATACAATTAATGCAAGGGAGGCATCAATATGGCCTACATTACTTTAGCTCAAGCGGCGGAAAAGTGGGGAGAGAGGCCTCCAACTATTCGGTTGCAATGGCTCCGAATGATAAAATTGCACTTTTTGATACGCGAAAAAACCCCTATGATAGCAGTTAAAAACAACTATCACAGGGGCTTTTTTATGCCTAAAAAGAACGAATTATAAAATTAAAATATTCTAATAATGAAAGTAAAAGGAGAGGTGTTTATGAAGCATTTGTTTTTAAAACGCGCTTTGGCTTTAATTCTTATCCTAGCGTTAATTCTCGGCAGCGTACCCGTGGAAGCTTTGGCGGTTGAGACACGGTATGGCGACACATCCGGCCATTGGGCAGAGCCGGCCATTGAGAGGTGGTCTGACTATGGCGTTCTGACCGGTCATGCCGGATTATTTCACCCGGACAACCCTATCACCCGTGGGGAAATGGCGACTGTATTAACAAAGGCCATCGGATACATCGCAGTCGATGACAACCCATTCTCAGACGTTGACATCGGAAAATGGTATCATGAGTATGTATTAAAGCTTGCCACTGCTGGCATTATGGTTGGCTTTGACGGCAAAGCGCGACCTGGGGACAATATTACCCGGGAGGAAGCCGCAACGCTTTTTGCCCGAGCATTTGACATACCTGAAAAAGTCGACGACCTCAATCCGTTTAAAGATAAGAGCGGCATTTCATCATGGGCGTCAGGCTATGTCAGCGGTCTTCATACGGCAGGATACATAACTGGCAGACCTGGTGGAAATTTCGACCCTAAGGCGAACGTCACACGAGCTGAGGTTGTCACCATTCTTGATAATGTTGTGAAAGCTTTTTATAATACCAAAGGCGAATACAGTAAAAATGTTAGTGGAAACGCGCTTGTACGAGCTGACGGCGTCACTCTCAATAATATGACAATCTCAGGCGATCTCTATCTGACCGAAGGAATCGGATCCGGTGAAGCGATACTCAATAATGTCATCGTCACAAAAACAACGCACATTCGTGGTGGCGGTCCAAATAGTATCCGTGTCACAGGTGGAGATTTGGGACTGGTCGAACTAAATAGTATAACCCAAACACATCTTGCTCTTTCCGGGGACGCCAAAGTCGCCAAGATAACCATCTGCAACACAGGAACTGTTACCTGGGAAGGCTTAAGCGTGGCGTTTGATGCCACTACAGGCTTGCTTGCCTTGGGAGGAACCTTTGACAAGGCGGTAATGAACGCAGACGGCACCATGACAGTCACTGCTGCTGGCATAGATTTTGTGATCATACCATCGGAGGGTAGGCCTGTAATAGTTGATCTCACTGCCGGTAGCGTCATCAAGGATATGAGCTTAAACGCACCTCTGCAAATCATTGGAACAGGTCGAATTGACCAAATGGACATACACGCAAGTGGCTCTGTGGTGCTCGGCGGGATTATCGTTAAACTTGAGAATATCACGTTGGATAAGGATGTTACCGTAACAATCGGGGGAAAAATATATACGGGAACGGGCGGCGTACTTACAGCCATCGGTAGAGATACTACACTGTCAGATACGGTGACGGTTACATTCCAAACCAATGGCGGCTCAGACATCTCACTGATTCAGGTACCTCGTGGAGAAACGCTCCCAGTAGTTCCGATGCCAGTGAAGGAAAACCACGCCTTTATCGGCTGGTATACGGACCAGGCGCTTAGCAAAGACTTTTTCTCCGACCTAGCGATTAAGCGTGATATAACGCTTTATGCCGGCTATGCCCTGCGAGACAGCAATATGAGGGTATTCGTAGACCCAAATAAATATATCGAGGACTGCGACCCCAATTATGCCATATCCATCCTTTCCGCCATAACACTGACGTCGGAGAACCTGTTGGACCATATCGACATCACATCCCACGTGGCAGACATACCTGCACTGAATGTTACAGGCGAAAACGGAGAATATACCCTATCGCCTGAAGTGCCGTATATTAGTGGAACCCTCTACGAGCTCACGCTGAAGAACGAGATACTGAGCTTTAGTGGAGAAGACGAAGCGGTGCGGAAACTGTCTTTCCGGATACATAAGGCTGAAACTGAAATCATTGAACTCAAGGAAAATCTTATACACGTTCTCTGGGACGATGTGACAGACCTTGGAGAAGGCGCATATACCCTTCCGGCTAACAAATACATCATTGAAGCCGGTGACACCATATGCTTGTGGAACGGTGTTTATGATGACAGTATACTATTCCGAAATGTCGTGCTGAAAAGCCTTATAGCAGGCGAAGGAGATAACGATGATATACTCCTCCTCAATACACAGGCCAGCAACCCCGAGGACGTCTTCAACAAACTGGACATCTATGTGGAGCAGGGAATCCCCATAGAGGATTACTTGGATCAAATCGACACCAATAAAATCGCTCAGGACGTAAAATACAGCGAGGGAGTTCGTCAGATGACAGCTATGCTCAACCAAGCGATTGGGCAAAGTCCTACGATACAATCCCTGGCAGATAGTGAAGCATACTTCAAGTCGCCATCAGAGACTACAGAGCACAGAGAAATACCCGTAGAGCTTCTTTTCAAAGATATTGAAGACCTGGAAGTCACCTGCATTGTAGGGGGTACGGATAATGCCAACTTCCCAAATGCTTTCAATTCAAAAACCGCTGCAGAGTCCGAGTGGGGAAAGGACTATTCACCTGTAATGACACTGACCCTCAAATACAGCACGGTCATTAAGGATAAAATTCAGGTAGAAGCTGATATTACAATCAAGGAATATCTATCGGCCTCACTGCAAGGCGGGGGAAAAATAAATAACTGGAATGATTTTGATTTTGATTATGCAATCAATTTGTATTCCCAGACCGATATTTTCATGAGCGTGCTGGTTAAATCTGTGAGCCAGTCGCCAGAATACGAATATAATATTGACGTTACAGAGGAAATCAATAAGCTGTTGCAGGGTAACGCGGAAAGCGATGATGACGATGATCCGGCAGACATTCTGAAAAAGGTACTTGGAGACAAGGGCGACTATCTTGACCTGGTAGAGGCCAATATAATTGATATCCCGATTAAAATCATCCCCGATTTACCGATAGCCGAACTTCGTATCAAGCTGGATTTTGTTATCAAAGCCAATTTTGCAGCTGGGATTTCCTCAGAGGCGACTCTCCTATCAGCCCGTCAGATAGGGTTAGCTGGCAGCTCTCTGGGAGGTTATCTGATAACATACGACAACGAACTGTTTGGCAACAACCGGTATGCAATTGACATCTACGCCGCGGGATACGTGGGTTTCAAAGCTGGTCTGAAAGGGACCATGACCATATCATTCCTTGGATTGGAGGACATGGGCAAGATGGGTACCTCTCTTGAGTTCGGGGCATATATTGATTTATATGGATTTGCACACGCAACTATCATAAAAACATATCCAAATGACTATATTTATAATGGCAGAAAGGAAATCACTCTCGATGGTGCTATCTATATGGAACTCGGATTATACCTGGAAATGGAACTCTTTGTGGAATCTAAGACCTTTAGCGCAAAAGCTGGATTGACAGTGCTCGATCTCAAGTTTCCCCTGTTATCGGTGGGGGACCGCTATGTCCTGTCGAAATTCCTGAACAATGAGTCGCACATACTGATGAACACAGAGTCACTGCCGCTGAATAGCGCCAACGGTCTACTTGCCGCCGAGTTCATCGATATTAAGACAGGGGAGAAGGTCACGGGCAGTCTCGTGGATTCGTCCAAATTCAACATTCGATTTTCTTCTCCTTACTTATCCACCCAGAATAATGCGATCATTGTAAATAAGACACTTTTGGGTCAGGATATAAAACGTCTCGACGTCATGGTATATATATACTACAACGGTGGTGCCCTAACCTTCACTGGCCCACGGGAGATATACTTTGATATCAATGGAACGGCCGTTGCGATCGACACGCCCAAGACGGTCAAGCTGACCTGGATTGACTCCAGTATCGACGCTTCGAAGGTTTCCGGTATTGAGACCGTCCAAGCTACCTATGTGCTCGACATTGACGGTCAGGAAACCATTTTGGATGAAAGAACTGTTATGGTAGCCCAAATACCTGGTTCGATTGATCTGTCCGCCTATATTTTGACCCATAAGACGATAGGTTATGAAAACAATTTTAACGAGCCGATTATGGGTGACACCATATATAAAATTTACTTGAGTCCATACCAGCGCTTGGTTTCTTTCACTACCTTTTATGATGGCAAGTGGAATTTTGATGTATATGCTGTGAACGGCGGAGATAAGCCAGTTCCTCCTGTACGATTCAATAGTACACCTGGTAAGGAATTCACAGAATGGTTCGTTGATTCAGGCTATAGGGCATACACAGGTGGTAATTATTATTTTGACGAGTGCATTACGATGCAGATAGCACTGCGGTATGGAAGTGACAATGTTTTCTACGGTCTAGATACCTCAAAACCGATTTACAGCGCTTCCGGCACATTAACCGATTGCTATAAGGCACATTATGAAGCGCTATATGAAGGAGTGACTTTCAACTTTCTAACGCTCGCCCGTTATATAGCGGAGTATCGGAATACGGTTAACTGCACAGTCACCATTAAATACCCGGCTATGGAATATTCAGCTATGGGAAGGACATTTTTTCAAGAGATTTCGACATGGACTAGAACCTATGGATTTGGTGAGCCAATTGTAATTCCGAACTCAGACTGGTTCGCTTATAACGGTTGTGAAATGCTCGGTTGGGATACGAATGGCGACGGAATAGTGGATTATGATCCGAAGAATCCTCCGATTGCGGGTAACGATATCACCTTCACCGCTGTAATGAAGGTAAAGACATTTGATGTTAACATACAGGACCATAATGGAATATCCGTCGATAGAGTTACGGTCAACATTGGCAATCTACCCAACATTTTGAGCACAACCCCTGTTCATCCTGATGAAACCCTAACTTATCCATTCAAGCACTGGGAGATTTCCAAGGGTGGTGGAGAATTTGTTAAGTGGGATGTTAAGACCAATCCAGGTGTGTACGAAAACTGGACGATCAGACCCGTCTACATTACTTATGAGGTGACATTCCTTAACGGATCAGATCCATCCTTTACAGTTTTATTGCCAGCTGGAACGTACAATGTTTCGGACTACGTTTGGTTTACTCCGTCAAAGGATTCTGACGAATACAATTATTATAATTTCATGGGATGGGACACTGGCGATACCTTCACTGTGACCGGTGACATGACTGTTACTGCCCTGTTTACTGCGGTTCCGATCATCTATGCGTTGAACTTCACCACCCCATACGGCGAGCTGAGCACAGGTGGCACAACCCATACCATCAACTCGACATACAGCGAATATGCCGAAGCAGCGAACACTTACATAGCAGAGAACAGTGCATTTGACCCTATCTATGTAGCTGATGGAATATACAAATTCGAAGAGTGGGTTATTACTTACGTTGATATAATTGATAGAGTTGGGTACACCTATTACTATAACGCTATATGGACCTATGAACCTATTCATTAGTTGATGTAGGTGATGCTCCTCTTCCCACAGTTACAATTGATACATGGGAGCGACACCATAAAGCACGTTTTAGAGTTGAAACGCTTTTTATAGTTATTTTAAACAGGGAACTCTATGCTTATAAATAAGCCATAAAGTTTCCTGTTTCTATTTTGACGTTGCATAAAAACCGGCAAAATGATTTAATAATTGTGTGAGTCCAAAAGGGAGAACACGGTTTCTGAAACGCATCAAAAGTCAGGCAAATAATGGAGGGTTGTTTTAAAGTCAACTCGTATGCAAGTATTAAATAAAGAAAGGATGAAAAACCATGTATGATAAAGTATTGCAATCATCAAATTTTATTAAGTCACAAAGCAGAACAAGTCCTAAAATAGGCATTATTTTAGGCTCAGGTCTTTCAGGACTGATTGATATAATGGAGTATAAAGAGATCATCCCTTATGAATCAATCCCTCATTTCCCAGTTGTAACAGTCAAAGGTCATGAAGGACAATGGATCCAAGGAAGAATTAACAACACAGAGGTGATTTGCCTTTCCGGTAGGTTCCACTTTTATGAAGGCTATACAATGAAGGAAGTCACTTACCCCGTGTATGTATTGAAAATGCTGGGGGTAGAGAAGATAATCGTTACGAATGCCGCAGGTGGCATCAATCTAAATCTGGAACCGGGAAAACTAATGCTCATCAATGACTTCATCAATCTCATGGGAACCAATCCTCTAGTAGGTCACAATGATGAAAGATTTGGACCTCGCTTTCCTGACATGACTGAACCCTACTGCCATAAATATCTAGATCTTGCAAAAGAAACAGCAAAAGAGATGTCTTTAGAAATCGGTGAAGGTGTTTATGCCGGCTTCATGGGTCCTTACTATGAAACAAAAGCGGAAATTGAAATGATCAAGCGCCATGGCGCCGATGCGGTGGGCATGTCTACTGTGCCTGAAACCATTGTCGCCAATTATCTAGGGGTTGATGTCTTGGCCATATCCTGCATTACCAACATGGCAACAGGGATACAGAAGGTCAAGCATTCCCATGACCGGGTTGTCGAAATGGCTCAGAAGGCTTCAAAGGATTTATGCGAGCTTGTGGCAAGGATAATTCCAAAGATGTAACACGCCTAATGCTAATCAACAAAAATGACTTGAAATATAACATTATACATGTTATATTTCAAGTATATAATGTTATATTAGGAGGTGACTACCTTGACAAGGACAATAGAAACATATCTAAAAGAAAACATCGATGATTACGTCATCATTAAATCATGGATTGATAAAAATGCTTTCCCAGTTTTTTTAAGAACTAGTTACAATTTTCATGAGATGACAATTCTTGATACAACTTGCATCCTAATAGAAATACTGGATGAAGCGCCTAGTTTAGACGTACTTCATAAGCATATTAAGCGTATC
>JAUYTY010000135.1 GCA_030694905.1 Eubacteriales bacterium | reverse complement strand
CAACGACACCAATTATGGACTAAAGCTAAGCCAATATGCCGAGAAAATCGGCGTTGATGCGCTTATGCTGGTAACACCCTATTACAACAAGACAACCCAAAGGGGACTGATCAAGCATTACCAGATGATTGCGGACAATGTGAGCACACCAATGATTCTATACAATGTGCCATCCAGAACCGGCATGAAAATCGAAGCGGATACGATAATAGAGCTGTCGAATCACAAAAATATTGTTGCCATGAAGGATGCCACAGGGGATATCGGATATGCCGCTGAGGTTTTAAGTAGAATCACAAACGAGGATTTTGTCATCTACTCAGGCAATGACGATATGATCGTTCCGATTCTTTCATTGGGTGGTGTAGGGGTCATATCCGTCGTATCTAATGTATTGCCAGGCGAGACACACGAGATGGTCATGAAGTACCTTAACGGCGACATAGAAGGTTCAAGAAGGATGCAGCTTGATCTGCTCAATTTCATTCAAAGCCTTTTCATCGAAACAAACCCAATCCCGGTCAAGACGGCTCTGAACATGATGGGCTTTGATGTGGGAGAACTGAGGATGCCTTTGTGCGAAATGGAGCCATCCAATCAGGAGAGATTGAGAAAAGCTATGGTCAGAACAGGATTGTTGAGGTGATGGCATGAGCTTGAATATTTTACTGGTGGGCTGTAATGGCGCCATGGGCAGAACCATCACCAGCATAGCGACAGACAATGACCGGTTCAACATAAGTGCAGGGGTTGACAGAATCTCTGCACATGCGACATATCCGATTTATCAGGATTTTAATGATATAAAAGAACCGATTGATGTGATTGTGGATTTTTCCAGCAAAGAGCTTCTTGCACCAATACTGGCTTTTGCCATTGAGAGAAAGCTGCCAGTAGTGTTGTGCACAACAGGCTATGACGATGCCGACTATAAGGCGATAGAGGAAGCAGCGGAAAAAACTGCCATATTCAACAGCGCCAATATGTCATACGGCGTGAATGTTGTTCTCAAGTTGCTTCAACAAGCAACTCGACTGATGTCGGATGGGTATGATATTGAGATTATAGAAAAGCATCATAACCTGAAAAAAGATGCGCCAAGCGGCACAGCCAGAATGATGATCAGAGGGATCAACCATTCCTTGGAAAAAGAGCGAAGCTGTGTCTATGGCAGATCCGGCAATGAGACAAAGCGTCAGGCAGATGAGATTGGTATCCATTCTATACGAGGAGGCACCATATCAGGAGACCACTCGGTTATATTTGCCGGTAAGGACGAGGTTATTGAAATCAATCATTCTGCACTGTCAAAGCGCGTATTTGCAGAGGGTGCATTGAAAGCAGCCATATATTTGACTGGCAGAAAAGCAGGATTATACGACATGAACAGCATGATCGAAAATAACTAAAAAATGTGAATAATAATACAAAAAAACAATAGAATATAATATTTATTTGTGGTAGAATACTAAATTATAGCCTAGGAGACGTGAGATGAATAAAGAGAAATTGACAGATCCCTATGAGATTGCCAGATACATAAAAGACGCTGTTAAGACAACACCCGTCAAGCTATATATCAACGGCAATCTGGCAGCCATAGATTTCAGAGACTGCAGGGTATATGGAAGTAACCAGAGCGCAGTGGTCTTTGGAGAGTACGAGCAAATAAAACGCATTCTTTCCGAGAACAAAGAACAGATAAATGATTATGATGTTGAATCCGACAGAAGAAATTCCGCCATTCCGCTGCTTGACACAAAAGAGATATCAGCGAGGATAGAACCTGGAGCAGTCATCAGAGATCGTGTGGAAATCGGAAAAGGGGTTGTCATCATGATGGGCGCGCTGATCAATATCGGCGCAGAGATAGGGGAAGGAACCATGATAGACATGGGCGCCATCGTCGGCGCTAGAGGCATTATCGGCAAAAACTGCCATATCGGTGCAGGTGCTGTCATAGCAGGCGTACTGGAACCCCCCAGCAAGACACCTGTGATCGTAGGCGATGATGTTGTGATAGGCGCTAACGCCGTCATACTTGAAGGCGTTGCCATCGGTAATGGTGCCGTGGTTGCCGCTGGCGCCATCGTTACTGAAAGCGTGCCTGAAGGAGCCGTGGTTGCAGGCTCTCCAGCACGTATTGTCAAAATGAAGGATGAAAAAACAGCCAACAAGACACAAATATTGGAAGATTTAAGAGATAGAAGATAGGAGAGTGAAAAAATGGAACTGATGGAACAGGACAGCAAATATATAATGGGTACTTATGGGAGAATACCCTTGGAGATCAGATCAGGAGACGGTGTCTTTCTGACGGACATGGCAGGGAATGAGTATCTGGATATGTTCAGTGGCATCGCAGTTAATTGTTTTGGACATAACAATAAAAAAATTCTTGAAGAAGTGATGACGCAGTCACAGAAGTATATCCATCTGTCCAATTACTTTACCTCCGGACCGGCAGTTTCACTGGCAAAGCTGCTGGTGGAGAATACTTTTGCGGACAAGGTCTTTTTTACCAACTCCGGGACTGAATCAAATGAAGCCGCCATCAAGATTGCCAGAAAATATGGACGCAGTAAATCTCCCGGTAAAACAAGGATTCTCTCGGCTAACAATTCGTTTCATGGCAGGACTTGCGGCGGGCTTTCAATCACCGGACAGCCGAAATATAGAGAGAGCTTTGAACCGTTGATTCCAGACGTCTCGTTTTTTGATTTTAATGATACTGAAAGCTTTACTAATCTGGTCAGCGACGATGTGTGTGCTGTATTCATTGAAATCATCCAGGGAGAGGGCGGAGTCGTAGAAATTGACAAGTATTTCTTGGACACAATAAAATCAATGTCTTTGAAGCATGATTTTCTGTTGGTCATCGATGAGATACAATCAGGTGTAGGGCGTACAGGTTCGATGTTTGCCTTTGAAAACTACGGCATTGTACCGGATATTGTGACTGTGGCAAAAGCCCTGGGAGGCGGATTTCCGATAGGTGCCGTATTGGCCGGCGACAGATGCAGCAATGTGCTGGTTCCGGGAGATCATGGAACGACCTTTGGCGCAAATCCTGTGGCATGTGCGGTTGGATGCGTTGTTCTGAAGGAAGTCATCGATGAGGTGTTTTTATCAGAGGTTGTCGATAAGGGCAACTATATCAAAAAAAGATTGTCCGATATACAAAGCGAACATCCGAATATGATCAGACAGATAAGAGGACAGGGTCTGATGCTTGGTGTAGACGTAGGAGAACATGCGGCCGGCATAAAGGACAAGGCTTTTCAAAACAAGGTGTTGCTTAATGTTACAGCAGGCAGCGTCATAAGGATTGTCCCCGCACTCAATATCACATACGACGAAATCAACCTATTTATCAGTAAATTTCAGGATATTATCGGTAGTTTACAATAAATCTGTCTAATAACATCCATTAAGAACAAAGCAAGAGCTAAAAGCTCTTGCTTTTTATTATAAAAATTGTCAATAATCAATTATATTTATATATATATTAAAATAATTAATAAATAGTATTGACATATTAAACATAATGATTTAATATGTAATTAAATAAACATATTTAATTATAAAATCAATAAAATTAATAACACATCAAGAATAATTAATGAGGTAAATAATGATGAATGAGATTATGGAAGTGCTGAATCTGATAGGTGAGAAAAAACTGAGCGTTAATGAGGGCATCAAGGTGATTGAGGAAATGAAAAACGCCCCTGAGATAGTCAAAAAATCAAGATGGATTAAAATAAAAATCAAAGAGGGTGGAAATGGCAGGAACATCAATCTACCGCCCATTCCACTAGGATTGGTGGGAAGCCTGGCATCATGGGGTATCATGATGGGAATCAATCACTCGGAGGAGAAAGAAATTCTTCAGAAATTAGACAGAAAAGATATCAAAATGATGTTTGATGTCTTCAAAGAATCACCACCCATGGTGATTGTTGAGATATTTGATGAAAATGAAGGTACTGAAGTGGAGGTTTATACGAAATGATGAGAAAGGTTGAAATGAAAAAAGAGGTCATAGGCGTTTGCCCGGTATGTGACAATAAATTGAAGGTGACCCAATTGGCCTGCAGAAGATGTGGAACGGCTATAACAGGAGAGTTTGAACTGTGTAAGTTTTGTCAGTTGCACAAGGACCAAAAGTATTTTGCAGAGATATTCATCAAAAACAGAGGCAATATAAAAGAAATTGAAAAAGAGCTGGGTGTATCATATCCGACGGTGAGGCGATTATTGGATGAGATCATAGAATCGTTGGGATATAAGGAAGCGGCCAGGAAAGATCTGGTCAATCAAAGCGAAGTGCTCGATAAGCTCAGCAAAGGCGAGCTTTCTTCGGAACAGGCGCTAAAAATATTAAACGGCGAAGCCATATAGGAGGATTAAATGAACGAGGAAAAACTGAAAATATTGAAAATGATAGAGGAAGGCACCATTACAGCAGATGAAGGTTCCAGACTGCTGGCATCCATTGATGACAGCAAGGAACTGAATATTCATGAAAGCACAGGCGAAAAGCCAAAATGGCTAAGAATCAAAGTGTTGAGCAATGAGAATGGCAAAAACACCAAGGTAAAAGTCAATATTCCCATAGCTTTGGTAGAGACCGGATTGAAAATCGGAAAAAGCTTCGACAAGAATTTTGAGGAGTCCATGAAGGGCATCGATCTTGGAGAGGTTATGGAGATGATCAGAAACGGCGCAGAGGGCAAAATTGTAGAAGTGGAGTCAGATACTGGAGAGATAGTGGAAGTATACGTGGAATAAGCAATCAAAGTATAACTTGGATCATACCATAATAATGCAATAAAAATAATATCGCCATATTGACAAGCCTGTCATATGGTGATATTATTTTAAATATTCTATTAGGGAGTTACTCCGATGAGAGAATTATTGATTCAACAACCAGCACAATTTAATGTACATCATCATAGAGGCGAGAGTTTGCTGTAGAACGTTAAGTTCACGGATGCAAGCTCTATTAGTTTTTACTAAGAAGACGGCATCTGTGATGGAATAAAGAACCTTTATGCCATTTGGATGTCAAATCCGAATGGCATTTTTTATTCGCAAAAATCAGGAGGGAAACATGAGATTTACAAATATTAAAGACGAAATGGCATACGCTGAGAAACGCCACACTTTAAAGAATGATATTGAAAGCATGGTCATGAAGAAAGACTACAAGAACTATGAACCGGGAATCATCGAGGACTATGACAAATACATCCAAATCAATACCAGATCCAATAAGAAATCCATCGTCAAGGTCATGAATGCCAATGGCAGCATTTCAATACTCAGACCGGATATCACCTCAAATCTTTTGAACAATCTTCTTCCCAGATGGCAACCGGGCCTGGAGCTCAAGATATTTTACTACGAGAAGATATTCAAGCAATCGGGAGGAAGCATCAAGGAAATAAGACAGATGGGCGTTGAGTGTCTTGGACTCAATACAGTAGCCTCAGACAGGGAGATCATTCTTCTAGCCAATGAGATACTCAGCAGATACAGAACCAATTATGTATTGGAGATTGGAAGCTCGGAATACCTGAAGGGATTGCTGAACGAATTCTATCTCGAGGAAGAGGAGTATCGTCAGATTCTGTACTTTATAGACAGAAAGAATAAGCAGGACCTGAAAAAATTCATCAAGGGATTCGAGAAAAATGAAGCCTATGCGGCGTTGGTCAATCTGATTGACTTGAAGGGTGAGCCTTTGGAAGTGATAGAAAAGGCAAATGCCGG
>JAUYTY010000131.1 GCA_030694905.1 Eubacteriales bacterium | reverse complement strand
ATAATAGAAGCCATTGTCTATTGGAGGCCCTATGGCTAAAATGGTGCCTGGAAACAGCCTCTGTACAGCTTGCGCCATAATATGGGAGCTGGTATGTCGGAATATGTCCTGGCCTTCCTCATCCTCGAATTTAAGCAGGGTTACCTTGCTATCCTCGGTTATCAAATGATCCAGTCCAACCTTCTTGCCATTGACCATAGCGCCCAGTATCACCCTGGCCAATCCCTCACTGATGTCTTTTGCCACATCAATCACCTTTATTTCTTGTTCATACGCTCTGATACTGCCGTCCGGCAATGTAATTCTTATCATTTCATCCTCCTCAAAAATAAAAAAACTCCTCCCTGGAAAGGGACGAGATATTATCACGTGGTTCCACCCTAATTGGTGCTTTGAAGGCTTATCGCGCCTGCACGAAGTCCTTACCTCAATGGAGCTCGGACTTTGCTCAAAGTTAGTTTTCAACTTGTCATGCCTGAAAATACTTGCACCCGTGGTATTTTCTCTCTAAAAAGCTGTATCAAGCTTACTCGACCCATCACTGCTTTCAATATTGTATTTATTATAATTAGATTCAGTATATTTGTCAATTGTCAAAACAATTTTTCTAATGATAAATTAATCTCCTTTTATATCTAAAATGATATATAATAAGTATTGTGTGAAAAATCAACCAATTCAAAGGAGAGGATAAGACATGAATTCATTTATTCCTATAATCATACTGATGATCATCATCAGTGTTGTTTCTTCAATCTTCAAGGGAGCGGCAAACGGAAAGGCTAACCCCTTCTCTGATTTTATGAATAGACAAAAGGTCCGTGAATATGATGAGCAGGGAAATCCGGTCAATAAGAACAAGCGACCGAATCTGGGGAAATTCCCAAAGAAAACAATTGTATTTGTAATTATCATCCTATTAGCGGTTTCCGCTGTCAGCGGTTCCTTCTACACCCTTGACCAGAGCGAGCAGGCTCTAATATTCAGGTTTGGGGCTCACAGGGCTACTGTGTCGACGTCAGGACTGAATTTTAAGATTCCATTTATTGAAACTGTGGAATTTGTCAATACTGAAGAGGTGAGAAGGATTGAGTACGGATTCAGAAGCGAATTCAACACAAGTACGAATATCAGTGAATTCTCTAATCAGTATTATTCTGATGTCATGTCGGAAAAGGTGATGCTTACCAGTGATGAGAACCTGGTCGAAGTCGAAGTGATCGTTCAATACAAGGTCATCGATCCGGAAGCCTATCTGTTGAATGTCAATGCTCCAAGGGAAACCTTAGAGCTGGCAGCATACTCCAGAATCAGAAGGGTTGTGGCCAATCACAATCTTGACAATATCCTGACGCTGAACAAAGCCGTCATGCAGCAGGAAATGCTTGAGGATATTCAGGAGATAGCCAATAAATATGGTTTAGGTGTCCTGATTATTGCCGTGCAGCTACAGGATGTGGATCCGCCAGCTGCCGTATCCGCCGCATTTACAGACGTGGCAAGTGCTAGAGAGGACAAGGAAAAGTATATCAATGAAGCCAACCAATACTTCAACAAAGTCATTCCTGAAGCCAGGGCTCAAAAGGAAATGCTATTGAATGAGGCCGAAGCCTATAAGACAGTCAGAGTCAACCAGGCAGAGGGTGATGTGTCCAGATTCGTGCAGATTCTCGAGAGATACCAGGAAGCGACTGCCATCACCAGAACCAGAATGTATCTTGAGGCTATGGGAGAGATCCTTCCGGGGATGGATGTCTACATTGTGAATGGTGACAATATCACAATGCTGCCTGTCAAAGGCGCCGTCATAAATGACGCAAATGCTGTAGTTGGCGCTACAGCAAACCAATAGGAGGTGTGACATGAAAAAAGGAATACTGATTATACTGATAATTGTTGCTGTCATACTGGTTGCCAATTCAGCCTATACAGTAGATACAAGGGAGCATGCCATCGTAACAAGATTTGGCGAGGTCCAGAAGGTGATCGTCAAGCCATCGAATTATGATTATGTGATGAATACAATCAACAGCAGCAACCGTTACGCAAATGTGTCCGTTTCGACAAAAGTTGGACTTCATTTTAAAATGCCTTTTATCGAGCATGTTGAGAAATTCGAGAACAGGCTGATCACATACAAGACCGCATCAAGACAAGTCACCACATTTGATAAAAAAATATTGATTCTTAGCAATAATGCCCAATGGCAGATAGTAGATCCCCTGCTGTTCAGGGTGACAATGAAGAATCTCAATCAAGCCAGCCTGAGACTGGATGACATATTGTATTCCGAGATCAATGTCCAGGTCGGTAAAACCGATGCCCACACATTGATTGCGGACAAGGTCTATATCGAGGGGATGTCGCAGCAAGTCGTCAATGATGTCAACAAGGAAATGATCAAATACGGTATAGAGGTCATCGATAACAGAATACTTAAAACCGATCTTCATGAAAGCAACATCCTGAATATATATGCCCGAATGGAGGCCGAAAGAAAGCAAAAGGCCCAGCAATACCGTTCTGAAGGCGAAGAGGAAAAGCTGAAGATCATATCAGGGGCTGACAAGGATGCCGCCATTATGATTTCAGAAGCAAAAAAAGAGGCTGAGATCCTCAAAGGTGAGGGAGATGCCTTAGCCGCACAAATCTATAGCCAGGCCTACAGTGCTGATCCCGAATTCTATGAATTCTACAGGACTCTGGAGATGTATAAGAGCACGCTATCAGGTACAACCATGGTCATCGATGAAAGCTCACCGTTGTTTAAATATCTGTTTCAGTAAAATTTTATATAATTGCAAAAAGTACGCGCTGTCGTTAAGGCACGTACTTTTTTTATTGAGATTTATTGGGTTAAATGTGAATCACCAATTTTTGCCCATCTTTGTATTATTTTTTTTTGTATGATACAATGAAATGTAAACAAGTAATTATTATTTGCGAAATTTGCAAACCTACAAGTTAACGCTAAAGTCTATGGTTTTATCGAGGAGAGAGAAAATGAGATTCATAAGTATCATTATTATTATACTATTAATTACAGGATGTTCTGCAATCTCAATTAATAATGAAAGCACGAATGATGATTTGTCAGATTATATTAGTAAAATTAATGAACTTGAAAATGAGAATAGTAATATAATGAATATGTTGAAAATTATAGAAAACACAGTGCAAGTTGAAATCACTAACAGCAGTATTTATTTTCTTAGTCATGACCCAAGATTAGGACTAGACAAAATTCGGGAGATAGAAAAACACCAAAATTCCACAATTATAACTGATAGGTCATTATTGTTTTATGAAGCTGATGGTATAATAGATTTTAAAGTTTCAGAAGACAATAATTATATGGCAATTCTATCCTATTCAAATAATATGCAGCAATTAAAAATGATAAATCATGAAGGAAAAACGATATTTAACTATAACTATGATGAATTTTTGACTGATGTCTTAAATAATATTGATTTTAGTGAGTTAATATGGCAGATTAAAGGTTTTGATGCGAATAGCATTGTACTATGGGGTGGATTTGGAGGTAAATTGGATACTGTGACTCACTTTATATATAACATTGATTCAGATGAGTTCTTTTTATTTTATGGATCCAGTTCTGATATTCTTAAAGAGTATTTAGATAAATATCCAGTAAAATGAACTTGTTTCAGTAAAAATTTATCCGATGACTAACTGTGCTAAGACTCCCACTTCTATAAGTGGGAGATAAGCACTGTAGAGTCCCTGGATAACGGTTTCTAAGGTCCAGATGGTGTTTTATACACCACCTGAAACCAAGAACCCTGTTGATAAGTGGGAGATAAGTACTGTAGAGTCCCTGGATAACGGTTTCTAAGTCTGTTGATGTCTCTTCTTCAGCTCTTCCTTTATATCTTCTGTTGAGACTCCCTGATTGATCATCAGCACCATTGTGTGATAGACCAGATCGCTGATTTCGTATATCAGCTCCTGTTTATCGTTGTTTTTTGCCGCTATGATCACCTCGGCTGACTCCTCGCCGACTTTTTTCAGTATTTTGTCAATCCCCTTGTCAAAGAGATAATTGGTGTAGGATTTCTCCACCGGGTTTTCTTTTCGGTCAGCGATGATGCCATACAGTTTTTTCAGAATATCTTCTTCTGGAAGATTAATATCACCTATAACCGGATTGTGAAAGCAGGAATATTGCCCGGTGTGGCAAGCCGGTCCGGTTTGCAGTACTTTGAGCAGAATTGTGTCAGCGTCACAGTCATAATACAGACCCTTGATTTCCTGGAGATGACCGGAGGTCTCCCCCTTTGTCCATAGTGATTGTCTACTTCTGCTATAATAGCATGCGTACCCGCTTTCAAGTGTCTTGGCGATGGATTCCGCATTCATATAGGCCAACATGAGAACTTCCTTTGTCTTTACATCTTGCGCTATGGCTGGAACTAATCCCTTATCGTCAAATTTTATTTTCTGCAGCAATTCTTTAGTATTTATATCTAAATTCATTTCTTCCTCACCTATCATATTCTGACCTCTATACCATTCGCCCTCAGATATTGCTTCAACTCAATAATGTTGATTTCTCCGAAGTGAAATACCGAGGCGGCCAGTATGCCATCAACATCTGATTTTTCGACGACTTCTTTGAAGTGCTTCATTTCTCCAGCGCCGCCGGAAGCGATGACAGGGACTCTTACTTGGCTTGTGATCTGAGTCAACAGATCCGTGTCATAGCCGTCCTTCATGCCATCCTTGTCAATGCTGTTGACGACTATTTCACCGGCACCTAGGGAAACACCTCTGACTGCCCAAGCAACGGCATCCAGCCCGGTATCTTCCCTGCCGCCTTTGGTGTAGACAGTCCAGGAGCCTTTATCGTTTTTCTTGGCATCTATGGATAGCACCACGCATTGGGCTCCAAATCTCTCTGAGGCCTCTCGAATCAGCTCCGGATTCCTTACCGCCGCTGAGTTGACGGATACCTTGTCTGCCCCATTTCTGAGAATCTCTGTGAAATCCGCCAGAGTAGATGCGCCACCGCCAACGCTGAAGGGGATGTTGATTTCATCGGCCACCTTTTTGACAAACTCAAGGGATGTTTTCCTCTCGTCGCTGGATGCGGTTATATCATAGAACACAAGCTCGTCCGCCCCATTGTCGCTGTAATATTTTCCTAGGGTTTCAGGGGCGTCCACATCTACGATATCCTTGAATTGCTTCCCTTTCACAACCCTACCGTTTCTTACGTCCAGGCATGGAATTATTCTTTTTGCAAGCATTTCAGCGCCTCCTTGAAATCCAGTTTGCCATCATAAAGAGCCTTTCCGATGATGGCACCATATAGCCCTATAGCTTTCAGGTCTTCAATATCTTGTATCGTTGTCACGCCACCTGATGCTATAATATCAAGATTTGTCATATTCTGAAGTCTTTTGTACATGGCTGTATTAGGTCCTTTCAGCATCCCATCTCTCAATATGTCCGTATAGATCAGTGTTTTAATGCCGACCTTCTCCATCATCTCGCAGATGTCCATAACATCCACAGCTGTTACGTCCTTCCAGCCTCTAACTGCCGCCTTGCCTTCCACCGCATCGACAGAAACCGCCATTTGACTGGCATAGGCTTTGGACAGTTCCATCAGCAGCGCCTGATTCTCCACCGCTATGGTGCCTAATATGACGCGGCTGACGCCTATGGACAGCAACTCCTTTATTCTCGCTCCGGTTCTGATGCCACCACCGATCTGAATGGGAATGGAGATGCTTTTTACGATTTCTCTAATGGATCGTTTGTTGATGAGAGACTCCGATTGGGCACCGTCCAGATCAACGACATGCAGGTATTCAGCGCCGGCCTGCTCCCATCTTATGGCCATGTCAACCGGATTGTCCGAATAGATCTGGATTCTGTTGAAGTCTCCTTGTGTCAGTCTCACACATTTATTATCCTTTATATCCACCGCTGGAAACAGTATCATATGATCAACTCCTTGTAAGCTCTTAGTATGTTATGCCCAACCAGACCGCTTTTTTCGGGATGGAACTGTATGCCGTAAACATTCTCATTCTTCACAATTCCTGGAATATCAATCTCATAGTTTGAGTGGGCTACGACTTCTTTTTTATCTGAATCCGCATAATATGAATGGACATAGTAGACGTAATCCCCTTGGGAGATATATTTCAGCAATGGATCCTCAGGTCTATCGAAGATGAGGGAATTCCATCCCATATGGGGCACCTTCAGGGAAATGTCCATGATCCTTATCTCTCCCTGTATCAGACCTAATCCTTCATATTCACCATATTCATAGCTCTTGTCATAAAGTAGCTGCATACCCAGACAGATTCCCAAAACAGGCTTGCCTTTTTTTGCCTCTTCGATGATCACTTCAAACATGCCTTTCTCTCTTAGCAGTTTGACTGCGTCTCTATAAGCGCCTACGCCGGGCAGTATGATTGATTTAGCATTCCTAATCATGGTCAGGTCATCTGTGATGACGGTGTCCAATCCGACTCTCTCGAATCCCTTTTGCACCGAGTAGAGATATCCCAATCCATAATCCAATATCACATGCATCTACAGCACCCCTTTTGTGGAAGAAATCCTATCGTCTGTAATGTCAGTGGCTTCTGACAATACCCGTCCCAAGGCCTTGAAGACAGCCTCGATCTTGTGGTGGTCGTTATTGCCATAGAGGACTTCCACATGCAAAGTCACCCTTGACGCCATGGCAAAAGCCCTAAAAAACTCTTCGAAATTCTGGGTATCCATTTGACCTAAATAGTCTTTTTTCAGATCCACATTATAGACTAGATAGGGTCTGTTGCTGATATCTAGGACTACTCTGGCTAAAGACTCGTCCATGGGAATGTAGGCATTGGCATATCTTCTGATTCCTTTTTTATCCGACAGGGCCTCAACAAAGGCCTGTCCCAATGCCAACCCGATATCTTCAACTGTATGGTGGCTATCCACCTCCAGGTCGCCCTGGCATCTGATATTCAAGTCAAGTCTGCCATGAAAAGCCATCAAGGTAAGCATGTGGTCAAAAAAACCAATCCCTGTGCTGATATCAGCCTGTCCAGTACCGTCAATATTCAGTTCGACAAATATATCCGTTTCCTTTGTTTTTCTTTCAATCGTTGAGGCTCTCATAGTATTTCCTCCAATTCTTTGATCAGAATCTCGTTCTCTTCCAGGGTTCCGACAGATATCCGGTAATAACTCACTTGACCCATAGGCATTTTTCTAATCAGTATGCCTCTCTCGCATAGCTGTTCAAACAAATCATGTCGATTATGCTTAACAAAGATAAAGTTGGCTTTACTCGGATAGACTTCAAAATCCAAGGCTTTGAGTTTAGCGGCCAGTTTCTCTCTATGTATGGCAATTTCTTCAACGAAAGCAGTCACTTCTGACGATCTGTCAAGTGCCATAGTACCGTAATATTGTGAGATGGCATTTAGATTATATGGGGATTTGATGGCCCAGAGCTTGTTCACCATTGCTTCATTTGTGATCATGCAGCCAACCCTCAGCGCCGCAAGGCCAAATGCTTTTGACAGGGTTCGCATGACTATCAGGTTTTCATATTGATCGACCAGATCCACACATGATTCCCCGCCAAAGTCTATGTAGGCCTCATCCAATATGATGATGGAATCCTTTATTTGATCCAGAGCCCTGATCACGTCTTTTTTCTCTATGTAATAACCAGTTGGGTTATTGGGGTTGCAGATTATGACTATCTTCGGCATTATTTCTCTGGCTTTGTCTATCAGTTCATCAAGCTCAACAGAAAAATCACCGTTGCTGCCCAGCTTTACCAGCCTGGCACCCGCCATGTCGCAGTAGGTCTCATACATGCTGAAGGAGGGTGTAAAGCTTAAAACGCTGTCATCGGTCTCGCAAAAGCCATTGATGACCAGGTTGATCATGTCGCTTGATCCATTGCCTACCATGATGTTGTTTTGCCCGCACCCATAATAGTCGGCCATTTTTTGCCTCAGTACCGTAGCATCGCTGTCAGGATAGATATTGGCCTCAATCTTTTCAAACAGAGCTTCCTGATCCAACAAATAATTCTTGGTTTCATTGGCATCCATTTTTACCCTGTAGGGTACCTGATTGACAAAATAGGGCTTGAGATTTCGGACACTTCTCTTTAATTCAATCATTGCTTTCTCCTTCAAATCTGACTTTTATAGCATTTGCATGGCCTGTGAAGCCTTCATCATTTGCGAATCTGACGATGTCTTCCTCATACTCCTTCAAGGCTTCCTTGCTGTAATAGAGGAGAGACGTTTTTTTGATGAAATCATCCACGCTCAAGGCTGAGGAAAACTTGGATGTGGAGCTTGTGGGCAGTGTGTGGTTAGGGCCCGCAAAGTAGTCTCCCACCGGTTCCGGTGTGTATTCTCCAAGGAATATTGCCCCTGCGTTTTTTATCTTCTTATAATCTTCAAATGGATTTCTGGTGGCGATCTCCAGATGTTCCGGTGCTATCTCATTGGCGATATTGATTGATTCCTCCAGAGAATTGGTTATGATGGCCGCACCATAGTTGTTCATGGCCTTCTTGATGATTTCTTTTCTGTCCATTTCTTCAATCATCTTTTCCAATGCCTTAGTGACCTCCCTTGCCAATCGTGGTGAATCAGTAACGAGTATGACTGCCGCCATCTCATCGTGCTCCGCTTGGGATATCAGGTCAGCCGCTATGTATTTGGGATTTGAGAATTCATCTGCTATGATCAGTATTTCACTGGGTCCTGCTATCATATCGATTCCCACAAAATCAGAGACAAGTTTTTTTGCCGCCGCTACGTAGATGTTTCCCGGTCCTGTTATCTTGTAGACCCTTGGAACTGTTTCGGTGCCGAAAGCCAGGGCGGCTATCGCCTGGGCGCCTCCTAGGCTGAATACCCTGTCTACACCGGCTATATAGGCGGCAGCCAGTATGGAGTCTTTAATCTTTCCTTCCTTGTCAGGCGGTGTGACCATCATCAATTCCTTGACCCCGGCAATTTTAGCCGGCACGGCATTCATCAGCACTGTTGAGGGATAGGCGGCCTTTCCCCCGGGAATGTAGATCCCCACTTTTTCTATAGGGGTGATGATTTGACCCAGCACAATATTTTCTCCATTAGGCTTGTATGTCATGGTTTTTTTGACAAATCTCTCGTGATAGTCCTTAATGTTGTCATGGGCTTTAACGAGGGTCTTGAGTAGATCTTTATCCAATCGATCGAAGGCTTGTTTCATTTCATCCTTGGTGATCTCCAATGTGGTCAGTCTAGCGCCATCGAATTTCTCGGTGTATCGGTATAGGGCTTCATCCTGATTGGATCTGACATCCTCGATGATCTCCTCGACCACCTTATACACTTCCTTGTAGTCCGCGTTGGTTCTCTTATTCAACTCATCTAAAAATTTTTTGTTTTCTGATGATTCATAAATTCTTAACATCTTGATTCCTCTCCAATTCTTCGATTTTCTCAATAATCTCATCGATCTGGCTCATTTTGAATTTATATCCTATCCTGTTGGCTATGATGACGGGATTTATGTCAAACATTTCCTCAAGGACCTCAAGGCCGTTGGCTTTTAAGGTATTTCCCGTTTCCACTATATCCACTATGACATCAGCCAGTCCAAGCTTCGGTGCCAGTTCCACCGATCCGTTGAGCGTAATGATCTGTATGCGCTGGCCCTTCGCGTCAAAATATGCCTTGGCTGAATTGGTGAACTTGGTAGCAACCCTGAGTATGGCGTTATTCCGATAGACTGTCTTGCCCTTTTCGCCGGCTATGCACATTTTGCAATGTCCAAAGTTGAGGTTGTAGAGTTGAAAAACCTTTGACAGGCTTTCCTTGACCATGTCTTTCCCAACAATTCCTATGTCGGCAACCCCATTGTCCACGTAGGTCACAACATCTGAGTTTTTAAGAAGCATAAATTTGATTTTGTTTGCCTCGTCCTCAAATACAAGCTTTCTTGAGTTGAGGTCCAGGCTTTTGCCAATGCCTATTTTTTCAAACAGCTCTGCTGACTGTTCGCCAAGTCTTCCCTTTGCCAATGCAACTGTCAAATAATCCATCAGATTTCCCCTCCCTCGTATAAAACTCTTAATAATTCATCCATTTCCACAGAAAACCCTATAGCCGGTATGACATCTCCGAATTGTTCTGTATAGGTATCGTATCTGCCGCCTTTGATGATCTCCCTGTTGGAATCCCTATAGTAGCCTCTCAGCATGATGCCAGAATAATAGCCCAGGCTAGATACCATTGACAGGTCACATAGGGTTTTTCCGTTGAAGTCTGAAGTATC
>JAUYTY010000124.1 GCA_030694905.1 Eubacteriales bacterium | reverse complement strand
TGATGACGCAAACGAAAACGCCAGGAAAAACAAGATAGATAACATAGACTTCTACTGTGGAGAAGCTGAAGAAATTTTCCCTAAATTGCATGATCAGGGAATCGATGCGGATGTCGTTATTATTGACCCACCTAGAAAGGGATGTGAAAAATCAGTACTGGACACTATTGTAAAAATGCAACCGGATAGGGTTGTGTATGTCTCATGCAATCCATCAACCTTGGCAAGAGATCTTAAGATTTTAGTTGATGGTGGATATCAAGTATTAGAGGTACAGCCGGTAGATATGTTCCCCCATAGTGTTCACGTGGAAACATGCAGCCTCTTGGTGAGACGAAGCCAAGCTTAGAGACGCGAACCCATAAAGCCAACAGTACAAGATAAATTAGGAATAAAACAGAGATATATCACTGAAGATGACGAGAGTACTGCAGATTTAGCGACAGGCGCGGCAAAAAAGTCTATAGAGGAGCAGGGTAGACTAGGGCTTTACACGCAGGTATATTTGATCTTAACTCCTCCTGTGCCGGGTTTGTAAAGCAGTAGATGTTGCGGCAGGAATGATTGCAAAAGGACCTCACAAGAATGTTTTGTTATTGGCGTTTATAATATGACTAATACATTGACAAAACAGATATTAATCTTTTATCAATATTTGCAGATGGCGCTGGTGCAATAATCATTCAAGCTACAGGGGAAGAGGGTAGGGGACTTCTATCATCAAAATTAATTGCAGATGGCACCCAATATGATTAAAGAAACTCTTGAAAAAGTTAATCTTCAGTATAAAGACATCAATCATATTTTGTTTTCTCAGATTAATAAATCAGTTATAGAAGAAGTGATGAAGATAATCGAACTGCCTTTGGGAGAATTTGGATATACAGGTTCCGGATGTATGCCTATGGCCATAGATGTAGCCCTTAAGGCTAATAGAATTAAAAAGGGTGACATTGTTGTGTTAGTAGCATCTGGTGCTCGATTAAGAGTAGCATGCACTGTATTAAGGTGGTAGTGTAAACTCCTACAACCCAGGAACCCTGTTGATCAGGAAGATAAGGTGATTGAGAATATGAAACGAGTAATCATACTAACAGCTGTTGTCATCATCACTTGCATCGTTTTTTCCGGGTGCAACAATTCAAAACCAAAATACGAAACCCGTATGTGGTTTGATTATTTTGGAACTGATGAGATGCTGTGGAACGAGAGCAAGGAATTAACGTTGACAGAATTTCCAGGGGTCACTTTTAAATGGACACCTGAGAAAGTAACCGTTGGCGGAAAAGTGCTTTTTTGGGGTATGCCTGTTTGGAATGTCTATTTGGCAGATTTGACCAACGATGGGAAACCTGAATTTTGTGCAACTGTGAGCTTTGGTTCTGGCATCGTTGATAATAGGGTAATCGTATTCGATTATGTGGCAGAAAAAGAGTATCAGCTATCTGACCGAATGTACCACGACTATTTTTTAAGGCTAGATAACGGAAAATTGATGGTTACACAAACTGATTATATGGATAGCAAGCTCCTTGAAACTACTGAACTGCTATTGGTAAACGGGGAAATTCTAAGATATGGAAAGAAACAATGATATACGAGGTAATGCACTTTAGTAAATGACTTCAATATATTAGACTATTACGTGAAATGAACTAGATTCTGTGAAACCCAATGAGATAGATATAAAGTCTGCTGTTGAAAGACTCAAAGATGAAGATCCATGGAAAGATTTCTTTAAGGTTAAACAAAAAATATCCAGTGTTGTTAAGTAATCAGGCAGCTTCATTACTTTCCAGAGCTTACAGTTTATAAATCAGTTAGGAGGATACGTGGATGAATCAATGGTATAAGCAATTACAGAAACCTTCTTGGGCTCCCCCTGTATGGATTTACGGTCCGGTATGGAGTGCTCTTTACATTGTCATTATAATCACCTTTGGTTCTGCAACCTATATGTATACCAAATCACAAATAACCTGGTTGGTGTTATTGCCATTCATTCTGAATATTGTGTTCAACATTGCTTTTACACCTTTACAGTTTAAGATTAGAAACAATAATCTAGCGCTTTTGGACATTATTCTGGTTCTGCTCACATTGATGTGGGCTTTGTTTAAAATATATCCGTTTGCTTCTTGGATTGCTTTAGCAAACATACCTTACCTGCTGTGGGTTTCTTTTGCCACAGTGCTGCAATCAAGCATTACCTGGTTGAATAGATCAACATGATAGATGGACATACCGTCACTTGAACTACCGGCTTTATAAGAATATAATAAAAATATAAGGGAGTATATTTCTAATAAGCTCGAAAAGGAGGCATTAATATGGATACGAGATTTAAAAAACTAATACGCTTTAATATGATTATGGGCATCTTTCATTTGGTTCAGGGAATCATCATGTTGTTTCTTGCCACTAGTGTTATCCAAAAAATCGGTGAATTCCAGCCTACTATCATTCAGTTTTATTTGAGGTTTAACCCAGATACCCGTTCATTGGAGCCTGCGAGCAAAGAATTATTCCAGCTGCCCTTTGGCCTTCTAGTCGCATCTTTTCTAATCATATCTGCAATCGCTCACGCTTTGATTGTATTAAATAAGGAATTGTATGTGAGCGACTTGAAAAAAGGGATTAACCGATTTCGATGGTTCGAGTATGCTTTAAGTTCCTCAATCATGATTGTATTGATTGCCACATTATTTGGAATATACGACATCGCATCCCTAATACTGATCTTCATCATCAATGCAGCGATGAACCTGTTTGGCCTAGACATGGAATTGATCAATTCAGGGACAGAAAAAAAGAAGATCAACTGGGGTCCCTTTATATGGGGCACATTAGCAGGGATCGCACCATGGATTGCCATACTCCTATATATGTTCGGAAATGGTAATTTCGATATGGTTCCCTGGTTTGTATGGGCAATAGTCGGAACGTATTTTATTGCTTTCAACACCTTCCCGATAAATATGATTTTACAATATAAGCGTATAGGCAAATGGAAAGACTATCTCTATGGAGAGCGTGTTTATATCATTCTTAGTTTAGCAGCTAAGTCCTTCCTGGCCTGGTTGGTACTCTTCGGTGCCATGCAGCCCTGATATCAATCTCAAGAAAGGAGGAGGATTGACTTGAATAAGAAAATCCAGGGTTATGTGATGGCTATTATCGGATTCACATTACTATTCTTCAATGCCTTTAGCTATATCTTTGATTGGGAATATAGAAACACTGCTTTTACGATACTTGGACTAGTGTTTATCACTTTAGGGATTAAACGTGTAAGAGAAGTATAAACTGTGAGTTTAATTACCAGTAAATATCGAGGAGTGATGCCGATGATGAAAATAGATTATATGTTGGCCAATTGTCTGATTTAGTTGAAAACGTATGGAGGTAATTAGTATGATAAGTCATGGTATTCTAGAAGGTATGGTTACGGATTACAGAAAAATCACAAGCC
>JAUYTY010000122.1 GCA_030694905.1 Eubacteriales bacterium | reverse complement strand
ATCAATAGCACCTAAAATATTGCTGGTGAGTTTTGACATCCTCTTTAAAGGTAATAGCCCCAAAAATTCATCGTTGGCTTGGAAGTCATTATAAAAATCTGACGCCTGTCCTTCAAATCGTCCCAAAATATGATCCATGCGGGTACTTGATTTATCCTCGTCTAATTCTTCTGCTAGAATGGAATTAGTAGATAGATACGATCCATCAGGAACGCCAAAAAATTTTCTGCATGAATAGATCGTATCAATACCCGAGATAGGTTTTTGAAAAAAAGCTTGCGTATTATCCACAATAATATAATGATACTTTTCTTTTAACACCATGATTTGATCATCGTTTATTTGGCCATAATAATTTACGACATATAAATATTCCTCATCCTTTAATGTCTTATTGAATACAGGCATGAATTTCTTATCTATATGATAGTACTCATATTCAACTATATGTTTATCTAATATTTTGGTAACTGAATCACATAGAAAAAAAGGAAGATATACTTTTTTGATTTTCTTTGACTTAACCACATAAATTAATGCATTACGACCTGTATTAAGCTCAATCATATTATTATGATAAGGTTTGCTGATAAATTGGTCTAGTCCAAAATAGCCACCGATTTCTTTCATAGTTAACCCCTTAGAGAATTTAAAAATTGTCTAGTATATTATTATCTCTTCAGTATTGTTAAACATTAAAACGTCAATAACTGATAATCGTGATTTAAGTATTTTACATCTCAACCTTCACATAATCATTGACATTCAACATAATTTCCTGTAACTCACTATAATTATGACCCCTCACCAGCAGCACAGCGACAACAAAGGCGCTGTCTGAATATCGACCGATAGGATCCCCAGGCTTCTTATGCAGATACATTTTTTCAACCTTGTTCTCTACCTTGGCATCCAGATGGAGTCCTTTAAAATGCCCAGGGCTTTTTGAGCCAACAATCAACTGCATGCAATGACGATGCCGGTCTGTAAAATCGATTCTTGGCTTTTTCCCCATAGACTGATCAACAATAGCAGCCACTTCATCAAAACCAGTTCCCAATTCCATCAGCTGAGGCACATAATTGCCGCCGCTTCTAGGGCCAATCTCCATAAGAAACAGCCGGTCCTCGGAATTAATCCTAACCTCGACATTAATGGCCCCATTCTCAAAACCGACCAGATCGATCAGACGTTGGATTTCATCACTTACAGCCTGTACCACAGAAGGATTTTGACGCGTGGGATAGATGGAGCCTATGGGTGCCAGATCATGAAAATAATGATCACAAAGCCCTAAAAATTTCAATCTGCCATCCTCGACAAACCCATCGCCATGCAACTGGCAATAAGGGGTCTCCACATGCTCTTCAATGATGACCCGTTTGCATCTGGAGGCATCCAAGGCTTGTTTCACGGCTATGCCAATATCCTGATAACAATATACTTTAGACATTCCTTTGCTGCCTGAGGAATCCACTGGTTTGACGTAAAGAGGAAGATTCAAGTTTTTCAGTCTCGAGTCGTCAATGGGTTCATTGCCCGATACCTTCATAAAAGCAGGACATGAAAAGTCGTTTAAAGTCAAGAATTCTCTGAATCGATCCTTTTCTGACAATATCCTCACAGCATCACAGGAGGCGCCCGGTAGACTCAAGGCGCCACTGACAAAAGCCGCCGTCGGTGCCGCTGGATCTGAGGCATAAGCAACAATGCCATCAATCTTAAGCTCTACCGCCACGCCCAAAACAGACGTCATATCAGTCGTGCTCACATTGCAGTACTTGTCCCCATAGGCGTGTCCTGGGTTTTCCGGCAAGTAATCACAAGTGATGACCTCATACCCGCTCTTTTTCGCGTAGACAATGGCAGGTATCTGAGAATAAGCGCCCCCCAACATCAAAATTCGTTTTTTAGCCATTTTTCCCTCTTATATGGTCAACCAATATGGTTGCGAATGATTTTAAGCATTCTGGTGACTTGCGGAAAATTTTTCTTGAGATAGATTTGTCGTTTGACCCACGATATGGATGATTCATAGGATCCATTGGTGTAATCATTCAATTCATCCATCATTTGTTCCATTCGGGTGTAATATATCGTTGCCTTTTTCTCATCATGAATCATATGGTTCGTCCAGGAACCTGAAGCACCCACACGATAAGCGGACATCATTTCATCCATATAAAAGATATATCCCTGCAGGGCCATATAAATAGCTAGGGGATAATCCCCCACAGGCGAAATCTGCATGAACAGTGGCCGATTATGACCCAAAGCCTGGCGATAGACAATTGAATTGGTTGGAAACAGTCCACCGCCACCCTTGATGACCTCATCCGCGTAAAAATCCTTATCACCCCGATGAGGGCGGACGCTTCTTTTCAGCTTCACATTGTCATGATTTACTTTATAGGCACCATGGACGCACATGGTGCATTCTGGATGCGCCTCCAGATAGTCCACCTGCTTTTGAAGTTTTAAGGGATCTATCCAATAATCATCCCCTTCACATAAGGCAATATACTTCCCGATAGCCCTTTCACGATTGAATTTACTGACCTTGACCCCTTTGGAATACTGGTTTTCACTTTGGTAAATCGGCTTGATAACCTCCGGATGCAATCGCTCATAATGTCTGATGATGTCAGCCGTTTGATCTTTGGATGCATCGTCATGTATAAGAATCTCAACCTTAAACCGGGTCTGTTGCATTAAAAAGCTTTCGATCCCTTTCGCTATGTATTTCTCATGGTTAAACGCCGTGCAACAGATACTGACCATGATATCACTCATTCCTTTGACTCTCCTGTTTGTTTGATTGATATTTATTATATATTCCCTTGGGTTTTGTCGTTTTAGCCTTGCAGTGTCCTTGTATTAAATTATACGCATCTGATAAATCCCAGTCAAACAAAAGGAACCGTCCCTTTTGTTTTTTGTATCATCCTTTGATAACTGCAAATGAATCAAGTATTTGTTTTGCCGCATAATCCGGCCCTCTTTCTTTAGAAAACCGGCTCCAGCGGAGGAGCTTCTTTTTATCAAGTTTAAGAACCTCTCCCAAGGCATCAACAATAATCATTTCAGACAGTCGATTTGGATCTAGAACAATGGCCATGCCATTGGATTCCGCGTCAAATGCAATGCTGAATTGGTCGCTTGAAAAGGGCAGGATAATCATCGGTTTCCCGTAATACACCGTTTCAGTGAAGGTATTGTTGCCGCCATGATGAATGACAATGTCCATAAATGGCATCAGTGCCTTTTGTGGAACAAATTCACATATGGTCACCTTTGATGACTCATATGGCTTGAGATTTTTTGCATTGCTTCCTGCAGACACAACTATAAAAGCCCCCGGATCGAATTCCTGACAGGCTGTAATCAATTGTGTCAGCACATCTATCCGATTCGATAAAAAAGTTCCCAGTGTTATCAGTATTTTTCTTTGATTTGCATTTTCAATTTTTTCCAACCAGCTCCGGCTTAGAGGTTCCTCTTCAAAGGAATGCCCTATGTAAATGTGAAGTGGCTTTACGCTTAAACCCTCCACTTGATCAAAATCAAAATAATTGTAGATAATTGCTTGTTCCGAATTAAGCCGAAAGGCATTTTCTATTCTTTGAGGACGGGAGTGATGAGAAAAAATAACCGCGTTAAAGATATCGGTAAATTGCTGTTGGGTTTGAACAGAGATTTCATTTAGCTTTCTCAACTTCTCCGGATCCACCTCAATGCTTGAGGGCCAATCTTTAGGGACGCCGAAGTTTTCGTTTTCTTTTGGGATTGTATTGGGATGGGGCGGGCAAAAGGTAACATAGGGAAGACCTAAGCAATGAAGGCTCAGCGTCACACCATAGGATAAAACATCCACTACCCAGAGATCCACCTTTACCCGCTCGTCTATTCGTTTTATTGCTGCCATCAACCCTTGAGGATCAGCGAGCATATCCTCTTTTCGGTGATTGGACTGAGTGATCAAGGTTTCAATAGCTCCTGCTTTTGTAGCCTCAAAAAATTCATTCAATCTCATTTTCTCTGATTCCGGTTGCTCGGTATCAGATGCCGTTCCGGTATTTTTATTCGTGCTGATATTGATTTCATAAAATTCTAAGTGAGCGGATAGAACCGCCTCTTTGAATTCAATGCTGCATCCCATGGTTACTTTGATTCCCATTTTTTTGAAGCTCTTTGCCAATGCCGCCAATGGCATGAAATGAGAATAGAAGGGAGGGCTTAAAAAGAAAATGTGTCCGTAGCCCATGGCATTCATCCCTCCTCTTTGAGCTCTAAATACAGAGACATCAATTTGTTTGCTATCTCTTCAATTGAAAATTTTTCCAAGACGGTGCGTTGACCTCTCTCTTGAATCATTTCAAAATCTTCCTTGCTTCTATTGGATTGATACAATATTTTTTCTACATCTCTTAGCAGTTCCGACCAGTTTGATGTGTCTACAAGAAATCCATTTTTCCCATTTTCAATATATGTTTTTACGCCCCCCTTTACTGGCGCAAACATTAGAAATTTTTCAGACAACGCTTCCAATATGGATATCCCGAATTCTTCCTTTAGACTGGAGCAAATATATATATTGGGATAATCTCCTGAAGTATTCTCCATTATTTTTCGCTCAACGTTTCTGATAATATCGTTGGGGAGTGCTTCCACATGGGCAAATCGCGCCATAAGATGTGGGTTGGCTTGTATATAATGATCGAAAGATTTCATCATCCTCCCTTGCTCCTCATCGGGATTCTCACGATTTCCACCAATGATGACAAGATTGAAATCCTGCCATAATCTTGACTCTCCCCAGACTTTGATGAGCCGGTTTTGTCCCTTTTGTCTATTTAATCTGCCCACATTCAAAATGACCGGTTTTGATCTGAATGAGCTGCCGATACTGTATTTTACCGAATGGTCTTCTAAAAAGCGCCACAAATCAAATTCAAAAGGATCTATCTCTGTATTGATTCCTTCTCCTATCATTTTAAAAGAAAATCGGCTCTCCTCAAATTTCAGTTGAGGAAAATACTGCTCCAACTCCTCCTTTACCTCCTGTCCTCCAATTCCCACAACACCGTCTGCAATTGACAGAAGCTCATCTCCAACTATAATTTTATTCAGTTTTTCCAAAGTCTCATCAATTTTAAAGCACGCCAATTCTCCCGATTGATCCGCCATAGTTCTATGTGGATCGGGTGTTAATGTGAATACCAGTTTTATATTTATTTCTTTACACAAAACAGCAATGGATCTGGAAGCGTTATCAAGATACCTGACATGAAAAATGTCCGGTTTCACATGCCATTTCTTCATGAATCCAGCGACAGATCTCTTAATCGAAAGCTCCTTCCTTACTAAAACATGCTGATCTTCAGCATTGAGAAATATGGGAAGCCTAACGATCCAATGATGCTCCCCCAATTGGCCCATGAACGGGTTTCCGTCACGCCAATTGTTGTTGATGGTCAAAGTGATGACTTTTGAAACGTCCTTATGCTTTGCCAGCTGGTTTCCAAGTGTCCGCAAAAGTGTTCCCAAGCCTCCGCTGACACCTTTTCCGCTAAACTCTGGATTGCCATAGAATGCAGCCTGCACGACCACAATCCCAGGATCATCCGGCAAGGCCTCTCCGGAAATGAATTTAAGATAATCCAAATAAAGCTTTGAATCGCTTTCATTAGGTATTTTAAGCCTAATCAATTGGCTGACATTTTTCTCGTCCAGATGGCAGCAATGCAGCAAGAGGTCTATGATCTGCATTTTTATGTTTTCCGGGCAATCATGTCCCAAATAGTCTAGCAAGGCATCCGCAAAATCATCTATATGAAAATGTATCATGTACTCCACCAACATGGACAATCCATCAAAATCATTTTCATGCTGATGAAATACATTCTGCAGATTTTCACCTTTTAGAAGCGGACAGTCACATTCAATGCAGATATCCAATAGGTGACACAGTTTCTGATATGTGTTTTGCGGGTCAATCAACATTTTGATGAGTATGCCGCTTAATCCATTTCCCGAAACAAAGGTTTTATGCTTTATAAGCAGGCCAACGATGTATCGGTCCAGGTAATCATTCTCTCCCAGATAGCATAGAATATGAATGATTTGATCTTCGGTGATATTCTCATCCGCATAGAGTTTTCTGATAGAAGCTATTTTATTGATCAATGAAAATCTCGCGATATCATCCTGCTCATCAAAATAAGAATGATTAATCAGGTAAAACTCAGGAAACGAAATTATACTTTTATCCTTAAAATAAGACTTTCTCATTTCTATGAATGCGTTCAAATGATGTCCCCCTCGATTTTAAACATTCCTTCATGTTCTACTTTATAACAATTGCCGTTGATTGTAAATGAATCAATCAGTAAAGCAAAAAACAAAAAACAAAAGGAATCGTCCCTTTTGTTTTTTGTTGTATTGCTATTGTATATAACTTTATTCTATCTCCATAAATCGGTCCAAAAGGTTCTTGATGGCTGTAGCTGCCTCCGCATATCTGAAGGTGGATCCCGGTGATATTGTTGTGGCGCCAGTTCCGTTGAAAACACGTGCATTCAGTACCTTGGACACCTCTTCGTAAGCCCAGTCCGCCACTTGATCCCTGTCCACATAGTTTAATATTCTCTGACTGTCTATGTAATTCAATCCGATCAGATCCATGGCCCTTGCGTACATGGTCATTGCTTCCTGTCTTGTTATGGTATTGCTTGGTTTAAAGGTGCCATCCGTGTATCCTTCAATGATGCCGTACTCCGCCGCCATACCGATGGATTCGGCAAAAATGCCGCTGGTATCCACATCGCTGAATGTCATCCTGAGACCAGTATCTGTTCCATTCAAGCCTAAAGCCTTAGCAATATAATCCGCAAACGCGCCTCTTGTGATGTTTTCTTCAGGATTAAACGTCTCCGGATTCGTGATAACCAGTTTTGAAACCATGTCATTGACAGCAACCCTAGACCAATGATTGCTGACATTCAATGCAAAGACCTCATTTCGTATTGCGGTATAGATGGAATTGTTCATGGACTTGATTGATGCATAGGATTTTCCATCTCTGACAACGAATCTAGACGGTAGGTGTTTAAAAGCATCGTTCTTGTCAAATACCACACCTGTAAAGGACTGATTGCCATCAACGCTTTTATCCAAGGGCACCAGCTTGGTCGTATACCCGCCAAACCTGTCTATGATTGACATCAGGTTTCCGTATCGGACTATAATTGAAAAGTCTACGGGCTCGGCAAGACTACTCATTCCCTTTTGTTGCAGCTTCTGGTTGATCAATTCGATGTCTTCTACTTCCGGAGTGGCAATAATCATGTTCAAAAGAATTCTGCCAACTCTTATGTTTTCGCCTAATTCTTCAATCGAATCTTCCAGGCTCAACAAATTCATGGGTAAAATATGTCCTCCTATCGGGAATAGCATTTCCAATTCCATGTTGTTTCGACTTAAAAGGTCCGCTGTATCTTTTGTCATGGAAATCTCAAAACTTGAGCTGTCTTTGTCAGAGGATATCGTCATTCTAGATCCGTTTGCATCTTCTAGGTCTTTAATGATAGCTTCAATTTTTTTATAATCCAATATTATTTTTGTATAAGTCTTCCCGTCGCTTTCGTCATCCATTAGTGTGCCAACGTCCATGACTTCACTGCCTTCTATGGTAGCATAAGCCGGATCATCTGCAATAATGGGAATGGAAATTCCGCTGCCGCCACCACCTGAAGATCCCCCACCGGATGGTGGAGGTGTGACCGGTGCATTGATGTCTGCGTAGCTCACAGGCATATTGTCCAAGCTCAATCTATAATTGCCGGCATCTTCTCCATCTATAGAAATATCGATAATCCGCACCTCTATGTTATTGCTTGTTGCGGAAGTTATAAAGGACGCAGCCACGTCTGTGATATAAACTTCGTCACCCTCCAATACGCCCTTCAGCGTCAGATCGTTTTCTAATATTTCGGCTGATTTGGTGCCGTCAAATATTTTATCTGAAACAGTAAAACCACCTTCCAGATTCAAAGATTTTGGTGCCACTTCGAATGTATTGGATGCAGCAATATTGAATTCATAATTCAAAGCGGATATGGTAATGGCTGAGATAGTCAGATTATAAACCCCTGCAAGAGAACCTGAGACATAATCTGAATCAATTACATACTCGAATTGATCTAAATCCTCTATCCCTTCGCCCTCAATAAATCCAACAAATTCAATAAAGTAATCAGGTACTGCATCTCCGTATGCTATATCCGGCGATTCGGGCACGCCTGTCACAAGAGCTTGAATAATGTCGGCTACAGCCTGTCCGGTTGTGGCGGCTAAGATATATTTGTTCTTATCTAAGCCACCCGATATTTCAATATTTGAGAAATTCACTATCTTTCCCAACCCTGCATTACTGTCCACAAATTCTACATCATAACTGAATTCCAGAATATCCCCTTCATTTCTGCTATCACTGAAACAACCAATGGCGGAATTATTTCCATCATAAGTTTTGCTCTCCGCAGTAAAACCCAATAGCAACAAGGGCTCTTTTTCAACGGGCTCCAAATTGTTCAGAACCAGCGCAAGTCCGCTGTTTAGCTGTATAAGCCCAAACCCCTGATGCTGCTGAGGTAGCTCCAAATCCAATGCTGTACTGGTGATGACATGTCTAATGTCAGCGTTGCTTAAGGTTGGATCCGCTGCCCAAAGCACTGCAGCCACTGCCGCAACATGAGGTGAAGCCATGGAAGTGCCGCTTTTGTTGCCATAATTGCTATAGCCTACTGTCATTGTTCCATGCTGGTCATTCATTCTTATATCCTGCCCGGTCTCATATGAGACAAAAATGGTTGGTATCCAATCTTTTTCTCGATCCGCTTCCGTTGCATACAATGTGATTGCCTCTTCCTCAAATATACTTTCACTATCATTTATAATCACCGCGCCATCAGCACCATAGAACATGGCATTTGATACCTTTTCAGAAAAAATCAGTGCGCCTCTATCGATCAGTGCAATCCAACCATCCTCGGCAGTAATGTTCTTTTCAACCAAAATACCTTGTATTTCTTCTAGATTTGCAGCCAGGCCAATATCTACCATAGGAGCCGAAACTGCACCTATCCCTGAACCCTCAACAATCTTTGATATATATGACACGCCAATTCCACTTACATACAACGCGCTGTTGAGCGCATCATCCGGCACGGTGCTTAGAATGTCAACACCGGGAGCCATAACTTCAGCTTGAATGCCTGTGCTCGAGAAACTGGCCCTATTATCCATTTGGTCTGACGCTGTGACGGCCATTACAGAATCAAACAAGGCGGGATAACTTATATTGGTTCCTGTTCCCAAGGCATTGCCGCTGTTTCCTGCCGCAGCGATCAATAGTATTCCTGACTCATACGCTTCATTGCATATCTGTTCCAACGCTATGCTGTACTCGAATGTGCCAAGACTCATATTGATAATATCAATATCATTGTCCATAGCCCATTGGATACCATCCATAATGGTGCTGATACTTCCGCTGCCTTTGCTGTCCAATACTTTCACAGCATACAGATTGACAGCCGGTGACACGCCCAATATGCCAAACTCATTATTTTGAGCTGAAATTATACCTGCAACGTGGGTCCCATGTCCATTTTGATCCGTACCCCAGTAACTGCCATCACCGATGGTATTATACCCCCCGACAAGCATAGGGATGTCTTCATGTGCTTCATCTATTCCTGTATCCAAAACAGCTACTCTTATACCCTGCCCTGATGTTACAGACCAGCTATCGAAAGGATAATCTTCCAGTTCGTATACCCTCTCCACTCCCCACGCAACCGTTTGAGACGATGCATACACCGGATAATCAGGCTCGACAAAAGAGATTCCTGATTGGTTTTTCAAGGCTTCTGCGGCCCTTTTAGTCATTTTCACCTTGGACGCATTGATGCTCCCGTAGTGCTTCTCTATCCTGCCGCCATAAGAAGCTATGTCGCTGCCGATGCTCATAAGGGTTCTTACAGATCCTTCATCATATCCTATTATGTAGTCGTATTCTTCGTTATCCTCATTAGAGGATGCAAATACAGAAGCAGTCATAAAAATTCCTGCCAATAAAACAAAAGCCAATATCAAAGCTAATAGGGAGAAACGCCTTTTAGTTGCCATTTTTTGTCTCCTTTGTTCAATCCTTCAATTAATTTATTATATTTTATTAATATAAGTAATGCAATGAGGATTATTTTTAGGGATAATTTGCATATAAGTCAATTTATTTCTTTCCTGATTCATTTTTCTTCAAGCTCATCCACATAATTGGCTACTGGCTTCTCCACCCACTAGTTTGTAAACTTGTCAATGCTAGCATTTACTTTGATATTATTAAACTGTTCCGTATATCGTATAAATAGAATATGAAGAAATTGAAAAGAGAATTCTCTTTTTCGAGAATTCTCTTTCATACATTCCTCTTAACGCTATAACATGGCCTTCCAGCTCATATCTGACCGATCAATTCTTAACTTGTTTTCGCCAATGTTTGTTCTTCGGTTGATCTTTCTTTAATGAAGAATGAAATAATCAAGCCAATGGTTGCTGTGAATGCTGAAAAAAGAAAAGTATTGCTAAAACTTCCTACTGCAGCTTTTAAAAAGATTCCTGATAGCGCTGCCAGACCGTAAGCCTGATAGATCACACCGTAATTCGATGCGTATCTGTAAGTGCCAAACTCCTGATTTGTGAAGGTTGGAAACAAAGATAGGAATCCGCCATATCCTACAGCAACACCTATTACGCCAAGATAGAAAAACAATTTAATACTGCCTGCGAAGCTAAGTGATAATAAGGAAATAATAGTAATTGCAAAAATACCTTTTAATACTCTTAAAGTACCAAATCTATCCGATAAAGATCCAGAAATCAAACGGCTGCTTGCATTGGAAAGGGCAAGTATGGAGATAACGCCGGTCGCTGCTGCGGCATCCAAGTTAGCAACTTCCAAGCCTATATTTTTTGCTGCGCCTAAAACCAAAAGTCCAGGAATAACAGCCAGCCAGTACATGATCCAAGTTAATTTGAACTTACTTGTACCAATCATTTCTTTCGTTGTGTAATCCCTTGAAGTCTTTTGAACGACAGCCTTGCCATAACTAGGTGGATTATTCGTTAAAAGTCCGCCGATCAAGATAAGAGTCATAGATAATATCCCCAACTTCAAAAAGGACTGTGTCACACTTGAAGTCTCTAGCAAAGCAGAGATAACTCTCTGAAAAATAATACTGCCACCACCAAATACACCTACAGAAAGACCTGTAATCATGCCTCTCTTTTTGGGGAACCATTTGATAAGTGTCGACAAAGGACATACATATACAAAACCAACACCTGCACCGACAAGAACACCATACGTTACATATAGCAAGTTTGGTGTTGTAACCAAGGAAGATATTATCAACCCTGATCCGTAAAGCAATCCGCCAATAAGAATGGCCGGCCTTGGACCTTTTTTATCAACCAATCTTCCTGATATTAAGGTGCTCAATGCAAAGACAAATTGAGCTATGGCATAAGGCATTAATATTTCATGGTTTGAAAATCCTTTTTGTTGTTGAAGCGCTGTTCCAAAAATACTCCAGGCATACAATCCTGCAATCGTTACTTGAGCCAGTAAAGCACCTATTAATACCACATACCTATTTTTTATTTGCCACATGTTCTATACTCCTATTTGGATTTTTTCGAAGACCTTAATTATACTATGTATATAATTACATTTCAACTAAATTATTCTAATTTTTATACAATTATTTTCTCCATCATATCCCTTTTATGAATAACTGGATAAACTGGCTATAGCCTGCAACTACATCATCCTATAACATGAAGCTTTATTCTGTGATAAAGCGTTCGCCACCATCTAAAAATGTTTAAATATTCTTTTTAATAATTCAATCCCAAGATTCTGTCGCCTCAACAAAAAACAAAAGGAACCGTCCCTTTTGTTTTTTGCTTTTTATCCTTACTTCATTTTATCACTTCATCATGTGTATCGGGTGCCCATGAACGCCATGGGCCGCTTCATGGAGTGCTTCTCCCACTGTGGGATGGGCATGGATGGTGGTGAGTATTTCATCGATTGTGGCTTCCAGCCTCAATGCCAATGCGCCTTCAACGATAAGCTCTGTAGCCTTAGGCCCCGCCATATGCATTCCCAGAATCTCATCTGTCGAATTATCCACTATGAATTTCACCATGCCTTCTGTCTCTCCTAAAATCAGGGCTTTGGCATTGGACATGAGTGGAAATCTGCCTACGCTGTAATCGATGTTCTTTTCTTTTACCTGCTCCTCGGTCATCCCGACTGATGCGACTTCAGGCTTGGTGTAGACACAGAATGGTACTGTTCTGAAATCCATTTTCGAATGGTTTTTAATGATATTTTCCACAGCTGCCATACCTTGAGCCGATGCCGCATGGGCCAGCATTACGCCCCCTGTGCAGTCTCCAACGGCGTAGATGTTTGTTATATTGGTTTGGAAGCTTTTGTTCACTTCTATGGTTCTGCCGTATTTGACGCCTAAGGCTTCAAGTCCAAGGTTATCAACAACAGACTTTCTGCCGATCGACAGGAGAACTACATCCGTTTTCACAGTTCGATCACCATCAGGAGTTGAGATAAAAACCTCCACCCCATCTGCTGTTGAGTTGAATCGCTCCACCTTTGACTTGGTTAGTATCTCCACACCTTCATGTCTAAGCTCGTAATCCAGATACTGAATGATTTCACTGTCCATATTCTGCACGATTCCCGGCAGCATCTCAATGACCGTTACCGCCACGCCCAGCCTTGAAAACAGGCTGGCAAACTCACAGCCTATAACGCCACCGCCGACTATGCACAGGGATTTCGGGAGTTTTTCAAGGGATAGTATTTCCGTGCTGGTCAATATGTTTTCGCCATGGATTCCCGGTATAGGCGGCACTAATGCCTGGGATCCCGTTGCGATGATGGCCCTGTCAAAATCGACGGTATCTTTTGTTCCGTCTTTCTTTATGACCTCCAATCGGTTTTTTGAGATGAATTTTCCTTCTCCAAATATCACCTCTATGCCGTTGCTTGCCATGACCGTCTCGACGCCTCCTACCAATGATTTGGTGACCCTTGCTTTTCTCTCAAGCAGCTTTTGCCAATCCACGGACAGGTTGTCGGCCTTCAACCCCATTTTCTTTCCGTCTTTTTTGATGGTATGATACAAATCTGTGGTGTTGAGGAGGACTTTGGTCGGTATGCACCCTACATTCAAACAGGTACCTCCTATGTATTGCTTCTCCACCAGGGTTACCTGGGCTCCTAAGTGAGCCGCATGGATGGCGGCAACGTAGCCTCCCGGTCCACCTCCCAATATGAGTATCTTCATTTCTGCCTCCTTGTCCTATAGCATTAATATGGATGGGTTTTCCATAAATTGTTTCAATCGATTGAGAAATTGAGCGGCGACCGAGCCATCCACAACTCTATGGTCTGCCGTGAGACTCAGGGTCATCATCGGTACGAATTTGACCTGACCCCCGTCATTGACTGCAGTATCTTTTATTGCATTGACGCCAAGTATTGCCACTTCAGGCTGGTTGATGATAGGGGTGAAGGATTCTATGTTGAACATGCCTAGATTGGTCACTGTAAAGGTTCCTCCAGACATCTCGTCAGGTTTTAGAGAGTTTGTCCTGGCTTTTTCGGCAAGCTCCCTGATCTCATCGGATATGGTGTGGAGACCCTTTATATTGGCGTATTTGACCACAGGTACTATCAATCCTTCATCTAATGCCACCGCCACACCTATGTTGGTGTAGTTTCTTCTTATGATCTCATTTCCTTCAACAGAGCAGTTGAGCATGGGGTATTCCAGCAGAACCCTCGATGCGACCTTGACTATGATGTCAGTATAGGTGATCTTTTTAATGGGCTGCAGCTTGTCTCTCAGCCTTTTCATCTCTCTGGTATCCACTGTGAGGTTGTAGTGGACCACCGCTGATGTCTGCTGACTCTGATACATCCTTTCTGATATGACACTTCTCATGCTGGTCATTTTTTCTCTTGTCTCTTTTGGAGCGGCTATCTCTTTCAGCATTTCAAAGCTGTGATAGCCAACCACATCGTCCTTCATGATCCTGTCGGATTTTTCCATTTTA
>JAUYTY010000113.1 GCA_030694905.1 Eubacteriales bacterium | reverse complement strand
ATCAATGCACAAGGATCGGAAGAAAACATCTCTGCATTTCTAGCAAACTTGAAAAAACCGATGATAACTGTTGACTACAGAATTGCAGGTGTATATGGCGCTAGCAATGAAATCGAATCTAAAATGACTTCAATGGGATTTGTTCTCACTTTCATCATGCTCCTTGTATTTGTGTCAATGGGTACATTGATGGAGGACAAAAAGAGACTGACTCTTGCCAGAATATTTACACACCCTGTGAAGGAATGGCAAATTGTGGCAGGCAACCTTATGGGAAGTATGATATTAGGACTTATGCAGTTGATACCAATCCTCTTTGTGCTGAAATTTGTTTTTAAACTGTCATGGGGACAAGAATTCTTGGCCTTATCATTGATTTTGTTCGCATTTCTGATTGCGACACTGGGATTAGGGATAGGTCTAGCGGGTATTATGAAAAACAGTTTCAATCCGATGCTTTTAACAGCAACAGTTGTAGTGCCGTCCTCGATATTGGGAGGCTCATTTATTCCAAAATCCATGATGCCTGAAATAGTAAATCGTTTAGGGAATGTTGTTCCTCAAAAATGGGTCATGGATGCATGCGAAAAAATACTGCAAGGCAAGTCCATAGATGAAATATTGATAAATTTGGCAGTCATAATGATGTTTGGAATCGCATTTTCGACCTTCGGTGTAAAATTCCTAAAACCACTCAACGAATAAAAAATAAGAACAAAGCTGTTGACAAATTTCACAACACCATCTATAATATGACTAAAAGTCACATGACTATTAGTCATATTATATTTTTTAGGAGAGAAAAAATGGAATTCAATTATTTTAGTTATTTATGCTTTACATGGGCAGCAGCAGGTGTCGTCACACGAGTTCTGATGGTAACCATGGGAGACAGGTGGAACAAGTGGGAGATGGAACGGGCATATTCAAGCCAGAAGCCCGCGTGGATCTATGCAGTAGGTGTATTAGGATTATTTGTGATTGCCTTAACATGGTATCAGGTTTTCAATCTGGATGTCAGATATAGTTGGATTATGGCTGTGTTTGTTTCTTTGACGACCATCAAGTTATCAGCCTTGCTTTTCAAATATGACCAATTCAGGCAGTTTGCATCAGAGACCCTCAGCAATCCCCAGAAGATGAAGAAGCTAAACATATCAGTATTGACCATTTCAATAATATTTATTGCATTGGGCTTGTTTGTCTATTAGAATGAAATGATGGAGGGATGGTATGCCAAAAAGTACATTTGATAATTTGCCAGACAATAAAAAAGAAAGAATACTGCAAGCTGCTAAAACAGTGTTTTCAAAAACACACTACCAAAAAGCGACTGTTGACATGATTGTAGATTGTGCGGGTATTCCAAAAGGCAGTTTCTACCAATACTTCCACAACAAGGATGATTTGTTCAAATTCATGTTTAAGGATATTGGTATTGCGAAGGCTGATATTCTGACTGGGGAAATGAATAATTTCTCCCATTTGAGTTTTTCAGAACTCATGGTTCGCATGCTAATGAAAGCCAACGAATTTGAAACGAAAGACTATGAGATGATAGGCTTGAAGGATAGATTCTTGAAGGAATGCCCCCAGGAAGTAAAGAAATCAATACTGATGGAAGTCATGCCTGAGAGTGTCAAGCTGTTTAAGGATATAATTGAAATCTACATTGAAAAAGGTGATTTCAGAAAAGATATAAATATTGATGTTGCAGCTTTTTCTATCACCTCGGTTATTATAAATCTTGAGAATTATACACTTAAGGACGAGAAGGATCATGGTGAGGTATTGAAGATCTATCTCGACATGATAGAGAAGGGTCTGATGAAAACGACCTAGTGAAATGTCAGTAAATCACGAAAATCATGTTGCATTATCAACAGGCTTCTTGGGTTCAGGTGGCGTTTGAAACGCCATCTGAACCTTAGAAACCGTTATCCAGGGACTCTACAGTTCTTATCTCCCACTTTTAGAAGCGGGAGTCTTAGAACTGTTAGTCATCGGGTGTAAGTCAGTGTATGAATATCATGCACTGACTTTTTTTGCAAATTCCTAAAAAAATGTTGACATATTAGTTCTATTGTTATATAGTTAATTACATAACTAACTAACCAATTATCTTGATCAACAAGAAGAGGTGAAATAAACCATGAAAATTGATTTTAACAGTCAAGTTCCAATCTATCATCAGATAGGCCAATCAATAGAGAATGATATTATCAAGGGTATCTATGAAGAGGAGACACAGGTGCCTTCCACCACTGAAATATCACTTAACTATAAGATAAACCCGGCAACAGTAGCTAAAGGTTACAATCTTCTGGTAGACGACGGTATCATATATAAAAAAAGAGGTGTAGGAATGTTCGTAGCGTTGGGTGCAAAGAAAAAGCTGACAGATAAGAGGAAAAAAGATTTCTCTAAAACATATGTCAAAAAGCTTCTGGAAGAAGCAGATAAACTAGAAATTACAGTAGAAGAGATAGTTGAAATGATTAAAGGAGCTGATGGAAATGAATAGCATACAAGTCAATAACATTACAAAATATTATAATAACAACTGCGTTTTAAATAATGTTTCACTGAATTTCGAGAGCAATAAGATATATGGATTGCTTGGAAGGAATGGTGTTGGGAAAACAACACTTCTCAACATGATCACCAACAGGGTGTTTCCTACAGCAGGCCAAGTATTGATAGGAGATGAGGATGTATCCTTAAGCCAATCCGCACTCGAAAAGGTATATTACATGACAGAGAAGAATCTGTATCCTGATGGGATGACAATAAATAAGATTTTCAGTTGGACCAAGGAATTCTATA
>JAUYTY010000104.1 GCA_030694905.1 Eubacteriales bacterium | reverse complement strand
GAAAGATTTTTAAATCCTGAAAGGATATCAATGCCGGATATTGATATAGATTTTTGCTATGAAAGAAGAGAAGAAGTCATTGACTACGTCATAAGGAAATATGGATCGGATAAGGTTGCCCAGATTGTGACATTCGGCACGATGGCAGCAAGAGGTGCCGTGAGAGATGTGGGAAGAGCCATGAACTTTTCATACAATGAGGTTGATTTCATCGCAAAAAAAATCCCCGTTGAACTGGGAATAACCATAAAAGAGGCTTTGGAGAAAAACCGAGAGTTAAATGATCTCTACGAATCTGAAGATAAGATAAGAGAAATGATTGATATTGCCAGGAAGGTTGAAGGACTTCCCAGACACACATCAACTCACGCCGCGGGGGTTGTGATATCCAAAGACCCTATTACAGAGCATGTACCCCTTTCACGAAGCAAAGACGTCATCACTACCCAATTCAATATGAATGAGTTGGAGGAGCTTGGCTTGCTTAAAATGGATTTTTTGGCTCTCAGGACATTGACTGTTATCAGAGACGCCATCGATCTCATTTCAAGAAACCGGCAAATAATAGTCAGCTTTGATGATTGTGATTACAGCGATCCCAGTGTTTTTGAAATGTTTTCAAAGGGAGAAACCTTAGGTATTTTTCAGTTTGAGAGCTCTGGCATGAGAGCTATTCTAAAAGAAATGAAGCCTGACCAGTTTGAAAATATCATTGCGGCCAATGCATTATACAGGCCTGGACCGATGCAGCAGATTCCTACTTACGTAAAAAACAAGAACACACATTCCAAAATAGAATATATTCATCCTAAGCTTGAAAAGATTCTGGATGTCACCTACGGATGCATGGTTTATCAGGAGCAGGTCATGCAGATAGTAAGGGATATAGGAGGATTCTCGCTGGGAAGATCAGATCTGGTCAGAAGAGCTATGAGCAAGAAGAAGATGAAAGAGATGGAGGAGGAAAGGCAATACTTCATACACGGGAAAATTGATGCCAACAATCGGATAGAGATTGCGGGAGCTATCAGGAACGGCGTTACTGAAAATCAGGCCAATAGGATTTATGATTTAATGATTGATTTTGCCAATTATGCCTTCAACAAATCCCATTCAGCAGCTTACGCCGCATTGGCTTATGAGACGGCATGGCTGAAAACCTATTATCCTATGGAATTTATGGCGGCTCAGATATCTTCCATCATGGGAAGCGCCGGTTCGGTTTCATTGTATATCAGAGAATGCAAAAGACTTGGGATAGCTGTGCTTCCACCGGATATAAACGAGAGCGAATCGAAATTTATTGTAAGAAAAAACAGCATAAGATTTGGATTGGCAGCAGTTAAGAACGTCGGCGGAGCTGTAATAGATGATATTGTAAGAATCAGAAATAAGGTTGGACGATTTAAAAGCTTCACCGATTTTTGCGAGAAGGTGGATTCAAATCTTTTGAATAAAAGACTTGTAGAATCCCTTATCAAATGTGGCGCATTTGATTCTTTGGGTGCAAGTAGATCCCAGTTAATGGTGGTTTATGAGAACATTATTGACAGCGTACAACGAAACAGAAAAAATATAATAGAGGGGCAGGTATCAATATTTGATACAGGCAGTATAAAGAACACTTATAATACAGAATCACTTCCTGATTTAAAGGAGTTTGACAATAGAATAAAACTGGCGATGGAAAAAGAAATGCTGGGAATATATGTCAGCGGACATCCTCTTGATGAGTATGAAGATGTGATCAATCGATCTGTATCGCTAAATTCCTCACAGATAGCCGAATTTATCGAAGAAGACAGCATCATAAATTCACTGGTTTATGACGGATCCAGAGTTAAGATGGGTGGCATTATTCTAAGTCTTCAAAATAAAATAACCAAGAACAATAATTTAATGTGTTTTCTAACACTTGAAGACTTTTACGGCGAGATTGAGGTTATTGTTTTCCCGAAAATTCTGGATAAATATAAGCAACAGATCAAGATTGACGGCATGGTGATCATTGATGGAAGATTAAGCTTCAATCATGATGAGGTTCCAAAAATGATAGCCGAGAAAATCACACCGCTAACTCAATTCAATCATAAGGAAATATATCTGAAAGTGGATAAAAAATGGGATTACAATACTATCAAGCCAAAGATAATAGCGCTTTCACAAAAATATCCAGGCAATGGACCTGTTTTGATTTATTTTGAAGTCAGCAAACAGAAGTTTAGATTGCCTGAAGAATTTCATGTGGATACAAACAACTTATTGATGGTAGAGGAGTTTAAAGAACTTCTGGGAGAACAAAACGTCCGGTTGGGATAGGTATGGCCTCAGCGTTTGACTGGCAATGAAAACATGATATAATACTTAAAGATGGACATAATAGTAATTAATGGGACAATTAATATCCCAAAAGGAGTCGGTTATGAGAAGAATTGGCGTATTGACCAGTGGAGGAGACGCCCCAGGCATGAATGCCGCAATACGTGCGGTCGTTAGATATGGTATCTACAGAAATATTGAAGTAATGGGAATACAAAGAGGCTATAAAGGGTTGATTGAGAATGATATAAATTCAATGGGCCTCTCATCTGTAGGGGATATCATTCAGAGAGGCGGTACCGTATTGGGTACTGAGAGAAGCGAAGAATTCAAATCAGAGGAAGGATTCAAAAAAGCTTTGGAAACCTTAAAATACAGGGAAATAGAGGGATTGGTGGTCATTGGCGGAGACGGATCTTTCAAGGGTGCTGAAAAGCTCTGTGAGGCAAATATCCCTACCATCGGAATACCTGGAACTATAGACAACGATCTGGCATACACAGAATACACATTGGGATTCAATACCGCCCTTAATACAATACTGGATGCAGTCAGTAAAATAAGAGATACATCGTCATCCCACGAAAGAACTAGTATTATAGAGGTTATGGGACGGGAATGTGGCGATCTGGCACTATATTCAGGACTGGCAGGAGGCGCTGAAGCTGTCATTATCCCCGAAGTTCCAACAACCATTGACGAGATTTGTGAAATCATAATGAGAGGAAGGGCAAGAGGCAAAAAACACAGTATCATTATTCTATCAGAAGGCGCAGGAGATGCCTACACCTTGAGAGATGCCATACTTGAGAAGTTGAAAATTGATGCAAGATGCACAGTGCTTGGCTATATACAAAGAGGTGGAACGCCAACAGCCTATGATCGGCTGCTGGGAAGCCAGATGGGTGCCAAGGCTGTGGAGTTGCTCATGAATCATAAGGGTAATCTTGTAATTGGAACCAAGGGCGATAAAATATTCAGCCAAAACATCAATGAAGCGTTAAACAAAAAAAAGATTATTGATGCCGATAAGCTTGAATTAACAAGAATTCTATCAATGTAGTGTTTAACAAATCATTATAACAAAGGAGGATTTATATGAGAAAGACAAAAATAGTTTGCACGCTGGGACCAGCTTGTGAAACTGAAGCTATACTGACTCAAATGATTGAGGAAGGCATGAATGTCGCGAGATTGAATTTTTCCCATGGCACCCATGATGAGCACCTGGCTAGAATCAACCAGGTAAAGAAATTGAGAAGTGAGCTTAGAATGCCCATAGGCATCATGCTGGATACAAAGGGGCCTGAAATAAGAACAGGAGACTTTGAGAACGGATTCATCGAGGTTGAAAAAGGGCAGGAAATTATTGTTACTGCCAGAGATGTCATAGGGAATGACAACACTATCAGGGTGAATTACCGGAATATCGCTTTAGACTTGAAAGAAGACGACGTCATTTTAATTGATGACGGTCTGATAGAGCTTACAATCAAGCGAGTTGTCAATGAGACAGACTTGTTATGTGTGGTTAATAATGGTGGACCTATTAAAAATAAAAAAGGTGTTAATGTGCCGGATGTTAAGTTAAACCTTCCATCACTGACAGATCAGGATGTAAAGGATATAGTTTTTGGCATTAAGCATGACATTGATTTCATAGCTGCTTCTTTCATGAGAAAAGCAGATGATGTCATTGAAATAAGAAAGCTACTGGAAGCGAACAATGCGGAGAACATTCAAATCATATCTAAAATTGAAAACAGACAAGGTGTCGACAATATAGATGAAATCATAAAGGTTTCAGACGGCATAATGGTTGCAAGAGGAGATCTAGGCGTTGAAATACCTGCTGAAGAGGTTCCTTTAGCTCAAAAAATGATGATAGAAAAGTGTAATTATGCTGGGAAACCTGTCATAACAGCTACGCAGATGCTTGATTCGATGATGCGTAATCCAAGGCCAACCAGGGCAGAGGTCAGCGATGTCGCCACAGCCATATTTGATGGGACAGATGCTATCATGCTATCAGGAGAAACGGCGGCAGGCAAGTATCCCGTCGAATCTGTCAGGACAATGGCGGAAATCGCCGCAAAAATTGAAGGATCATTGAATTATGATGAGATATTCAGAACCAAATTCCAATGTGCTGACAATACTATCACAAACGCCATCAGCATGGCCACCTGCAGAACAGCTCTTTCACTTAATGCCTCAGCAATCATTACAGCTACGGCATCTGGTTATACAGCCATATCTGTATCTAAATTCAGGCCAAAGGCACCTGTAGTCGCAGCAACTCATTCCGAACAGGTTATGAGAAAGCTGTCATTGACATGGGGTGTTTTCCCCGTAAAAACGGAGAAAATGAAAGCAACTGATGAAGTGATAGAACAATCAGTGCAAAAGGCATTGGCAGAAAACTACATCAAGAATGGCGATCTTGTGGTGGTTACCGCAGGCGTTCCCGTAGGCGTGGCCGGTAGCACCAATCTGATTAAGGTACATGTGGTCAGCGAATTATTATATAAAAAAGTAGGAGTAGGCAAAGAGACGGTAGTCGGAAAAGCACGGGTAGGCAGTCGCTATG
>JAUYTY010000095.1 GCA_030694905.1 Eubacteriales bacterium | reverse complement strand
TAATCCTTTGAGGCCGATATATAATCCCCTGAGAACTTAATTATATCCAATATTTTTTCATAGCTGAAGTCTTGCTGCAAAAATATTTCTTTTGTAATGAACCTGCTCTTGGCGGTCGGTACAAAAACCTTTTCTAAATTGCTTTTGTCCAATTTGCAGAAAACGATGCCATGCTGTCCCTTCTCTGAAAAATCTAGGGGTTCCGGTGTCCCAGGATAGATGACCCTCTCAGAGTATTCCGTATACTGATGTACATGCCCTAAGGCCACATAATCAAACAGGTTTTCAACCCGCTTTACATCAATTTTCACATCAGAGGTGCCATTTTCAAATATATCGCCATGTGCCAGTAATATATTGATATTGGAAGGATTGACCTCTATGTCATATAGGCATGTTCTCTCGGATTGTTTCTCTTTTGTGTTCAGCCCGACAGAAAAAACACACAGGTTCTTATCATCGAAACTGATTTTTTTTGTTTTGTCTGTTGTATCGATAAAATGGACATTATCGGACCAGTCAATAAACTTGTAAAGTGAGTAGTTCGTATAGGGGTCTCTATTGCCTGTTGTAATGATAATCTCAGTATTTTTCGCTTCTGCAAATTTTGAAGATAATCTCTTCATGTCGTCAAATGTGCAATGCTCCGCATCCACCAAATCTCCCGCTATCAGCAAGAATTCAACATTATTTCTGATACATACCTCAATAATCTTGTCAAAGGTTTCCCAGATTTCTCTTCTTCTCTTTTTCCCTTCACCACTATTGAAATTAACATTGAATTTCTTGCCAATGTGTATGTCTGCGGTATGTATAAAAGATATGTTCATCTTAACCTCCAGCATTTTTTAATTCATTTTATGCTCATTGTTTATTATATTATAATATGAAAAATAAAAAAAGTACCTAAAGTTTATTATTTGATCACCACAGACCCCAAAGCTTACCAGTCATGACGATAACCGTGACAGTCAAAACAAATCTTATAGGTCGTTCTCCTGTTCTGATTGCAAAATGGCTTCCTAAGTAAGCCCCAGTTCCATTCCCCAATGCCAATACAATACCAATTCCCCATTCCACACCGGTGTTTGTTACAAAAAGCAGGAGAGCAACTGCCGTATAAAAAACAACAATCATCGTTTTGAGAGCATTAATTTTAATCAGATCCATGCCGGTCAGCAGTGCCAGTGAGACTATCATAAAAAAACCTACCCCTATCTGAATAAAACCCCCATAGACACCTATGAAAAAGAAAGCAACCATAGCAATCAGTTTTCTTTTCCCTTCCAGCTTAAGTATCTCCAGATCTTTAAGGAATTTCTTCTCAGGTCTTATTATAATCAGCATCAAGACCACCAGCATAATGATTCCCAGCACTTTATTAAACATCTCATCAGAAATGTTGACGGCTATCAGCGTTCCTGCCACAGAACCAATTATAGCAGGAAAAGCAAGGGTCAAGGCCATTTGAGGAAAAAAATATCCTTTACTCTTAAATGTTAAAGTCCCAGACAAGGCTTCAACCAACACTGCGATTCTATTGGTGCCATTTGCGATTACGGGAGGCAATCCAAGGAATATCAAAACAGGGACCGTTATCATCGATCCTCCTCCACCCATTATATTTAAAAACCCTGCTGCCAAACCCGAAAAAAACACTATTAAATAAGTCATTGGCTTCTCCAGAAAAAAAGCATCTAACGTTGGTTCATTAGATGCTGGATTTTAGTTTTCTCATTACTTATTGTAAGCTTTCAGCCCCTCTTTTATTACATTCATAGCCATGATCAAATCTTCCTCTTTCAACACGTAAGAAATCCTGACTTCGTCTCTTCCCATACCTTTTGTCGCATAGAATCCTTCAGCGGGGGCAACCATGACAGTTTCACCATCAACGTCAAAATCTGTCAGCAACCATCGGGCAAAGGTTTCAGCGTCATCTACCGGTAATTTGGCTGTGATGTAAAAAGCGCCTTTTGGCATTTTGCACAAAACACCGTCCATCTCCTGGAGTGCATTGAATACTGTCTTTCTTCTCTTGTCGTACTCCTCAAAAGCCGCCTTCATGTAATCCTTAGATACTTCCACCAGTTTGGCCGCCCCGACTTGCTCCAATGTAGCAACGCACAGTCTGCTTTGACATAGTTTCATTATTTCTTTTGTGATTGTTTTATTCTTTGTGGCGACACATCCTATTCTGGCGCCACATGCACTATATCTCTTGGAAATGCTGTCTGTTATTATAACACGGTCCTCAATCTCTTTGAGCTGTCCGAAGCTCACAAATTCCAGCCCGTCGTATACAAACTCTCTGTATACCTCATCCGCAATTATATATAAATCATGTTTCAGAGCCAGATCTTTGACCCTATTGATCTCGTCCATTGTGTAAACCTTACCGGTAGGGTTCCCGGGATTCGATAGCAATATAGCTTTTGTCCTATCCGTAATCAGAGCTTCCATCACTTCTAACTCTGGAAGATCAAAACCATTTTCAGCTGTTGTTGTAATCGGTACAACCTTAACGCCCGCAGTGGAGCTGAATCCATTGTAGTTTGTATAAAAAGGTTCAGGAATCAAAACTTCATCACCGCTATCACAAGTGGCAATCAATGAAAAGAGAATCGCTTCACTTCCACCATTGGTTACCAGAATATCATCCTTCTCAAAGCTCATTCCGTATCCCTTGTAATATTCAATAAAACTGTCAATCAGCTCAGGAATGCCTTCAGAAAACACATAAGCAAGTACACCGGGGTTAAACTCTTTTATCGCCTGAAAAAACTCATCAGGTGTCTTGATATCAGGCTGTCCGATATTAAGATGGTATACCTTTTTCCCTTTTTTCTTGGCCGCAACCGACAACGGCACCAGTTTTCTAATGGGTGATTCCTGCATAGCCTCAATTCTTTTGGATATTAACATAAAAATACCTCCTATATTCATTGATAAGTCGAGTCTAACATATATTGCTCATAGCGACTATTACCCATGAAGATTTTTTATTAATTATTTGTAACATATAAACGCAATAAACTAGAATCTCAATGACAGGCAGGTTAGCCCGCCGTCCATCTTTTGAAATTCAGACATTGGTGTCTCAACTATTCTGTAACCTGCTTCGATTAGCTTTGTTTTGGTTTCTGCAAATCCTTCCGGCATCAGTACAAATTCATTCAATCTGATGCAATTGACAGCATAGTCCTCCTCTTTCGATACTTCGATGACCCGTTCAAATCTATCTAAGAAAACTTTGTTGTCTAAAAAATCACCCGTTGCCAGCAATGTGCCGTCTTCCATGTAAGACATGCCTGTCTTAAGATGAAGCACCCCGGATACTTCTACTGTAGATCCGGTAAAGCCAAATCTTTCCAGAATGGCTATCATCTGATTGGCGCCTTCTTGATTTGTCCGTGATGACAATCCAATGAAAAAATGACCGCCAACCTTCATGACATCTCCACCTTCAAGAAAACCAGGTAATCTGATATATTCAATATTTTTGAAGTATTTTTCTATAGTCGGTATGATATTGTTTATTTCTTCTCTTCTGCTATCTGCTCCGGGATTTGTGACAATCGCCAATTGATCCGCTAAAACCGCCACATCCTCCACATAATTGCCATCGGGAAATCTCTCGTCTGCAGATAGGACTTCAACCTGCAACCCGCATTTCTCCAAGGCGCTAATATATTTTTTGTGCTGATCAAGTGTCAGTTCTATTTCAGGCAAACCTAAGCTCTGAGTAGTGATGCCATCAATGACCGATTTGGCAGGTGTCCTTACAATAGCATTCTTAAACATTTTCAACATAATGTATCCAACCTTCCGGTGCCTCAACATCTCCGAACTGTATTCCGACCAAAGTATCATATAATTTTTTTGTGACTGGCCCTACTTCGGATTCCGAGTGAAAAACATGCTTTTTACCTTTATGCATAATCGCACCTATGGGTGTTATCACAGCAGCTGTCCCGCATGCACCCGCTTCCTTGAATTCATCAAGATGATCTATGTGAACATCCCGCTCTTCAGACTTTAATCCCAGATAATTCTCGGCCAGGTATAGAAGCGAATACTTTGTGATACTTGGCAGAATGGATGGCGATACAGGTGTGACAAATATATCGTCTTTAGTGATTCCAAAGAAATTGGCAGCTCCGACTTCCTCAATTTTTGTATGCGTAGCGGCATCCAGATAGATACAATCGGCATAGCCAGCTTCAACAGCCTCCTGATGGGGATGTAGACTCGCGGCATAGTTCCCGCCGACTTTCGCTGCTCCAGTTCCCATTGGAGCGGCTCTGTCATACTCAGTGGTCATGAAATTCACTGGGCCAAGTCCACCTTTGAAATAGGCTCCTACCGGAAGGCAGAATACGCAAAAGGTATACTCAGGAGCAGGTTTAACACCTACTGTACTGCCTGTGCCAATCATGAATGGTCTTAGATATAATGTAGCACCGGTTCCATAAGGAGGAACATAATGCTCATTTGCTCTCACCACCTGTTCACAAGCGTCAATAAATTTTTCCACAGGCATTTCCGGCATAAGGATTTTCTTGCAGCTTTTTTGCATTCTTTTAGCATTTTGGTCAGGTCTGAACAATTGAATCTTTCCGTCTTTTGTCCTATATGCTTTTAATCCTTCAAAGCACTGTTGTCCATAATGCAATGCGGTTGAGGCCTCGCTAATAGTCAGAAAGTTATCCTCAACAAGCTTTCCCTCATCCCATTGGCCATCTTTCCAGACTGAAATATATCTTTTATCTGTTTTAATGTAGTTAAAAGCTAATTCTTCCCAATTTATTTCTTTTTTCATGTCCCTTGTTCCTCCTAATATTCATCTTAAAGAATTATATAATATTTGGAAATTATTTTCAATGAAACTTCTATTTTCTATTTTCTTAAACAATACCTTTGTAGAGTTTTTATCGACTTTTACCCTTGAATGTATTATGATTATATCAAACAGAGTAGGAAAGATGCGTTAAGTGTTGGGGGATGGGATGTTGCCCTTGAACGAAAGGAATGCCTGCGATATCTTTCTGCTTCCGCTGTCAAAGTAGAACCTTTATTTTCTCGCGGGAGTATTGCTCAATTCAGGAGGATTCTTATGAAGAGTAATACGATAAAAAGCAAAGGCTTTTTAACAACCCGGTCGCTAGTAACTGTAAGCCTTCTAATAGCT
>JAUYTY010000093.1 GCA_030694905.1 Eubacteriales bacterium | reverse complement strand
ACAGCCATACGATATTTTGATTTAGTCGCACAATATTATTGATTTAATCACACGATAAAGGTATAATTTTTTCTAGAGTAAAATTAGGAGGATAGCATGAAGAATAGAAACAGAATCGTATTTGCGATCATAGTCCTGTTGGTCATCACATCAGCATACTTGGCTATTTTTGGACTTGACTTGGATAGATACGTGATAAGTCCTTATAGAGATGAAATAAAGCTTGGCCTCGATCTTTCCGGAGGCGTCTATGTGGTGTTGGAAGCGGTTACCGATGTGACAGGATCCGAGCTTGATGAAAAAATATCACAAGCCAGAGCCATTATAGAGCAGAGAGTTGATGGACTGGGAGTAGCAGAACCAAATATCACAGTAGAAAATGGAGACCGAATCCGGATTGAATTAGCCGGACTGACCAATCCCCAGGATGCTATCGAATTGATTGGCAAGACCGCATTGCTTCAATTCAGGGAATTGAAGGATGGAAAAATCATCCTGACAGGTCAAAATGTGCAGGATTCCCAAGTAACCTACAATGAAAGAAATGAGATTGGCGTGTCATTGGAATTTGACGGCGTAGGAGCAGCCGCATTTGCAGAGGCAACCGGCAGATTGCTCAAAGAGCCAAACGACATCGACAGAATCATAGAGATCGTATTGGACGGAGATGTCATTTCCGCACCGATCGTATCGGCAGAGATAAGAGACGGGAAAAGCTTCATCTCAGGAGGCTTCACCATTGAGTCGGCCAGTAACCTTGCCAACCTTATTAAAGCCGGTGCTTTGCCTGTCGAGATGAGAGAGGTAGAGGTATCCGCCATTGGTCCGACATTGGGACTTGAATCGCTGGAAAAAAGTATTTTTGCGGGCGTTATCGGTTTAGTCGCCATATTTTTGTTTATGATCCTATTCTATAAGATACCGGGCTTGGTGGCAGACATAGCCCTAACCATCTATATATTGATAGTTCTGGGTATTGTCATTCTTCTAAAAGCCAATCTGACTCTGCCGGGTATTGCCGGTCTGATCCTGTCAGTTGGTATGGCAGTAGACTCCAACGTAGTCATATTTGAGAGAATCAAAGAGGAGTTACGTGTAGGAAAGACAATCAGAACTGCCGTAGACGCAGGCTTTAAGAAGGGCATGACAACAATAGTGGATGCCAATGTGACAACCCTGATTGCAGGGGCGGTTCTGTTCTACTTCGGAACAGGCACCATCAAGGGATTTGCAGTGACACTGCTGATTGGTTTGTTCACTTCGCTGTTCACAGCGATTGTCATTACCAGACTATTACTTAAGATTGCTGTCAAAATGGAACTCTCCAAGGATCCAAAAATGTATGGCATGGCGGGGGTGAAAAAATGAGTATCAAAGTGATTAGCAAACGAAATATCTATTTTATGATATCACTCGCAGTCATCCTGATCGGACTTGTGATGATTCCTATTAGAGGACTGAATGTAGGCATCGATTTTTCAGGTGGCACGCTTCTTCAGATAGAACTGGGACGCAATGTGGAAGTCAGTGAGATTAGAGAACTGACCAACAGCTTTGACACCGGCGCAAGCATAGTACATGCAGGAGAAGACAGAACACAGGTGATCATAAGAACGACAAGAGACCTGTCAAATCAGGAAAGATACGATGTATTCTCAACATTCAAGGAAAAATACGACCTTTCAGATGATGACTTCATCTATCAACAGAAGTTTGAACCTTCGATCGGAAGAGAAATACAGAGCAAGGCCGTTTTATCCGTTATCATAGCCTCTATCGGTATTCTGATCTATATAACCTTTAGATTTGAGCTACTTTTTGGAATAGCGGCTGTAGCGGCCCTGATGCATGACGTGCTGGTTGCCCTGGCGGTTTACTCAGTGCTTCACATTCCCATCAACAGCTCTTTTATCGCAGCCATGCTGACGATTGTCGGTTACTCGATCAATGATACGATTGTTGTGTTTGACAGGATAAGAGAGAACACAAAACTGATGAGAAAAGCAAAGTATGAGGATATAATTGACGATAGCATAACACAGACCATCGTCAGATCCATCAACACGTCCGCCACAACCTTGTTTGCCATCACAGCGCTGTATATTTTTGGCGTCGAGGCGATCAGAGAGTTTGCTTTGCCATTGATCGTCGGTATAGTTGCCGGTACTTATTCTTCCATATTCATCGCAAGCCCCATCTGGTATCTGTTGAAAACAAGAAAAAGCGACACAAACTACTACAACCCCAACAAAGCCGCAAAATAATTTATTATATCAATGAACCCTTATTTGTAGTATAATAAAAAAAAAGGCAGGAGGTAAGTTATGCAACTTAATTTTATATTATTGCTAATTGTGTCCATTTTCATAGCGATATTTGCAATACAAAATGGAGAGACTGTATCGATAGATTTGTTTTTTATGAAGAGAGAGATGTCTCAAGCCTTGGTCATATTGGCCTCAGTAGGTTTAGGTGCTTTGGTGACAGGTGTTTTGAGTACTTTTGGCAAGGTTAAGAAAATTAGAGAAAATAAAACCCTCAGCAAAAAACTTAAGGCGATTGAGACAGAGAAGAACACCGCAACAACCAAGCTTGAAACCACAACAGCTGAAAATGCAGAGCTGCAGAAAATCAACTCGGATCTGAAATCAGAGCTTGAAAACACAGAAAACCAACTGAGAGAATTGAAAAGCCAGATCAAGATAATCCCTGTTGAGAGAGAAGTTGCGGCGCAAGTTACAGAAGAACCGGAGACAGATGATTGAAAAAAAGATATATCATCAGACAACAAGATGACAGAATAACCAAGCGATTCCAAGAGCGTTTCGATATACCGGCAATAGTTGCCAAGATTCTTCAGAACAGGGGCTTGACAACAGAAGAACAAGTTGAAGAATACCTGAACACCAATATAGAAAAGCTGAGGAATCCGCTGTTGATTCCAGGCATAGATGATGCTGTTAGACTTTTGGATGACAGCATCATGAATAATGATAAGGTTTTTATATACGGTGATTATGATGCTGACGGTGTAACCTCCACTGCTCAGCTTGTTCTTATTTTAAAAGAGATTAACGCTGACTTCGAATACCATCTTCCTGACAGGGAGGTTGATGGCTATGGCTTGAATGACGTCATTGCGGAAATCCTCGTTGAAAAGGATGTCAAACTGCTGATCACGCTAGATTGTGGCATATCCAATTATGATGAGATAAGCAAGGTTGTGGAAAAGGGAATCCGTGTCATCATAATAGACCACCATCAGTGTCCTGATAGACTGCCACCTGCGGATGTCATCGTTGATCCCCAGATTTCCGAGACACAAACCTACTATCAGAATCTTTGTGGCGCAGGACTTGCGTTCAATTTTGTAAGAGCACTTATCGACCGTCGCAATCTCCAAATATCTTTAGACCCATATCTGCAGCTTGCTGCCATTGGAACAGTTTCTGACATAGTGCCGATCACACGCGAGAACAGGATCATTGTAAAGAATGGCATTGACAAAATCAACAGCAATCCTCTCCCTGGACTTGAGCAGCTTTTGCACCTGACCAATGTGACTAAAGGCAGTGTGACAACTGACACATTAAGCTATATGATTGGTCCCAAAATCAATGCTGCCGGCAGGGTAGACAAGGCTGAAACAGCCCTAAAGATGCTGATATCATCAGACAGGAACGAATCAAATCGTTACGCGCAGCAGCTGAATGATTTGAACACGCTCAGAAAAGAAATAGAAAAACAGATATTCGATGAAGCTGACAACAACATATCCTCGCAATTGCACAATAAGATACTGATAGCTTATGGCAATGAATGGCATGAAGGTGTCATTGGAATAGTCAGCTCAAAACTGACCGAAAAATACCACAAGCCATCGATCATGTTTTCCAGAAGCGGAAGCCATTTCAAGGGATCGGGCAGAAGCATACCCGGATTTGATATCTACAAGGCCATCAAAGTATTTGACCATCTGACACTGAAGTCAGGAGGGCATCAACAAGCAGTAGGCCTTACCATACACGAGGACAATTTTACGGATTTCATTGGCCATCTGACAAAGTATACCAATGAGCTGATGACTGACGGGGAAATGGTTAAGGAGATAGCGGTTGACGCAGTAGTCTCAAAGGAAGACAGGATAGATATTTCATCGGTAGACACCATAAACAGGATATTTGAACCCTATGGGCTGAGAAATGAAAAACCGGTATTTATGATTAATCAATATGAGTTGCAGCATCAAAGATACCTCGGAAACGACGAGAACCATCTTAAAGCCGGCGTGAAACTGGGAAATTCCGTCTTCACGGTTTTACGGTTCAACATCACAGAGCTCGAGAAGAAGGAGTTTAGTCGGCTAAATCCTCTAGTCGGCGAGTTTGACGTCAATCACTACAACGGCTTCTCCAGTGTGCAGTTCAATGTCATTGACTTTGCAGGCGATTATTTCACAGACCTGAAACTGAAGCTTCTATATGAGATAGCCAACAAGCCCCAATTTGCCTTTAGTGAGGTTGACAAAATAGAATCGCATTGTGATAGGCTTATTTTTCAGGAGGATATCCTTTCGATCAGAAATGCATCAGGATTAGAAGATCTTAATGGCATCACAAGGGAAATAGTGGAATGTGCCATAAGCAGATGGGTACCATCTAAAGATTCAGAAGAGAAAATACTGATTGAGCTAGGTAAGAATCATAGCAAAATTTTCAAATTTGAGATGATAAAACTTGTTAAC
>JAUYTY010000086.1 GCA_030694905.1 Eubacteriales bacterium | reverse complement strand
CGATGGCGGCCAGGGTCGTCCAGAAGGAAGGCCAGAAGTACAATCCTTCAAACTTCCTGCTGATGCATGCCATGGGACCGAACGTGGCGGGGGTTATCGGCTCCGCTGTGGCGGCAGGTATGCTGCTCATGTTCTTTAACTAAGGTTGTAGCAACAGAATAGAATCATACAATATATTTCCCCGATGACTAACAGTGCAAAGAAACCTGTTGATGATGAATTCAGCAATTATTCAGTAGAATAAACCGCTCTAAAAGTGGTTTGTTCTACTGTTTTTTTGTGTGTTTTAAGAAATATCAATAAATATTACAAATATGTAATATAATTGAAAGACAATTTTAAACAGACAAGGTTTTCCCGAGAGCAAATTGTATTTTGTATGCAATTAGTCAAAAAAACTATTGTTAAAGAACAAAACATAGTGTAAAATGTTAAAAAATAGAAATAGATGTATTAGATATAAAAACATATGTCTTTATAGTATGCATTTTCATTTGGAGGGATATTATGTACAGTAACGGATTTCCGAGAAAACAGGGTCTGTTTGATCCTGAAAACGAAAAAGATTCCTGTGGGGTGGGATTTATTGTCAATACCAAGGGGGAAATCAGCCATAAGATCGTTAAAAATGGCTTGGAAATATTAAAAAACATGGAGCACAGAGGGGCAGCAGGATCAGATCCCAAAACCGGGGATGGCGCAGGAATCATGACACAGATTCCAGATGAGTTTTTCAGAATTTTTTGCGGCAATGACGGCATTGACCTGCCTGATTGTGGGAAGTATGGAATCGGTATGATATTTCTGCCTAAAGAGCCAGCATTGAGGCTTCAATGCGAGGGAATCATTGAGAGGGTTATCCGGGATACAGGTAACAAAACACTAGGGTGGAGATTTGTTCCAACCGATAACAAGAGCATAGGAGAAACTGCCCGCGGTACTGAGCCAGTGGTCAGACAAGTTTTTGTAGAGGATATGAAAGCTGATGGTCAGCTGTCCTTTGAAAGAGACTTGTATTTGACAAGGAAAAGAATTGAAAGCGAAATTGATAGATTGGTCAAAAGAAACAAGGAATACTTTTACATATGTTCCATGTCTTCTAGGACTATAGTCTATAAAGGTCTACTGCTTGCAGACCAGATAGAGAAATACTATCTTGACCTCAACGACATAAACTATAAGAGTTGCATGGCATTGGTACATCAAAGATTCAGCACCAACACCTTTCCAACTTGGGATCTAGCGCAGCCTTTCAGGTATTTAGCTCATAACGGCGAGATTAACACCATAAAAGGCAATAGGAACTGGATGGGAACAAGAGAAGGCGTACTCAAATCAGATGTTTTCAAAGAGAATATCAACGACCTTTATCCAATTATTCAGAAGGGTAAAAGTGATTCCGCATCAGTTGACAATGTTTTTGAATTTATCAAATACAATGGAAGAACCAATGCCCACACCTTGATGATGTTGATTCCAGAGGCTTGGGAAAATGATACAACTATGACTGAAGATAAAAAAGCATTTTATGAGTATCATGGCGCTATGATAGAACCTTGGGATGGACCTGCTGCAATGTTCTTCTGCGACGGGATACAGATAGGCGGTACACTTGACAGGAATGGTCTCAGACCTGCAAAATATGTGGTCAGAAATGATGATACTGTTATTATGGCATCAGAATTTGGTGTGCTTAAAATGAAACCAGAGGATATACTTAAAAAAGGAAGACTAAAACCTGGTGAAATGCTTCTAATTGATACTGACAGAAAAAAGATATTTTTTGATGAAGAGATCAAGAGCTCTGTGGCATCAAAAATGGACTATGTCTCAATTGTTAAAAACAACAGATTGAGATTTTCAGACCTTCAGGAATCCACAGTTTCAAAGGAAATAGTAAGCAAAGAAAAACTGCTGGAAAAGCAAAAGGCTTTTGGGTATACCATGGAAGATTTAAGGATGATTTTAAAACCCATGGCTGAAAACGCAGGAGAACCAATCGGATCTATGGGGAACGATACGCCTTTGGCAGTTTTGTCCAATAAGCCACAAGTGCTGTTCAGCTATTTCAGACAACTGTTTGCCCAAGTCACGAATCCACCAATAGATCCCATAAGAGAAGGAATCGTGATGTCGTTGATGAACTTTCTGGGAACGCAGGAAGACATATTGAACACCAAGGCATTAAACAACAAATACATTTTAGTAGATACGCCGATAATTGGAAACGGCGAGATGGATAAGCTAAAATCGCTTCGAAATGAAGACTTCATGTCTACAGTTATTCCTATAACATTTAAAGCGGATAGTGGTGTTGAGGGATTTAAGAATGCCTTGGAGCTGATATGTGAGAGAGCTCTCCAAAGGGTAGCAGAAGGCTATAACATCATCATTTTGTCAGATGCAAGAGTTGACAGCTATGAAGCGGCAATACCATCGCTGTTGGCAGTATCAGCCGTTCATCATTTCTTGATTGAAAAAAAGCAGAGGTCAAAAATATCGATACTGATCGAGGCAGGAGATGCAAGAGAAACCACGCACTTTGCGTTGTTGAATGCCTATGGAGCCAGCGCGATAAACCCATACCTAGCCATAGAGTCCGTAAAGAATCTATCTAAAAGCGGTCTGATCAATTGCACAGCGGATGATTCTGTCGATTCATATCTTAAGGCATCCTCTAAAGGTTTGGCCAAAATATTGTCAAAAATGGGAATTTGCACTACACAAAGCTATCACGGGGCACAAATATTCGAGATTATTGGCATCAATGAAGAAACGGTAAACAAGTATTTCGGAGGAACACCAACAAGAATAGGCGGCATCGGAATTGAAGAAATAGCCAAAGAAGTTCTGATAAGACATACAGGCGCATACAATAACCTTAGACAGAGCAACACGGATTTAGATGTTGGAGGTTTGTACAAATGGAGAAAAGCAGGGGAATACCATTTGTTCAATCCTGAGACTATCTACAGATTGCAGCAGTCAGTTAGAGTAGGAGATTATACTAAATTCAAAGAATATACCGCATTGATAGACGATCAGTCGAAAAATTTGACCACAATCAGAAGTATGTTTGAATTCAATAATATAAACCCTATACCTTTGGAGGAAGTCGAACCAGAATCCGAGATAATAAAAAGGTTTTGTTCAGGTGCAATGTCAATCGGTTCCATCAGCAAGGAAGCTCACGAAACCATAGCTATAGCAATGAACAGGCTTGGTGCGAAAAGCAACTCGGGAGAGGGTGGGGAAGATCCGGCAAGACTTTCAACAATAAACGATGTTGATAATAGAAATAGCGCAGTCAAACAAGTGG
>JAUYTY010000084.1 GCA_030694905.1 Eubacteriales bacterium | reverse complement strand
AATAATCCATAAAATCATTTTTGATATCATCTCTTCGAAGGGCAAATTCGACAGTTGCTTTTAGAAATCCTAATTTATCACCGACATCATACCTTTCACCTTGGAACTCATAAGCATACATCTTCTCTTTTTGTGCCAGTTCTTTGAGAGCGTCTGTCAGCTGTATCTCTCCACCTGCTCCCGGTTTGGTATGTTCAAGTACCTCAAATATGCCAGGGGTTATTATATAACGTCCAAGTATAGCCACATTTGTGGGTGCATTCTCCTTGTCAGGTTTTTCAATCAGATCATCTACCAAATAAAGATTATCGCTGATTTTTGTCCCGGATACGATGCCATATTTATCGACGTCCTCAGGTGAAACGCTCTGCACGCCTAAAATTGTTGATTGATATGTCTCGTACTGTTCCATCAATTGCAATAGGCAGGGTTTTTCCGAGTACACTATATCATCACCAAGAAGAACTGCAAATGGTTCATCTTTGATAAAAGCCTTAGCACAATGGATAGCATGTCCCAAACCATTGGCTTCTTTTTGTCTTATATAGTGAATATTGACCAATTCTGAAATATCCTTGACAATTTTAAGCAATTCATGCTTGCCCTTTTGTTCCAAAGTAACTTCCAGCTCAAAGGATTTATCAAAATGATCTTCAATCGCCCGCTTATTTCTACCCGTTATTATTAATATGTCCTCAATCCCGGAATTGACTGCTTCTTCCACTATATACTGAATAGTAGGTTTGTCTACTATTGGCAACATTTCTTTAGGCTGTGCTTTTGTTGCCGGTAAAAATCTGGTTCCCAGGCCAGCAGCGGGAATGATGGCTTTTTTCACCTGCATCAGTATCTCTTCCTTTCATCTGTTAAGAGTGAGCTGGAGTAAACATCCATGTTGTCCAAAGCCTTTCCTGTTCCCAAGGCAACGCAAGAGATGGCATCGTCAGCAACCCTGACAGATACCCCGGTTCTTTTAGCGATTAACTTATCCAGCCCATGCAGCAAACCCCCGCCTCCGGTCAGAATGATACCTTTCTCACTGATATCAGCTGCTAATTCCGGTGGCGTCCTTTCCAAGACAGAATGTACGGCATCTGCAATAGATGTGACAGTTTCTTCCAATGCTTCCAGCATATCAGTGGAAGATATCGTTAGATTTTTTGGCAAGCCAGTGACAAGATTCCTTCCCCTTACTTCGACGAATTTTTCCTCATCTTCCGGAAAAGCTGTTCCAATCTGAATCTTCAGATCTTCAGCGCTCCTCAATCCAATCATTACATTGTATTTTTTTCTGATGTATCTGACGATTGCCTCGTCAAATTTATCGCCTGCAATCTTGATTGATTTGCTGACCACAATGCCACCCAGTGACAGAACAGCAACGTCAGTGGTGCCGCCCCCCATATCAATCACCATATTGCCGGATGGTTTTGACAAATCTATGCCTGCGCCAATAGCAGCGGCTACAGGTTCTTCTATCAGATAAGTCTTGCTTGCTCCTGCCTGGTTGCAGGCATCAATAACCGCTCGTTTTTCAACCTCGGTCACACCGCTGGGAACACAAACCATGACCCTTGGTTTAAATATTGTGCCACCAACAGCCTTTTTGATGAAATATTTAATCATTTTTTCAGTAATATCAAAGTCTGATATCACGCCGTCTCTCAGTGGTCGAATAGCAACGATATTCCCCGGTGTTCTGCCAAGCATCATGCGTGCTTCTTCTCCAACAGCCAATATTTTGTTGGTATTTCTATCAATTGCAACAACAGAAGGCTCTTGTAAAACAATCCCCTTTCCCTTTATATAGACAAGCACTGAAGCAGTGCCCAAATCAATTCCCATGTCTGTTCTAAATCCCATAATCTTCCTCCGTATTTGTTATCTTTATATTATACATTATTTTTTTGATTATTAAAGTCCTTATTTGATTTTTCTGGAATAAGCAAGGCCTGTGTCCGTAATCGATATTCCTCCTTTTGCTGTTTCTTTGAAATTTTCATGCATGCCTCTTCCTACATTATACATGGCCTCCACCACTTCATCAAATGGAATAATGGATCTAATCCCGGACAGGGCTATATCAGCAGAGATTATAGCGTTTACCACACCTGAAGCATTGCGTTTGGAGCATGGTGATTCAACCAATCCCGCAACCGGATCGCAAATCAGACCCATAATATTCTTGAGTGCTATTGCAGCGGCGTCAAAAGATTGCACAGGACTGCCGCCATTCATTTCGACCAGGGCCGCGGCAGCCATAGCGGCAGCGGAACCGCACTCAGCCTGGCATCCGCCTTCTGCTCCTGACACGGTGGCGTTGGTTGATATGATCTTTCCCACACCGGCGGATGTTAACAAACCTCTTATCATATCTTGTCGGGAAAGTCCTTTTTTTTCCGCGATTGTTATGATTGCAGCAGGAATTATGCCACAGGATCCAGCTGTTGGAGCTGCACATATTTTTCCCATTGAAGCGTTATATTCAGAACAGGCAAATGCCCGAGCCATTGCTTTGGTAATCCACGTTCCTGATATAGTCTTGTCAGAGTTGGCATATGCCATCATTGTTTTACCTTCACCACCAATTATACCCCCCAACGTTTCAACTCTTTTGTCTATGGAGTGGGATGTGGCGTTTTCCATTATCTGGAGAATTTCTTCCATCTTATTGAATATATCAGTTTCAGAAATATGATTATTCTTTATCTCATCCAGAAGAACTATCTCCCATATAGGCTTGTTTAATGCCTCGCATTCTTTTAAAATATCGATCCCGGTGCTATACATTTTTATTCTCCCTCACAGGCTTGATTTCAATGACAAATATCATTTCTTCCAGTCGTTTTATTTTTTCCAAAACTTCAACCGGAACAATTTCATCGGTTTCTATAATCATAGAGGCCTCATTCTTGCTGTTGTCTCTTCTTACCTTCATATTGCCGATATTTATATTATTTTCCGCCAACAAGGTAGTCACTTTGCTTATGATACCTTTCTTGTCGACATGCTTTGTCACGATTGTAAAATAATCACCAGTCAATTCAACGTTAAATGCATCTATGGCATTGACAATGACAGCGCCACCGCCAATTGAAGATCCTGTAACTGTTATAAATGTACCGTCATGTCTTTCAATTGAAAACCTAGCTGTATTGGGATGTAAACCTGCGATATTCCCTTTTTCAAATGAAAAGTCTATTCCGCTTTCCTTTGCTATCTGCAATGAATATCTCAGTTTTTCATCATGTGGCTCCATTCCTAGTATTCCCGCTATTAAAGCCATTTCTGTGCCATGTCCTTTGGCTGTTTCAGCAAAGGATCCATATAATGTGATCCCAACTGATCTGATATCGCCGTCTGCAATATATCTGGCTATTTTGCCTAGTCTGGCAGCACCTGCGGTATGAGAGCTCGAAGGTCCAACCATAATAGGTCCTAAAACGTCAAAAATTGAGTTGTATTTCCCCATAATAGGCACTCCTTGTATTAAGGTATATTCTGATCAGTTTTTGTCAGATATAGTTATTATAACAGATTATTTTCTTTTTTTCTCGTATAAAAAGTAATGATCAACAGGGTTCTTGATTCAGATGAACCAATCCTTTACCAAACCGCTTTGACTTGAATACTCCCGTATGGTATAATATTTTTACATTTCTATAAATCTGATCTGCAACCCCTCTTGAATTTAACGGAATCTCACTTAATTTGGAAGAACTAAATAAAAAATTTAATATGTTGGGAGTGATGTATTGATGTTGTCTTGGAAAGATATGCTAAAAGATAACATACTTAGAATCGAGGATTTAGACAAGGTGCTGCATATGTCGCCCGAAGAAAAAAAACATTTGATTGAAGTGTCTAAAAGACATCCTATGCGAATTACTAAGTACTATTTTGATTTGATTGATTGGTCTGATAAAAACGATCCGATCCGCAAACTTTCTGTTCCCCATGGTATGGAACTGAACAATGCCGGTGATTATGACACCAGCGGAGAAGCTATAAACACAAAAATGCCTGGCCTGCAGCATAAATATAGTGCCACAGCATTGGTACTTTCCACCAATGTATGCTATATGTATTGTCGCCACTGCTTTAGAAAGAGAATGGTAGGTTATTCAACTAAAGAAGTCAATCAACGGATGATCGAATCCATATCCTATATAAGGGACCATAATGAAATAAACAATGTGTTGCTCTCCGGAGGCGATTTTTTTACAGTTCCAAATAAAACGATTGAGGAATATCTAAAAAACCTAAGTGCGATCGACCATCTGGACTTCATAAGACTCGGCTCAAGAACTCCCGTGGTTTTCCCACAAAGAATCTATCTGGATGAAGAGCTTCTAAGTATTTTGAAAAAATACTCAGCTATCAAAGAGACAATTGTAATAACCCAGTTCAACCACCCGAGAGAATTGACCGATGAAGCGAAAAAGGCAATAGACGCGCTTAAAAATATTGGTATTGCCGTAAGAAATCAAGCGGTTTTGCTTAAAGATGTAAACGATAATCCGGACGTAATGGCTAAATTGCTAGGTGGATTGACTGCCATGGGCGTGCATCCCTATTACGTGTTCCAATGCAGACCAGTGCAGTTTGTAAAAAGCCATTTTCAGGTACCACTATATGAGGGAAATGAAATAATATCCAAGGCTAAAAGCAAGCTCAATGGTATCAGCAAAGGATTCAGGTATGCCCTATCACATCCTGATGGCAAAATAGAAATTTTCGGGAAAACTGATAGTGATTTTATTTTTAAGTTTCATCAAAGCAAAAACAAAGAGGATAATGACAGATTGTTCTTTCAACCTATCCACAAAACAGCAACCTGGCTGGATGAAAATCTAAAACCAATAGTATAGAAATGGTATTTTAACAGGGTGAATAACGATACCCTGTTTTTTTACGCTGCTTTTTAATATATTTATGCATTTTATTAAATTTTTATATATTATTCTTGACTTTACAATCGATAGTTGTATAATAAAAATATTATTCTATTCAACGGAGGAAACAGATGATCAAGGCAGGTATAATTGGAGGAACTGGCTATGCAGGGCAAGAATTGGTTAGATTACTACTTGACCACCCAGATGTCGATATTTGCTTTATATCCTCATCCTCCAACCATGGGATACACTATTCGCAATTATTCATGAATTACTTCAATCGAATGAATATTGAGTGCATAGAAACACCCGCCAATATAGCGGACCAGAACATCGATGTGCTGTTTATAGCACTACCACACGGTCACTCTTCATCCATGCTGACCAAAGAAATACTCGAAAAAATGAAAGTAATCGACTTAGGCGCTGATTTTAGATTGACAAATGTTGATATGTATAATCACTGGTATAAATCAAATCATCCCAATCCTGATCTTATTGATTCAGCTGTATATGGACTATGCGAACTGAATAGAGAAGCTATCAGAAAAACAAATCTCATAGCTAATCCGGGCTGCTATACGACATGCGGTATATTAAGCCTTGCACCTTTGATAATCAGCTCCCTGATTGATCCTGATTCAATTGTGATTGATGCCAAATCTGGTATAACTGGTGCTGGCAGGGCTTTGAGTCTCTCAACCCATTACACGGAATGCAACGAAAATATGAACTCATATAGTCCAATTGGACACAGACATACCCCTGAAATTGAGCAGATGCTTTCACTGTTAGCAGGTCAAGACATCAAATTGAGTTTTGTGCCTCATTTGATACCGGTCAATAGGGGTATTTTATCAACGGTATATTGTAAACCTAATCAACCCATAAATTATGAACAAATAAGAGAGGCATTTGTTCAACTCTATGGAAATGACAAATTTATCAGACTCTTGCCAAAGGGGATCTCTGCTGAGACTAAGTGGGTTAAAGGCTCAAATTATATGGATATCGGGATATTTCTTGATGAAAGAACAAACCGGATCATAATAACTTCGGCTTTGGATAATTTGATAAAAGGCGCAGCGGGTCAAGCGGTACAGAATATGAATATCATGTTTGGGCTTAAAGAAGAAACCGGACTGGATCGAATATCCATGTTTCCAATATAAGGAGGACAAAATGAAAATTAACCATAACGGGGTAACTGAACCATCTGGATTTTATGCCTGCGGACGATATACGGGAATGAAATACAAAAGAAGAGACCTAGCCATTGTCTATTCTGAGGTGCCAGCTAGATATGCCGCAGTCTTTACAACCAATCTTGTCAAGGCAGCATCGGTCATCAGAAACAAGCAGTTGTTGAATGAAAAGTCCCTAATACAGGCAATCGTAATCAATAGCGGTCATGCAAATTCCTGCACAGGACAACAAGGCATCATCAACAATCAGAAGATGGCAGAGTCATTGGCTAAAGTTTTAAAGCTGGATGTTGATTCTGTATTGACTGCTTCCACGGGCGTAATTGGCGTTCAGTTACCCGTTGATATAATAAGCGAAGGCATTGAGAAGTCTTTCATCTTCTTGTCCGATGACCGTCAGGGAGCCATAGATGCAGCATCCGCCATTATGACGACCGATACCGTTTCCAAAGAAGTCTCCGCTCAATTCACAATTGGGGAAAAATTGGTCAAAATTGGCGCGATGGCAAAAGGTTCCGGAATGATTCACCCCAATATGGCTACCATGCTGGCATTTATAACAACGGACTTGAATATTTCTCAATCGTTGTTGCAGAAAGCGATGTCTGACAGTATCATAGACACTTACAACATGATATCGGTTGATGGTGATACCAGCACAAATGATATGGCTTGCATTTTGGCCAATGGTTTGGCAGGGAATGACGAAATAACCGAAGAAGATGATAATTACCAAGCCTTCACCAAGGCCTTGAATATCATCAACATTGAATTAGCCAAAATGATTATAAAGGATGGGGAAGGCGCTACAAAAACACTTGAAACGACAATACAGGGGGCCAAAACCAAGGATGATGCGCGTATTCTTTGTAAATCGATCATTAATTCAAATTTGGTGAAAACAGCTTTCTTTGGAGAAGATGCCAATTGGGGAAGGATTATTTGTGCCATGGGTTATTCAGGCGCATACATGAATCCAGACGGGCTTTCACTGATGATTAAAAGCAGATTTGGCAGTGTCCGACTTGTGGAAAACGGTGTACCGTTGCACTTCAATGAAGAGTTGGCTGCAGAGGTTCTAAAGGGTAACTCCATCGAAATATTGGTCACTTTGATGGATGGTGACTGCGAAGCAAAAGGATGGGGCTGTGATATGTCTTATGATTATATACGGATAAACGGAGACTACAGAACATGATTGGCGATAAAATATACCAGGAAAAAGTATATGCAATCAAGATAGGAGGCTCCATCCTGGATTGTGATGAGTCTTTGAAGTCCTTTGTGCAACAGATACGTCGACTTCACTCTTCAGGTATAAATATCGTCATTATTCATGGCGGCGGCAATGACATCAGTCAAATGCTAAGGCGCCTCGGTATCGAATCCAGGTTTGATAAAGGTCTGAGGATCACTGATTCGCAAACCATGGAAGTGGTGGAAATGGTTCTTTCCGGGAAGAATAGCAAAAGAATTGTCTCTGAACTGCAACTCAAAAAACTGAATGCAGTGGGAATAAGTGGAAAGGATCATAATACAATACTATGCAGAAAGCAAACTTCAAATGGACAGGATTTGGGTTTTGTAGGAGAAATCATTGCTGTTGACCCGACAATATTGCGACTGTTGTTTAGCAATGATATAATCCCTATCATCTCTCCTATAGGCACTGATGAGGCAGGAGTCACTTATAACATCAACGCTGATACAGCAGCAAGTGCAATAGCTTCATCACTTAATGCCCAGAAGCTTATATACATGACTGATGTGGATGGTATCTACATGGATTTTAAGGATAAAAATAGTGTTATTCCCAGAATAACACCTGCATATGGTAATTCTCTCATTAACGGCGGTATTGTTTCAGATGGAATGATCCCCAAAGTGAAGAATTGCATCGAGGCATTATATTCGGGCATCAATAGCATCCACATTATCAATGGTAAGGTCAGCAATATTTTAGATAAGCTTGAGCTGAATGCTCCAGTAGGTACAACCTTCCATCTGTAAGCACTCCAGATCAACTGATCTGGAGTGCTTTAGTTTTTACCTGGCTTAAAATAATGGCTATAAAAATGATAAATATGCCTATCAACTGTACGGTATTCAACAACTCATTATGAACAAAAAAACCACCAATCAAGGCAACAACGGGGTTTAAATTGCTATATAACGATGCTCTGTTGCTTCCAATTTGATCAGCACCCCATATCCAAAGAGAGTTGGCAAAACTGACAGCTATTGCACCTGTAAAAAAAATACTCATCCAAACTTGAAAGGGTAGTGTTGAAAAGTTAAAATTAATCGCTTCTTCAAAAGACCAAAGGAAAAAAATAATCGATGTGGGTATGGTTGCCACTGTTGTGATTGCTATTGGATCAAATGACTGAACATTTTTTTTGGAATTTATAGTGAATAATCCATAAGACAGCTGAGCGATAAAAACATAAAGTATACCCTGAATTGGTATATTATCATATCCTGTGGCATTCCCGGCTGTTGTGATGATGATGACCCCAAGCAACGACATGGCAACACTAATTATTAGCCTTAAGCTGGCCTTCTCGTTTCCAGTCGCTGAGTTGATCATCAATACAGTAACTGGCAGCAGCCCGAATACGATGCCAATTATTCCTACGGGAAGAATCCTTACACCTAATGCGTAAAATATCTGAAATAAATTAAAAAAAATAATGATCAAAAGATTTTTTCTAAATAAACCGGGGATATCTTTAATACTTAATTTCCCTCTTATACTCAAGAAAAAATATGATGTCACAAATGCTACAGTCAGTCGAAGAAAGCTCATAAAAAAAGGACTTATATAGTCAAAAGCCGTTTTCATTACGGTTGGGGTCAATCCCCAAATAATTGGCACAGATGCAATCAGTAGATATGTTGTCTTGTTCGTTTTGACAGTCATTTTTTCTCCCGGTAACCAACGATATCTATAAGTATAATGTCTAACAGTGAAATGTCAACTCTATCAACAGGGTTCTTAGAAACCGTTATCCAGGGACTCTACAGTGCTTATATCCCACTCATGGAAGTGGGAGTCTTACCACTGTCAGTCATCGGATAAGTACAACTTTGACACATATTCAGAGGTGAAAGCCTTCAACAATCCCCCATATGTCAGTTTGAAGCGCAAAAAATCACCTGGTTTATATGCCTGCTGACAGTTTGTCAAATCAACAATCAAATGGTCTGAACTAGCTCCCACCACAGCAATTCTCTCATCGCAGCAAATCAGTCCATCTGGTTCGATATCCTGTCTACCGATGCCACAAATACCTCTTGTCATAATTCCCTTGTCCTGGAAAACAGGTTTATTGCCAAATGCATCCATTCCAATCTTTCCAATTGGTAATGACGGTTTTGCTTTGACTTCAATTATTTCTACCTCAAGGATAAAGGCGTCGTCATACGTACCTTCAATTGCATTGCCGTAAGTTGTCTCCCTCCCGAGGACAAAGGCTTCACCAACTCTGAGCATATTGATTCCGTAAGGCATTTTGTTGTCATCCAGCAGATATAAGGAGCTTGAATTGCCTCCTGAGATAAGACTTAGGTTGATGCCGTACTGTTTTTCTATAATATTCTTGTAATCAATAAGCTTGCCAAAATTTTCTCCAGTAGGAATAACCCCGCCATAGCAGGTCAGATTAGTCCCGATTCCTGCTAATTCGATATGTTTCAACTTTAGAATTTTACTGACCGTTTCAAATAGTTCTTCTTCATTGAATATTCCTTCCCTTAAATCACCCAGGTCAATCATCAGAATAATGCCGTGAGTCTTATTCTGCTCTTTGGCGGACAGATTCAATAGTCTTATGGTTTCAATCTCTGAGTTTAATGATATATCCGAAAACTCAACCACTTCAGAAGCCTCTGAAGGCATTGGCAAACGAAGCATATACACAGGCAGGCCTTTGTTTTGAAGCCGTTTCAGATTCTGGACTCTGGAATCCGCCAAATAATCTACGCCCCCTTTTATATAGGCATCAACTATTGGACTATCCGCACAGAACACTTTTGTCACGCCTGCGACTTTAATGCCATTAGCATGGCATTTAGATGAGATCTTTTTTGTATTTTCTTCAATTTTCTTTAAATCAATCATTATTCTTGGATACATGGACTTCTCGCTTTTAAAGTATTTTTGGATTAATTTCCAATGATTTGGCCAGTAGCTTGAATGCAACCTCAGGGTACTCTTTTGACATAACACCTAAGGATGCCATAATATAGTCATTATCAATCAGTATCTCAGCCTCTGCAGTTGGAAACATTTCGCTGCCTTTAACATTTGCAATGACTTTTTTTATGATATCTGTCCGGCCTGGCAGTCTTGTCAGCGCACCACCTGTTCCGACTATATACTTGATCTTTGTCAGGTCTTTTCCCTCAGCAACCTTTTTCTTCCCAGCTGTTGAATACAAGTCCCTGAATCTACCTGCATGTCTCTGAAGTGATAAATAAACGGCCTTTTCAGTCAATAATTCAACAAACCTGATCTGTAAATCACTTGTTGGAATCGGAGGATGATCCTGTATCAAACTATAAACTGCTTCAACGGTTATCTTTAGCTTCTTTGCAATCTCTTCAATGCCAATCAATCCAACAATGTTCTTCATGTTGATATATACACCCAAATCACCTTCAACAGTTCTTTTCGCTTTTGGTTCAGGGCTGATCAGAATTCTCTCAATTTCTTCAGACCCTTCTGTAACTGAATGGACATCGGTTGTTGCGCCTCCCACGTCAAAAGTCACCGTATCTCCAATTCTGTCATATAGCAACTGACAGGCAATCATCACGGCACCCGGCGTTGGCACTATGCTACCGTTCACCATATCTCTCACGTGTTCCATTCCTGGAGCATGTATGATATGCTTCTCAAAGACGTCCTGGATGACATTTCTGGTCGGTTCTATGTTTAGTTGATCTATTTTGGGATATACATTCTCCACAATATGCAGTTCGATCTTTTTACCTTCAAAAATCTCTTTTATTTCGTCTTGGTTTTCAATGTTTCCGGCATAGATAACAGGTATGTCAAGTCCTAGCCCCGCTATGATTTCTGCATTATATATAGCTGTATCTCTTTCTCCATAATCTACACCGCCAGCTATTAGAATAATATTGGGATTTATTGACTTAATTTTATTGACATCAGTCCTTCTTAATCTGCCCGCAGTTACCATGTGTATATTGGCACCAGCACCTAAGGCGGCTTCTTTGGCTGCTCTTGCAGTCATGTCATATACCAGGCCATGTACAGTCATTTTCAGTCCACCAGCAGCTGAACTGGTGGCCAAAAACCGATTATACGAGATATCAGAGGTGTTTAGCTTTGATTTCAGGTCCTCAAGTGCATTATTGAGTCCAATGATAACGTCTCCCTCTAAAACACTGGTAGGCGCTTGGCCCTGCCCCATGAAACATGGGTCAGGGCTGTCTATTCCATTAAAAGCGTTGATAACAGTAGTTGTGCTTCCGATTTCCGCTACCAGTATGTCAATTCTCATTTCTGCATTTCCTTCCTCTTCTTAACAAGAAATGTTGCAACGTGAATACCTTTAGAACCTTTTCCGAATCCAGCATCCACACCGCTCTGTACCGCTATTTCCGGTGTGACTTGTGTCCCTCCGGTGATAATGATGACTTTGTCTCTGATGCCCTTTTCTACGCAAAGCTCGTGAATTCTTTTCATGTTTTTGTAATGGATATCGTCATGGCTGATAATGGTTGAAGCCATGATAGCATCCGCATTTAGTTCTATCGCCGCATCCACCAGTTTTTCCAATGGACATGACGTACCCAGATACTCAACCTCTATTCCGAATTTTTCTATACCGCCGTGCTTGATGTCAATTACTTCCCGCAATCCCACAGAATGCTCGTCCTGGCCTACTGTTGCAGCCACAACCTTCATAGGATTTTTCTCAATTTCATCCCACAGCTCATCGAAGCTGAGTATTTCAGGCTCATCAGGTATTTCCAGCGTTGACATATCCAAATCAAAATCAAGCTTGCCTTTGACCTGCACCCTTACACCTTCGGACGGGTGTAAAACTTCCACATGAATTGCCTCAGGATCTCTCAGGTTCATCTTTTTTGCAAATTCAACAGCCGCAAATTCTGCGATTCTTTTTGAGGTAGGAAGACAAATCTCTACAACTACTGTTCCATCAGCCAACCATTCCATTTCAGGTTTAATCATATTGGTGTTTCTGTACTTTTCTGATTCTGCCATTCTGACGTTCACATTATCATTTTCGTCCAACTCATCAATAAAAATAATCTTATCCGGATCTTCCAATGTACATCCACCTATCAGTGAAGCTGGATTATCTATGGCATTTTCATCATATTGAGCGACATTGTTGTAGCCAAAGTGTGCTGTTACCGGTGCAAAATAGTCATCATCTCTCTTATAAACTGTGTTTGCACCGATCCCGTCGTGAATTTTCCTGCCAATTCCGTCACCGTTTCTTTCGGGATACATGCCCGAGTCAACAAAAAAACCTTTTTCCACGGCTTCAAAATAACCCCCGACCTCCAGAAGCTCCTCGAAGTAAAGTACCGATCTTTCTTTTAGTTCCCTTACTTTCTCAGGCAAAAATCCCTCAGTCTTTATCTCGATCATATCCAGCAATCCGTCAAGACCCACTAGCGTTTGGCTTGCTGTATCGCATGCTTCAATGTTGTACATGTGCCAAGGCACATTTCTGCCTTCATCCGGTGTGATAGTTGACTGTATATCAGCCCTTGTCAATTTTGATATCAGCATATTCATCACATGTGTTACCGTCGCTTCTCTTGATGAAGATGTGATATATTTTGTGTTTTGTTGTGCTCTCATCTTATACTCAGTAAATAAATCACGCAGAGCAACTGCATAAGGCAAATCATATTTTGTGCAAGGGACAGGTGCTGCAGAAGGTGGTACTGTCGACAACGCAATGTTTTCCTTTTTCATGCCAGCCTTAAAGGAATAAATGGAATTGATTGCGTGCTGGACCATCAGTTCAGGCATTACTTTCCATGCGTCTCTTGCAGTGGCGTTAGCATTGTGTGCGCCGTCTATTTGAGCCATGTCGACATGCGCCATGACTTTCTTCGATTCCGCCGCATCCACGAAAGATCTGACCATGTTTATATTCCTGTATAAAACGTTGTATTGAGGGTCCTGATGCGCGCCATTGACGCCCTCTTCCGCAAACATGACTGCTATTTCCGGTCCCGCTACGCCTGACACATATGAATGGTAGTTGATAGGTCTTCCAACCTCATCTTCAATGAAATCCAGAGCCTTTCTTTGTGCTCTTACCTGTTTTCTGGATATCGGTATGCCGCCTATTCCTTGGGGTGATCCTTCAATCAGCCCATCATAATGTGATTGGCCGGCAGTTCTGATAACCATGATATGATCGGCGCCGTGCCATGCTGCCATTCTCATCCTGCGTATATCATCTTCAAATCTGCCCGATGCTATTTCAGTTGTTATTGTCTCCTGGGGTTGAGGATTCAGATTGTCAAAGTATTGTACAGCGGCAGGTATGCCTATGGAGTTCTTTAAGGGTTCAGAGCAATCAGAATACTCGTGTCCTCCCATCACCAAATTGTCAACCTTTTTTCGCCAGGTCCATCCTTTTCTCTTAGGTCTGTAATTCTCCAGATCATTTAGAATATCATGTAGATCCAACTTGTCATTCGGATTGTAATGTTTCATTATTTTTGGCCTCCTTTGAAAATTGACAGGGCATCATCCCAATGCATTCCTTCAATCATCTGAAGACCTGCTTCTCTGATAGGGATGTTTTTTTCTTTTGATATTCTGTAAACAATGTGTCCAACGCCTTTTCCTATCAATCCTCTATCGATAGCCCCATCGACCAGTGGTTTCGCTTCAATGCTGGAAAATCCCATCCTTAGCAGCACAGATCTTTCAATTGAAGGACTTGTGTGCGTTCTTGCCATTTCTAAAAGCGGGTCTACTGTCTTTTCTGCAAGCTCCCAAAATTTCTGTTTCAATTCTTCATTCGACAAATCTGCCAGATGCTGTCTTCTGATTTCAAAATCATCTTCTCGTTTCAAATAACCTTTCATTTTATCTATATCCTCTCAATTAAAGATTTGACAAACTCAATACTGGTTTTGGAATCTGCCGCCATAAAGGCCACATCGTCATCTGTCGGATGCTTGATGCCTGTGTTCTCGATACAATTTCTCACATATGATTCCCTTAAGGTCAGCATATCCAAATCAACGGCTTTGATCAATCCCGGATGATGGGGCAGAATGATATTGGTGCCCGGTATCTCTTCTTTTGGATTGCCCACCAATATGTCTACGCCGTTTTCCCTGGCAAATGTCAGCTGTGGTTGTATGTGTTTGCCCGCCCCCGTGTACTCTGTTTCCTGAACCACCAAAATCTGGTCTCTATCCATTTCCTGGGCAATAGAGAAAGCTGCGGCCAGCGACGTGTTTCCAGCCGGTCCCCGCTCCAGTCCCTCCAGTTGCGCCAACATCTCTGTGGTGTAAAAGACCTCGCCTTGGTTGACAGTGACATATCTGTCCATGTATCTCAGAGGCCGTCCAGCAGATCTTGGTACATCAGACCGATCCGGCCATGTTGTGAATGGCATGCCAAAACCTGTATGTCCTGTGGTGAATGATTTTCTGTTGAACTGCCCGTCACTTGCCATGTGCAGACCTTTAAGATTGACACTGGCAGCGATTATTTGCACATTTTGAGCTCCGTATTTGATCAATCCCCTGGCTGTCCCTGTCAGATTGCCGCCACCTGCATTTGTTGCTATGACAGCGTCAGGTAATCTTCCTTCTTTTTTCATCATCTGTTCCGCCAATTCATAACCCAGGGTTTCCACCCCAGCTATGCCAAATGGCGTGTAGAGTGAAGCATTGAAGTAGCCGGTATCTTCCAGAAGCATCAGAAAATAATAGAAAAGCTCAGGCCCTACAGATAACTGAACAACTTCAGCGCCATAAGCCTCACACTTTCTGGCCTTCTCCACTATCTCAGGCTGCCCTTTGCCTTTGGAATCATAGCATTCCTGAACGATGATGCAGTTCAATCCTCTAATGCATGCCTGGCTGGCTACCGCTGCGCCATAATTGCCGCTTGTGGCTGCTATGACGCCTTTGTATCCCAGTTTTTTTGCATGGTAAACACTGATAGCCGCTCTTCTGGCTTTAAAGCTGCCTGATGGATTTGATGCCTCGTCTTTAAGAAAGATCCTGGCACCCTTGCCCGGTCCTGCAATTTTTCGAGCCAAAGCAGTTATGTTTTTAAGCTCCAGCAAGGGTGTGTTTCCCACACCGGCTTCGCTCTGGATTCTGATCATCTCTTCCAAGGAATAGCCTGTTTCCCGCATCATTCTTTCATAATCAAATGCTATGCCACCGGATTCAAAGTCCTGATAATCAATGCCCACTGATGCTTTCATGATCTCTGATTTTCTAGCCATAACCGCATTATAACTGTTATCTCTGGTCATCAGATTCACCTTCTTTCAATAATCCTTTTACTTGTCGGCCGATATACAATAGTTCCGGCACACATTTGCCGTAGTCATGACCGTAAGATGGATTGATTTCTATCAACTTCCCGGTTATTTCCCTGCCGATGTAGGTTTCAACAGCAACCTCTTCACCTATTTCAGCTGTATCATTCATTAAAAAGCCTTTATCCCACAATTCCATCGGCACTTTACTGGTGTCTTCCGGAACTTGTGGCGCTCGTTGATCGGGTGTCAGAAGAATATCGTAGATTCTGACCCAATCTCCTTTTTTCGCTTTCATCATTGCCTCCTTCTTATTTGTTGACCAACAGGGTTCTAGGGACTCTACAGTGCTTATCTAGCACTGTTGGTCATCGGACAAAATCCCTGAAATCTCCCATGATAGCTCTTGGTACAGGTAGGTCTATCATTGTCTTCAGTCCTGGTGCTGCATTGATGATATGCGGTATCATGTTTACACACATTGCAATTGTTCCCAGACCACCATCCACCTCTGGTTTTATCGACATGTTCACTTCAGGGGTTCCTTTGATAGTGATATAGTCACCGGTTTGGGTGCCTTCCATCTCAGGCTCTATCTGTTGAGGATGCTTCATGTCTATCTTCATTTCGCCATTGACATAGCCCTGTCCTCTCATATTGACGCCTGTCACATTACCAGCTTTAGCAAATCCGTACTTTGATTTTCTATCGACTGTTGTCATGATTGGATCCATCTGCTGTTCAAATTTATCAACTTTCCAACCGATTGCATCGGCTATCATATGAACAGATTCAGGAAACCCTACGTGTCCCGACAAAGTATCATTCTTAACACCGGCTAAAAATTCTTCTTTTGTGATACCGACGCCTTGCTCTTCCATAACTTTTGGTCCGAATGGGGACAAGCTGTTAACTCTCTTGCACTCAATGGATTGGACATCTGTCATGCAACCCGTTAGACAGACTGCCAACAGATCCATTATGAGACCTGGATTGATTCCGGTTCCTAAAACCGATACACCATTTTCTTTTGCTATCTGGTCAATCTTATCCGCAAGCTCCGGTTCCTGTGCCCTTGGGTAAGCCATTTCCTCTGCGCTTGATATGACATTGATTTTTTTCTCTAGACAGAACTTGATTTTGTCAAAGGCTTCTTTAGTGAAAGAATCTGTGCACAAAACAGCCACATCCGCGGCTTTTTCGGTGATGACGTCCTCAAAAGAACCTAACAAAACGTCTTTTCTGTCTCCCTTTTCAGTATTTATATAGTCGAACATGCTGGTTCCAATTTTATTGCCTCTACCGACAACACCAACAATTTCTACGCCTTTTTTGCTTAAAAGCATATCAGCAATACCTGATCCCATAGCGCCTAATCCCCAAATAATCACTTTTACATTCTCTTTCATGTTATCCTCCAAATTTTTTTAATTGATAAAATCTCTATAACCTACTATTTATGCATAAATCATGCCAATACATACAATTTCAATATTTTGGCAAGCCCATTGATTCCAGACGTCCTTAAGCCCTATGATCTGAAATCGTTTTCTCAAAGCTCTAATTAGCAAAATATTTTGCTTTTTAATGCGCCACTTTTTTTGCTCTTCTTAATTTCTTGACACTTGTCCAGATTGGATTTATGATTATACGGTGAGGTGTTTGTAATGAATAAAGTAATCAGTTCTTTCAAGTATGCTTCAAGAGGTATCTCATACGTTTACAAAACCCAAAGAAATTTTCGCATACAATTGATGATGCTGCTTCTTGCAGCAGTCATCGGATTACTGTTGAACATTTCAGTTAACCACTGGATTATGCTTATTATTATTTCATGTCTGGTATTGACTCTGGAGATCGTTAACACTGCTATCGAAAACATTATAGATATGATTACCGACGAGTATCATGAAAGTGCTGAGAAAGCAAAAGACGCCGCAGCTGGAGCAGTGCTGGTAGCGTCATTTTTTTCGGTAGTCATAGGGGCATTCATATTCCTATCTTATATTTTTTAAGCTTGTATTGCAGTCCTTGCCTTTTGATTCCCAGTGTTTCAGCTGTTCTGCTGATGTTGTTGCCGTTATCATGGAACAACTTTACAATGATATCTTTTTCGATTTCTTCCATGACCTCTTCAAGTGTTTTTTGCTTGCTGATTATTTTTTCGGTTTTATCTTCTGTGTAAACAGAGTTGGAATGATCGGTTCTTAGATTCAGTATGTTTTGGATATAATAAGGCATATGTTTCAGCTGCAATGTCTCCCCGTCCTTCATCATGCTCATGGCGCCTTCAATGATATGCTTGAGCTCCCGTATGTTGCCTGGCCAGTCATATTTCTTGAAAAATCGCAAAACTTCACTGGAAACCCCTTTTAACTTTTTATTCAATACCTCTTCATAATACTTAATATAATAATCCGTAAAAAACTCTATGTCTCCTTTTCTTTCCTGAAGATTCGGTATTCTGATATTTATAACACTCAAACGATAAAATAAGTCTTCCCGCAACTTTCCTTCCTTCACCAGTTCAATGGGATCTTTATTGGTGATGGCTATTATTCTCACATCGACTTGATTTTCGATATTGGATCCAATGGGTCTGTATCTTTTGGTTTCCAGAACCCTAAGAATCTTAGACTGCAAAGATATTGGCATTGAATTGATTTCATCCAGTATAAGCGTCCCGCCATCAACCTGCTTCAATAACCCCTCTTTGTTTTCAGCCCCGGTGAAACTGCCCTTGGTAGTTCCAAACAAAATGCTCTCCAATAGATTTTCCGGAATAGCCGCACAATTTTCTGCCACAATAGGTTTGTCCCTTCTAAGACTGGCATTGTGGATGCTTTGGGCGAACATCTCCTTACCAGTGCCTGAGTCGCCAACTATTAGGACATTTGAAGAGGTCACAGCCACTTGCTTGCATTGTTCGATGATATCAATTATTTCTTGTGAATTGCCTAGTATGTCTGCAAATGAAAATGTTCCTTTTTTTGAATCCACGACCTCCGAATAAAGCTCCAGCATTTTTTCCGACATCTTGCGCATATAGGTTATGTCCTTGGATATCTCAAAACTGCCTGCTATTTCTCCCTTCTCCATGATTGGGTAGGTTGAATTCACAGCCACTATCTTTTTACCCTGCTTTGAAATGTACTCCTGGTACTTTGATTTGATCGCCTTTCCATTCTTGAGCACCTCCATATGTGTGCTCTCATAACCCAAAGCTGGAAGAACATGTAGAAGGTTCTGCTCAATAACATCCTCTGCCTTCATGCCTTCTATCTCAGCCATAGCCTTGTTGTAAATGACCGTTTTCCCTTCTTTATTGACAACGTGAACGCCTTCTTCCAGTTTAGCCAATATCTGTTCATAGACCCTTAACTTGTTCATTGTTTATGCCTCTCAAGTTTTATTTCATAAGATGATTATACCGTTAAAAAAAAGAAAATGCAAAATATTTTGCATTTTCTTAAGCTATTCTATATGCTTATAGACTCTTCCAAGTATACCAATACATGAACATCCCGCCAATTATATAAGCAATCACCAATGCACCAAATATGCCTGTTATACCGAAATAACCTGATAACATCAGGGCAATAGGGAGATAAACAGCGGTCATCTGAAAAGCAGATAGCCCAGCTGCTTGAATCGGCTTATTGATTGCATTTAATATGGCGACATTGTTCAGGAGCATGCCTTGGAATCCGTAACTGATGGGAATTATAGAAAGATACAAAATTGTCACCCTTTGGACTTCAAGGCTGTCATTGAATATCGGCGCAATAAATTTTGCTGTCAGGTTAAGAATAATCAGTATTGCCAAACCATAAACAAAAATCATTTTTCTGGTTACCTTCATACCTTCACGTATTCTGTCTATTTTCCCCGCACCGTAATTCTGACCTGCGAATGGTACCATAATGCTTGACATCGCATTGATAAAAGCCAATGTGAAGAATTCGACTCTCGTCCCTACGCCATAGCCCGCAACTGCGGCATTTCCATATTGAGATAACAGTCTAGTGACAATCCCCGTGCTTAAGGGTGCAATCATTCTCACCAATGCTGAAGGTACCGCAACGTAAAGTATGCTTTTCCATGAGTCGATTATATTCTTGATTTTCCGAAATCTGAATTTTATGATTTTTTCCCTTGCAATCAGAATATAAAGAGAAAAGACAAAAGTGATCATCCGACTGAATACCGTGGCCAAAGCTGCTCCTCTTATGCCCATCTGCGGGAAAACACCTATTCCAAATATGAGTAAGGGATCCAGTATAACATTGACAGTCGCTGCTACCACCATCACCACTGAGGGTGTTTTAGTATCTCCAAGCGCTCTGATAATGCTATTGCCAACCATTGGAATAACAACAAAAGGCATGCCGTAAAACCATATGGCCATATATTCTCTGATATAAATCAGCATTTTAGCATCCGCACCCAATACAGTGAATATCTGATCAATAATATTTAATCCGAGAATAGTAGTCAGTATAACAAATATAAGAGATAGGATGATACTGTCAGATGCTATTCTGATCAATCCTTCTTTATCCCCGCTGCCATACGCCCTTGAAACCAGGGATGAAGTCCCAATCCCCATCCCAAGAGCGATACTGTTGATAATCAACACAACAGGAAATGTAAAAGAAACAGCTGCCAATTCTTCAGAACCCAGCTGTCCGATAAAGTATGTGTCGGTTATGTTGAAAACAACCATGCTTAAGGTCCCGAAAATCATTGGGATGGTCATATTGATGATTGATTGGCTGACTTTCCCTTCAGTCAGATCATTTCTAAAAGAAGTCATGGCTCCTCCTAAATTATCAACAGTATTACAAAAAATACGGTCAATCTGACCGTATTTTCTTATGTTAGTTTTAATCTCTGCTGTATTTTTTCTTGAACTTGTCTACACGTCCGCCTTTGTCCACAAATTTCTGTTTGCCTGTGAAGAACGGATGGCACTCTGAGCAAATCTCAACTCTTATATCATTATCGACTGAACCAGTTTCAAATGTATTGCCACAAGCACAAGTGACTGTGACCGCCTTATAGTTTGGATGTATTCCTTTTTTCAATGTATTCACCTCTTTCCGAATAAGCTTATGAATTAATTTATTATCTTAATCTGTTATAGCACCATAAAATTATAGCATAGCATAAATGTTTTTTCAATAATTATTATTCTATCTTTTTATTTTATCGACGTCCATGATTTCTTTGGCGTTATCCATAAAATCCATGTTTGTTTTTGTGCTTAAAAGACCCGATAGAAATTTTTCAGTGACATAATCAGCAGGATAATTGCTCAATGCTTTTCTCAATTGCCAGATAGTTTGAAGTTCATTCTGATCCAGCAACAAGTCTTCTCTTCTTGTTCCTGATTTATTGATATCAATTGCAGGGAAAACCCTCTTTTCAGAAAGTTTTCTGTCCAGATGGATTTCCATATTGCCGGTGCCTTTAAATTCCTCAAAAATAACATCATCCATTCTGCTTCCGGTTTCAACCAATGCCGTAGCTAAAATAGTAAGGCTTCCACCGAATTCAATATTCCTGGCAGCTCCAAAGAATCTTTTGGGGTTGTGCAATGCGCCTGGATCTAATCCTCCGGAAAGTGTTCGACCCGTCGGTGGTATAGTGAGATTGTAAGCTCGCGCCAATCTCGTTATGCTGTCAAGCAGTATGATGACATCCTTGCCATGTTCCACCAGTCTTTTTGCACGTTCGAGAACCATTTCCGCCACTTTTATGTGATGCTTCGGGAGTTCGTCAAAGGTTGAGAACACAACATCTCCATTAACAGATCTTTGCATGTCCGTTACTTCCTCTGGTCTTTCATCTATCAGCAATACAATAATCTCCATATCAGGATGGTTTTCAGCGATTGCATTGGCAATCCCTTTCATCAAAGTTGTCTTGCCTGCTTTGGGAGGTGCAACGATCATTCCTCTTTGGCCTCTTCCGATCGGTGCGATAATATCGATTATTCTATTTGATATTCTCATTTGGCTGGTTTCCAACCGCAATCTCTCATTGGGATAGATCGGTGTAAGGGTATCAAAATCCGGTCTATTGACAGCACTTTCAGGATTCTCATCATTTATGGCTTTCACATACAGCAAAGCCTTATATTTTTCCCCTTGCTTGGGAGGTCGGGTTATACCGGAAATCTTGTCACCGGTGTTCATTTTGAATCTTCTGATCTGAGAGGGTGAAATATAAACATCTTCGTCGCTTGTCAGATAATTGTATCTTCTCAGGAATCCGTAGCCATCCTGATGAATCTCCAAAATACCTGAGGTTTCAAGAATTTCATCACTTTGATCGATTTCATCATTCAGCCTGTCAGGAAGGTTGTTTTTATGTTTTTCCTTCTCTTCTGATTTTCTGATTTTTTCAAGAACGGCGCTCAATTCCTCTACCAATTCACTTTTCTTGAATTTGGTAATGTTTTGTATCCCATTCTCTTTGGCTAGTTCTCTCAGTTCAGAGAGCTTCATCTCATTTAATTCGTTTAACTCCACACGCGCCTCCCATTATTAAAAAAACTCAATAAACCTCACATGTCAGTGAAGTGATTTAAAACAAAAAACTCTGAAATACTTTCGATAAGTGAAAACATCGTATCATTTTAATCAAGCAAAGTCAACATCAGTAGTATCGTTTTATTCTTGAGTATGACAAATAAATCAATAAGCCCGCTAATACAAAAGGTCCACCATATACCGCTGCAGCTGTTGTGCTGAGAGGCCCGCCTTGAAAAAAGAGAAAAATACCATTGAAAATCCCACTCAAAGCAACTATGACGCCACCAATCCTTGGACTCTTAAAAGACGTCAGAAAACCAAACAATGCCAGTATCAGCATGCTGGTCAGAATATAAATGCTTATATCGACATCAAAAAAATTTGTGCTCCCATTGCCTAAAATCTGAATCAGAAAAAACGTCATGAATAAACCGAATGCCAGCAGAAATATTATTCGACCAATGATACCGATAGCCAATTTCAAAAAATCACCGCCTGCTAAAAAAATATCGCCAGAGCTCCTGGCCCTGTGTGGGCGCCAACTGCACAACCCATCATGCTTTCTACTATTTCCACTTCTCCAAATTCATTGGATATCATTTCCTTGATTAGATTAAGCTTCTCAATATCGTTGCCATGACTGATGCCTATTCTGTGATTTTTCGTAATGTTGCCTTCTTTTTTCATGATATCAATTATTTCATGAAGCATTTTTCTGGTCCCTCTTGTTTTTCTATAGGGATATAATTTTCCATCTGCATTATCCAGATGCAAAATCGGCTTGACATTCAGCATGTTTCCAACATAATATGATGTCTTGCTGAGTCTTCCACCTCGATAAAGATAAGTCAAATCATCAACAGTAAACACATGTCTGACTTTTGAAGAAAATGTTTCTATTTCACTGACTAGTTCCTGGCTAGATAAGCCTTCATTAACCAGTTCTAACCCCTTCAACACTACCAACCCATATCCCATTGAAGCGCATTTTGTGTCGATGATAGTTAATTTGAACTCTGGAAACGCTTCTTTAATATCCTTTAAGGCCATCGTAGCTGATTCGAAAATCTTGGTCAATCCGGAAGAGAAGCAGATATAGACATAGTCCGAATCAATGTCTTCTTTACACAAATCTGAAAAATAATTTTGGAATTCTCCCCTTGATATTTGTGAAGTCTTGAAGACCTTGCCTACTTTCATGTCATCAAACATTTTTGTCGACTTTATAGTTACATTGTCTTTAAATACCTCATCACCCAATATCACAGGTATTGGAAAAACCTTCAACCCGTTTTTTTCTATTACACTTTCAGGTAGATCACACGCGCTGTCCGCTAGAATTTTTATTGTCATACCATCACACTCCTATCAACTAATAATACATTGTCATTATATTATTATACTGTATCTCAATCCAAATATCACCCTAAAAATTCAATTAGCGTTGAAACTGTCGCTCAATGATTGTATAATGGTATTCAACACGTTTCTAATTGAAAATAGATGTTAATAAATTTCAGGAGTCAACTATGTATACCAATCCATTATATAGACCTCCAAGTGAGGCAAGAAGCCTTATCATCCAACTGACAGAGGGTTGTTCTTATAACAAATGCACTTTCTGTGGCATGTACAAGGATAAGCCTTTCCGACTGAGAAGCCCGGAGGAGATAAAATCTCATATTGAGTACTTAAAAAAATACGATTCCAGACCGGATAAGATTTTTATAGCGGATGGCAATTTTCTTTGCCTCAGCACTGATAAAATACTGACTCATCTGGAAATGATCAAAAAAAACTTTGAAACAGCCACAAGGATTTCTTGTTATGCCGGCCCGTTGGATCTGATCCGTAAGAGCCCAGAGGATCTCTCCGCTATTAGAAATAGTGGATTAGACATGCTTTATATGGGTGTGGAAAGCGGTAATGACGAGGTTTTGAAAAAAATAAACAAGGGAGTGACTTCGACTGAAATGATAGAGGCAGGAAAAAAGGCCATTCAGCAGGGCTTTGTTTTCTCTTGCATGATTATATCCGGTCTTGGAGGAGATGAGCTGTCCCATGCGCATGCACTCGATTCAGCAAGAGTCATTTCTGAAATCGACCCGCAATACTTTGCGCTTCTGACTTTGAATCTGGAACCCAACACGCCTTTGTACAATCAAGTTATGAACGGTGAGTTCAGTTTGATGTCTCCTGATGATATCATGATCGAGACCTATAGAATGATTGATGCAATGTCTTTGACAAATTGTGTTTTCAGAAGCAACCATGTCTCCAACTACGTCAATCTAAGTGGCATCCTGAACAAAGAAAAAGCCGTTATACTGAAAAAAATTGAGGTTGCAATGTCATCCAGGGATTATACACCTGAATACTTCAGAAGGCTATAATATGGTTTTTCCCCATTCAAAAAGGACGGATATCCGTCCTTTTGTTATTTTTTAGAATTTAGTTTAAGCGACAGGTGGTGTGAATGTTCTGCCTGCCAATTTAGCATCAAGCATATATAACCCATTAGGATTATCCTGCACTCTTTCAAGCATCACAATTATCTCTCTCATAGAGTTTTCTTCTTCTACCTGCTCATCGATAAACCAGTTCAGCATCGATTGTGTCGCGTAATTCTTTTCTTCAACAGCAATGTCCATCAGATGGTATATCCTTTTAGTGACGAACTGCTCATGAACCAAAGCCTTCTTGAAAACATCCAACGGTGAATCAAAGTCTTTCCCCGGTAAATCAAGAGCCGTCAATGATACGTCTCCATTTGTCTCGTAGACAAAATGGTAGAATTTCTCTGCATGAGAACGCTCTTCCTGAGCCTGAACCTTGAAGAAATTGGCAAACCCTAGTAGATCATTTGAATCAAAATAAGCCTGCATTGCATTATAATAATGAGCTGATTCCAATTCGTATTTGATTTGTAGATTGATCTCTTCCAATAATCTAGTTGATAACATAATATCCTCCTTGAATTTCACAATAATCGATTTTGATACCTTACGGCTTAGCCGTTTATATCTTTTCCATAAATATATATTAACTGAATTAAATGATCTTGTCAAGCTAATTGATATTCATTTTCATTTATCAATACAGATCTTTTCTTCGTTGTTCAAGGACTGGCAGTTGCTGTCTGATGTTATCGACTTCACCCAGATCGATTTCGGTCACACATACAGCTTCTTCGCCATTAAGTCTGTTCAGCACCGTTCCCCAAGGTGATACAACAATGGAGTTGGCATAGGAAACATAGACGCCATTCTCATCCCTGGCCGGTGAAGTGCCGACTGCAAAGACTTGATTGTCAACAGCCCTTGTTCTGAACAAAATCTCCCAATGAGCCGGACCTGTCGTCATATTGAAGGCCCCTGGAACTATAATCATTTTCGCACCGCCTAGCGCCATCATACGGGCAAATTCAGGGAATCTGATATCGTAGCATATCATAACACCTATCTTGCAGAATTCAGTCTCTACCACCGTTGCGTCGTTTCCGGGAGAAAGCGTATCCGACTCTCTAAAAACTTGACCCCCTTTGATGTTTATATCAAAAAGATGGGTCTTGCGATGCTTCCCGATTTTTTGACCGGTTCTGTCAAAAATATAGCAGGTATTGTATATTTTGCCATCCACCGTTTTTTCGGGGATGGATCCTCCAAATAAATAGATTTGCTTTTCCTGTGCTTTCTTGCTCAGAAACTGATAGGTGTCTCCCCCTTCCATTTCAGCAAATTTGGGAAAGGATGATGAGGTATATGGGCAATTGAACATTTCAGGTAAAACAACAATGTCAGCGCCCTGTTTCACCAACTCATCAATAAGCCTGTCTGCCTTTTTAATATTCGCTTTCTTGTCATCGGTTATATGCATCTGTATCTGTCCAATTTTGATTTTCATCTTTTATTCTCCTATTATTCTTTATAGCTTTCCAATTCAATGGCTAGTTTTTCATATGCCATTAATTTTTCCAGGTATAGATTTTCAGCGCTTCCTTTTTCAGCGTATAATCTTCCTAGTATCTCGTGATCAGTTGGATTTTTTTCCATCGCCATTGTCAGATCATTTATGGTATTTTCCAATTCCATGATTTCAACTTCTAATGCAATCTGTTTCTTCTGAATGGATTTCTCTGACTTATTTGGGATTCTGTTGGTATTGGCGACTGATTTCTTGTTATTGACATTAACAGCTTCATCGATGCCAATCGTTGATTTTTCATGTTGCAGGTTCTTTTGATCCTTATAATAACTGTAATCTCCATCGTAGATGTAGACAGTCTTATCATTGATTTCTCCTATCCTGTCAGCCAGTTTATTGATGAAATATCTGTCGTGGGAAACGAAGAAAATGGTTCCCTGATACCCGGATAGTGTTTCCTCAAGTATTTCCCTGGAATCGATGTCCAGATGATTTGTCGGCTCATCCAATATCAACAAATTTGCATTGTTATTTAGAATGATGCTGAGTCTAAGTCTGCTTTTTTCACCACCTGACAGCATATTGACTCTTTTGAAAACATCATCGCCATAAAACAGAATCTTCGCAAGATCATGCCTTCCCTGTGATATAGTCGTCCCCGATTCTTCTATATAGGTATCCAGGACTGATTTTTCTTCGTCGTCAAAGGTCACCTTTTGAGGCAAATAACCTATTTCTACCCTTGCGCCTATTATGATTTGCCCTGAATCAGATTCGATTTCCTTAGTGATCATTTTCAACAATGTGGTCTTGCCGCTGCCATTGTTTCCAATCAAAGCGAAAGAATCGCCATAGAATAATTCAAAACTGACATTTGATAAGATTAGTTGCCCATCATATGATTTTGATATTTTGTCAGCGGTTATGACGGATTTTCCTGTCCTGCCTCCTGTCAAACCTGAGAGATTTATCTTCTTCCTTTCAAAAGTAGGCTTATCCAGAAGGGTTATTTTTTCAAGTCTTTTTTCCAGTTCCTTGGCTCTTCTGTACATTTTATCACTGTCTCGCATCTCTCCCCAGACCCTATAGCGGTGTATTTGGTCTTCCATTCGCTTTATTTTCTTCTGCTGATTACTGTACCATTTCATGGCTTCATAGAATCGTCTTTCTTTTTCCAAAATATAATAGGAGTAGTTGCCATGATAAGTTTCAACGCCATTTCCATCAATTTCAAGGATCTTGTCAATGACATGATCCAAGAAGTACCTGTCATGAGATATCAGGAGCACTGATCCCTTGTATTCTTTTAAAAACGCCTCAAGCCACTCAACTGAATTGAGATCCAGATGATTTGTCGGTTCGTCCAGCAATAACAGATCAGGATTCATCAGCAATACCTTGCCGAGCATCACTTTGGTTCTTTCGCCGCCGCTCAGATCATTGAAGTTTTTCTCAAGGTGATCATCCAGATCAAGTCCTTTTATGATTCTGTAGATTTTTTCATCAATATTGTAGCCTCCAAGCCTCTCGAATTCCGCCTGCAGCTTCCCATATTCCTGTAGTGTTTTGCCGTAGTCATCCATGCCTTGAGCCAGCAAAAACTCGCACTCTGAAATTTTCTTCTTAAGGTCATTTACGTCATCAAAAGCTGTGTGCAAAACATTCAACACCGTATCTTCCGTTCCAACAATTGGCAACTGCTCCAGATAGCCCAAAGTCAAGCCTTTTCTCAGAAACAGCTCGCCTTCAGAAGACTCCATGCCCGTAATAATCTTTAAAATGGTTGTTTTTCCTGATCCATTGGCACCTATAAGTCCTATTTTTTCTCCTGACTTGACATCAAAAGTGACATGATCAAAAATCATGTTGGCGCTATAGTATTTTTTTAGGTTTTTAACAGCTAAATCAATCATATGTCACCTCTGAATTCAAGAACCCTGTTAATTTTATCATAAATTCTTTTAGATGTCATAGATGATTTTGTCCCTTTGCTATTTACACTCCAGTGTAAATAGATTATCCTAATAGATGATAATGAAATATTTCAGGAGGTCTTTATGGAAAAATTAATTATAACAGCCGCGCTGACTGGCGCAGAGGTTACCCGGGATCTACAACCAAATCTTCCCCTTACCCCGGATGAAATTGCAGAGGCCGCTTACCAGTGTTATTTGGCTGGTGCATCCGTCGTTCATGTCCATGCGCGGGATGAGGAAGGAAAACCAACCCAGGATTATGAGACATACAAGGTCATAAAAGAGAAAATAGCACAAAAATGCAACATTATATTTCAACCTTCAACAGGTGGTGCCGTCTGGCATTCTGCGGAAGAGAGGATGCAACCAATAGAACTGAGTCCGGAGATGGCCACACTGAGTACAGGTACAACCAACTTTGGCGATGATGTTTTCATGAACACTCAGGAATACATCATCAAGTTTGCAAATAGAATGAAAGAGCTTGGCGTCAAACCGGAAATAGAATGCTTTGAAAGAGGAATGATCAACACAGCATTAAATCTGGCACAAAAAGGCATCATCAATCATCCTATTCATTTTGACTTTGTCTTAGGCGTGCCTGGTGCCTGCCCTGGAGATGTCCGAGATCTTCTGCATATGATTGGAAGCATTCCAAAGGGGTCCACATGGACTGTTGCGGGAATTGGACGACATGAAATACCATTGGCGACTGTAGGAATCATTGAGGGTGGCCATGTCAGAGTAGGATTCGAGGATAATATATTTATATCGAAGGGAGTTTTGGCTCAATCCAATGCGCAACTGGTCGAAAAAGTAGTTCGAATAGCCAACGAGCTAGGACGCGAAATCGCCACACCAGATGAGGCCAGAAGAATACTTGGACTTGACAAATAGGCATCAACAAAAAAGACGCGGTCATCCGCGTCTTAATGTTTGCCGGTCATTTTTGCTACCCCAAGTCTGGCAGCAGCTTTTTTCAATGCGATTTCAGCCCTAAGAATATCTAGATCTGCTGTCTTTTGCTGAAGTCTTTTCTCAGCTCTTTCTCTTGCCTTTTCAGCCCTGTTGACATCAATTTCTTCTGGCCACTCAGCTGTATCCACTAAAATGACTACCTTTTCTTTAGTGACTTGCATGTAGCCTTGTGATATGGCAGCTAATTTAAACTGTCCGTCAATCTTGATTTTAATTGTCCCTATCTGCAGTGGTGTTACGAAGGGTTCATGGCCTTTCAAAATACCAATATCACCTTCAACGCCTCTGGCAATAACCATCTCCACCTCATCATCGAAGAACAATCTTTCAGGCGTTACAATCTCAAGCATGAACTTTGACATATATTCACCTACCTCTCTTAAATGGTTGAAGACCTGTTAAGCACTTCTTTGCTTTTTCATCCTAGCGGCTTTTTCTATAGCCTCTTCTATTGTCCCTACCATCAAAAATGCCTGTTCAGGTAAATCATCATGCTTACCCTCCAATATTTCCTTAAAGCCTCTTATTGTTTCTTTAAGTGGAACATATACACCAGCTGTGCCTGTAAACTGTTCCGCAACATGGAAATTCTGAGATAAGAATCGCTCGATTCTTCTAGCTCTCGCAACAATAATCTTGTCCTCTTCCGACAATTCATCCATTCCGAGAATGGCGATAATATCCAATAGTTCATTGTATCTTTGCAGAACCTCCTGAACGCCTCTGGCCACACGATAATGCTCTTCTCCAATAATAACAGGATCTAGAATCCGTGATGTGGAATCCAAGGGATCCACAGCAGGATAGATACCCTTTTCGGATATCTTTCTTGATAAAACTGTCGTTGCATCAAGATGGGCAAATGTGGTTGCCGGAGCAGGGTCTGTCAAGTCATCAGCTGGAACGTAAACTGCCTGCACTGATGTTATAGACCCCTTCTTGGTTGATGTGATCCTTTCTTGCAGAACGCCCATCTCTGTGGCAAGTGTTGGCTGATAGCCTACTGCTGAAGGCATACGTCCAAGCAATGCTGAAACCTCTGATCCTGCCTGGGTAAATCTGAATATATTGTCTATGAACAATAATACATCCTGTTCTTCCTCATCTCTAAAATACTCTGCCATGGTCAAACCAGCCAAGCCAACTCGCATTCTAGCTCCCGGCGGTTCATTCATTTGACCGAAAACCAAAGCGGTCTTGTCTATAACACCGGAATCCATCATTTCATAATAAAGGTCATTTCCTTCTCTTGTTCTTTCTCCAACACCGGCGAATACAGACAGACCACCGTGTTCTTTGGCGATATTATTGATCAGTTCCTGAATAAGGACCGTTTTACCGACTCCTGCTCCCCCGAATAATCCAATTTTACCGCCTTTTGAATAAGGACAAATCAGATCGACAACTTTTATCCCTGTCTCGAATATTTCAGTGCTTGTGCTTTGTTCCTCATATGATGGCGCTTCCCTATGTATCGGAGACCTCTTGGCAGTCACCACAGCAGGTTTCCCATCAATAGGTTCGCCTAAAACATTGAACATCCTGCCTAGAATCTCTCTCCCGACAGGCACGCTAATAGGTGCGCCTGTATTGACCGCTTCCATGCCTCTTGTGAACCCGTCAGTAGAGTCCATGGCAATACATCTGACAGTATTGTCGCCTATATGTTGCGCTACTTCTGCAACAACTATCCTGTCACCAATTTTTATCTCTATGGCATTTAGCAATTCCGGAAGATGCTCTTCACTGAACTCAATATCCAAAACAGCTCCAATAACTTGCTTAACCCTGCCTTTATCAATTCCAACCATATTATCACTTCCTTTTCTCTAATTTAATGCATCCGCACCGGCAACGATCTCACTTATTTCTTGCGTTATTGATGCTTGTCGTGCTCTATTGTATAGCAGTTGAAGGTCTTCAATCATGTCTTTAGCATTATCTGTCGCGCTTTCCATAGCGATTCTTCTGGATCCAGATTCGCTGGCTGAAGCTTCTATTGATGCACCATAAATCACACTGTTGAGATATTTCGGGACAAGATACTCCAAAACGCTTTCAGGTGATGGCTCGTATCTATATAATGTCTTGCTTTTCACTTCTCCTTCTTGTATGACAACCGGCAACAATTTCAAGGCTTTAGGCTCGTAAGAAATCGTACTGATAAACTCAGTGTAAGCAAGATATATCTCATCAATCTCCTGATCTAGATACATCTGTACAATCTTTTTGCTGATGTCAATTGCCATATCTAAAGAAGGGGTTTCGGAAATGCCAATATACGATTCAACAACTTCATAACCTTTTCTTTTAAAATAATCCCGTCCTTTTGTTCCAATTGTTATCACTTTTACATTCTCATTTTCTTTAGCCTTCTCTTCTACCAGCTTACATATATTGGCATTGTAACCACCTGCAAGACCCCTGTCACCGGTTATGACAACATACAATGTGTTGTTGATTTTTCTTCCGTCTACAAAGGGGTGCTTAAAGCCTTTTGTATGGGACATTATTTCTGCAATCGACTCCAATATGGTTTCAAAATATGGTTTTGTGGCCTCGAGTTTTTTTCTGGCTCTTTTCAGTTTGGCTGTTGCTACCAATTCCATAGCCTTAGTTATCTGCATGGTACTGGTAACACTTTTTATTCTGCGTTTCACATCAATCATGTTCTGGGCCAAGTTTTCACCTCCTGACTATGTAAAAGGTATTTAGGCTAAAAAATCCCTCTTGAATTCTTCAACCGCATCGTTCAATTTCCCTTTGGTTTCATCGTCAATATTTTTTGATTCAAATATGACTTTGCCAATCTCAGGATAATTGTTCTCCATAAATTCATAGAACTTGCCTTCGAATTCAGTTATCCTGTTGACCGGAACATCTTTCAAATACCTCTGATTGGCCAGATAAATCATCATGACTTGTCTTTCAACCTTGATTGGTTCATACTGAGGCTGTTTGATGATCTGCATCAATCTCTCGCCATGATCCAATGTAGCTCTTGTCTCAGGATCAAGCTCTGAACCGAATTGTGCAAATGCTGCCAGTTCTCTGTATTGCGCCAGCTCCAGCTTCAACATTCCAGCTACCGATTTCATCGCTTTAATCTGTGCTGAACCACCAACCCTGGAAACAGATAATCCCGCATTGATTGCCGGTCTTTGCCCGGAATTGAACAGCTCGGTCTCTAGAAAAATCTGACCGTCTGTAATCGATATGACATTCGTAGGAATATAAGCCGAAATGTCTCCGGCCTGTGTCTCTATAATAGGCAATGCTGTGATGGAACCTCCACCATAAGCATCATCAAGTCTTGCAGCTCTCTCGAGCAATCTTGAATGAAGATAGAAAACATCACCCGGATAAGCCTCTCTACCTGGTGGCCTTCTAAGAAGCAATGACATTGCTCTGTAAGCAACAGCATGCTTGGAAAGGTCATCATATATAATCAGGACATCCTTGCCGTTATACATGAATTCCTCGGCAATCGCCACCCCTGTGTATGGTGCAATATATTGCAACGGGGCCATTTCGCTGGCTGTGGCTGAAACAACGAGGCTATATTCCATGGCACCGTTAGATTCCAATATCTCAACTGTTTTTGCAACAGTAGATCTTTTTTGTCCGATTGCGACATATATGCAGTATATATCCTGTCCCTTCTGATTGATGATTGTATCCACAGCTATTGCTGTTTTGCCTGTCTGTCTGTCTCCGATGATAAGCTCTCTTTGTCCCCTGCCTATAGGGATCATTGAATCAATGGCTTTTATACCTGTCTGCAATGGAACAGAAACCGATTTTCTTGTGATTACACCTGATGCTTTTGCTTCGATAGGTCTAAATTTGGTTGTTTCAATTGGTCCTTTTCCATCGATGGGCTGTCCTAACGAATTGATAACCCTACCCAGCATTGCATCGCCAACAGGAACTTCCACAATCCTCTTGGTTCTTTTTACAGTATCTCCCTCTTTGATACCCATGTCGTTGCCCATAAGAACACACCCGACATTATCCTCTTCCAGATTGAGTGCCATTCCAAAAGTATCATTTCCAAAATCAAGAAGCTCACCGTACATGCAATTCTCAAGACCGTGTATTCTGGAAATACCATCTCCTACCTGAATCACCGTTCCTATGTCAACTGTGTCGAGCTTGGTATCATATTTTTTTATCTGTTCTTTTATAATTGAACTAATCTCTTCTGGTCTTAAACTCATTGCTTTTTCTCACCCCTGTCCTATACTATTATTTCTTTCAAGCTGTTTTGAAGCCTGTTAAGTTTTCCTCTTAGGGTACCGTCAATTACTTTATCTCCAAGCTTGATCATGACTCCACCCAGAAGATTTACATCAATTTGATTTGTCAATTCAATCTCTTTTTGTGTCAAATGTTGTAGTTTTTCCTTCAAAGCCAAATGCTCGTCTGTTGTCAAAGGTTTAATCGTGTACGCTGTGGCTTTCACAATGCCTTTATGCTCGTAAATCAAATCTTCAAATTCCTTGGCTATATTAAATAAATCCTTTATTCTTCTTTTGTCCAAAATGATTTTAATGAGGTTATTGATTTCTTCACTGTGATTTTCGCCAAAAACCTCATTGACGACTCTCTTTTTTTCATCGGTCTTTATTTTAGGAGATTTCAATATCTCATAAAAATCCGGATATTCCCTGCACGCAGCAGTTACAGCTTTCAATTCTTCCAGATACAAGTCAAGTGAATTTTTTTCAAGTCCAACCTCAAACAAAGCCTGAGAATAAACCTTAGCCACTAATTCTGCCATTGTTCATCCCCTACCTGTTCTATGAATTTGCTGACAAGCGTCTTGCTTCTTGCTTCATCCACTTCATTCTCAAGAATTTTTGATGCCGCAAGAATAGCTAAAGTAGATATCTCATCCTTGATCTCGTTGACAGCTTTCTTTCGCTCTTGACGAATATCTTCCTCAGCCTTTTGTTTAAGCTTGATGGTTTCCTCTTTAGCTTCTTTGAGTATCTTTTCAGATTTCTCATCGGCATTTTTTCTGGCTTTTTCTATTAATTCCTTGCCTTCATCCTGGGCAGATTGAAGCATGCTATAATACTGTTGCTTGTATTTCTCTGCTTCTTCGCTAAGTCTTTCAGCATCCTGCAATGAATCTGTTATAATTTTCTCTCTGCTTTCCATCATTCCTATAACAGGAACAAATAAAAATTTCTTAAGAAAATAGAACAATATAAATGTATTGACTATTTGGAAAACAAAGGTCCAATTAAATCCTATCAATGGTGCCTTTAACATTTAGCTGCCTCCTTTCCTACTATGATTTGAAGTCTAAAACTTCACTATGAATTGAAAATTAAAGCAATCCTATTAATGGGTTTGCAAACAATAGCACCAATGCTATGATCAATCCATAAATACCGGTCGTCTCAGCAACTGCTGCTCCTAGAAGCATTGTTCTTATGATATCCCCTTGGGCCTCAGGTTGTCTTCCAACGGCCTCCGCACCTTTACCCGCAGCATAACCTTGTCCGATTCCAGGTCCTATACCTGCTATCATCGCCAATCCTGCACCTACGGCAGAACATGCTAGTATTAAAGCTCTTCCTGTAATTTGTTCCATGATTAAATCCTCCTTAAATCTACATAAAGTTAGTTTTTTTATAACGTTTCATACGCCTGATGTTAATCCATTTTCATTGATATATATACCATGGTCAACATCGTAAAAATAAATGATTGTAGCACACCTGCGAATAAATCAAAATAAACATGCAGCACAGCAGGTAGTCCTGCTTGAAAGATTGGCAGCGCTGAAGGTCCGAATAGTGCGGTGCTGAGTCCAGCCAAAGCGCTATAGATCAGATTCATGATGATTAAACCGCCAATGATGTTTCCAAACAAACGAAAGCCTAGAGATATAGGTGTTGCCAACTCACCAATTATATTCAGTGGCAACATTGGAATAAACGGTTCTGTGAATTCCTTTAGATATCTTCCGATACCTTTTTTCCTCACACCATTGAAATGGATTAATGTAAAAGTCATCATCGCCAATCCGATTGTTGTGTTCACATCAGCCGTCGGAGGTCTGAGACCAATTAATCCTGACAGATTGGCTATAGCCAGAAATAAAAGTATTGTCCCCATGTATGGTGCGAAGCTCTTTTTGTCCTCACCCATAGTCTGAGCTGTCAGATTATTGATTGATCCAACCAATATTTCTAATACAAGCTGTAATTTCTTTGGTATCTTTTCGAGTTTTCTAGTTGATAGCATTGAAAAAACAATTAACCCGATCATTATGAGCCATGTTACTGTTACAGTCTCAGTAATTTGAAAATTTCCTAAAAACTCAAGTCCGGGAACTTTCCATCCTGAGTCCCATACAATTTTTGGCCCAAATCCACTTTCCATCACTTCTCCTCCTTTCTTCTAAAAATTCTTTTATAATATTCCCTATCACCCAAAATATTGGTGACAAGAATTACAAGCTTAATCAGCAACAATCCTATAACAGTAGCCAGTGTATTGATGTAATCAGCCTTTAATGATACGATCAGCACAATGATCATAATTGAAAAACGAATAAAATAATTGGAAGATACATAAATTTGAGCCCTTGCCGGAGGCATTTTCATAGCTTTTTCGATGGTTTTTGCCAGAAGCATAAAATTCAATATCCCAATCAATCCACCAAAGATATACCCATAAACCCATACCAGCGGATCATCAAAAAAAACTAGAGCAATCGCTGATAGCGACAACAGAATTGCCGTGCATATCTTAATGATTTTAAACTGTAATTGGATGGTCTCACCCATATGCCCACCATTCTTTCCGAACATCCTTATTTTTTCTTCTGGTCTCTCATTCCAATTTTATATAAATTGATAAAAGCCGCACCGACCCCTATGACCAAAAAAATAAACAAAAAAACATATCCGGTCCCCAGTTTTTCATCTAAAAATTTGCCGATGAATAATCCTATCACAATAGGAACAATCATCATAATACCAATTTGTGAAACTAGAGCGAGGTTCTGAAATATTTTTATTTTGTTATTATTATTCATTATTTTACCTAAATAAACATTATTTACGGAATTACTCTTTAGAATTTTGACAATGAATTATCAAGTTAAATATAACCCTATCAATAAATGGTGAAAACCCTAATCCGTAAAAGAATTATATACTGTTTTAATTGAAAAATCAATCAATTCAAAAGTTAATCTTAATTATGCTAAGATAAACGTTTTCATAAAAAAAGAGCAAACAAAACAAAAACATCTGTTTTTTTTACTCCACAAGACATAAAAAGCTTTTTAAAACTATACTCAACACTGTAAATGATAACATACTCAATTATACATGTCAATTATTTGTCATACTTTTCACAATCCTGTGTTTCTAAAGCTTTCCAAAAAGAGAATCGAAGATAATCTTTATATCTCCGTTTCTCTTTGTCAATTATATTTTGGGATTGTTGGCTTATTTACAGACATTTACCTATCCCGTAATTTCATCAGTTAAAGAACATGAGCAGCATACCTGCCGCCACAGCGGAGCCGATAACCCCCGCCACGTTCGGTCCCATGGCATGCATCAGCAGGAAGTTTGAAGGATTGTACTTCTGGCCTTCCTTCTGGACGACCCTGGCCGCCATCG
>JAUYTY010000069.1 GCA_030694905.1 Eubacteriales bacterium | reverse complement strand
TGAGGCATGCATCTGTTATACGGGAGATATCCTGGATGCTAGAAAAGACAAATATACTCTAAAATACTATGTGGATATGGCAAAGCAGCTTGAAAAGTCTGGTGCCCATATACTAGGAATAAAGGATATGTCTGCACTATTGAAGCCCATGGCAGCCAATACCTTGATTAAAGCGTTGAAAAACGAAATAAGCATACCCATTCATCTGCATACCCATGATACCAGTGGTAACGGCATAGCTACAGTATTGATGGCAGCTATGGCGGATGTAGACATAGCAGATGCGGCTTTCAGCAGCATGGCAGGATTGACAAGCCAACCGGCATTGAATGCCATCGTGGCCGCGCTTGAGAATACAGCTAGACATACCAACCTTGATTTGGATAAGCTTCAGGAAATATCGGATTATTGGGATGCAGTCAGACCGGTTTATGCCAAATTTGAATCAGGGCTTAAATCTGGAACAGCGGAAATATACAAGTATGAGATTCCAGGAGGCCAGTATTCAAATCTAAAACCTCAAGTGGAAAGTTTTGGTTTGGGCCATAAATTCAAAGAAGTGAAGGAAATGTACAAAACTGTCAACGAAATGCTTGGTGATATTGTCAAAGTGACACCATCTTCAAAGGTGGTAGGTGATCTTGCAATCTTTATGGTTCAGAACAATCTTACATCAGATAACATTTACGAAAAAGCGGCGAGCATGGATTTTCCTGATTCAGCGGTTTCTTACTTCCAAGGAATGATGGGCCAGCCTATGGGTGGTTTTCCGGAAGAGTTGAGACAGCTTGTCCTTAAAGGTAAAGAGACTATTTATGTGAGACCCGGTGAATTGCTGGAATCTGAGAACTTTACAAAAATAAAAAGCTATCTGGATTCAACATTTGACATGGATGCTTCAATGAAAGATTGCTTGAGCTATACACTGTATCCAAAAGTCTTTGAGGAATATCTGAAGAACAAAAAGGATAACGGTGACTTTCAACTGATGGGGAGTGATATATTTTTCCATGGTCTGGAAGAAGGCGAGACCTGTGAGGTAAAAGTCGATGAGGGTAAATTCTATGTTGTGAAAATGGTTGAAATCAGGGAAGTGGACAAAGATGGCAACAGGGATATCGTTTTTGAGTTGAATGGAAACAGAAGGGTTGTCAAGATAAAAGATGAGAGTGTTAAAGCCCCTCAGAATGGCACTCAGAAGATTTTAGCCAACAAAGACAACAAAGGAGAAATCGGTTCGAACATACCCGGAACTGTCATAAAATTATTGGTGGCCAAGGGTGATGCCATAGAGGCGAACGCACCAATAGCTGTTATTGAAGCCATGAAAATGGAGACCAATATCCTATCACCTTTATCGGGAAAAATTGTTGACATCAATGTCAAGTTGGGACAGCAGGTGGAAGCGGGAGAACTGATAGCATCAGTTGAGCAAGAATAGATTGAATAAGGGACCGTCAAAAAACAAAAGGGACGGTTCCTTTTGTTTTTTGAAAAATACTCTCGAACATAGTATAATTATCATATCCGATTCAAACCACAGGAGGAATTGTATGACTGATAATCTAAGAATCTCAGATGCCATGACAATTAAGCTGGATTATAGCCTTCCGGACTATCCGGATTTTGATGAACGCTATAGAAGAGCACCCATGAGAGAGTTGACATTGACTGACAGAGAGATAAAACTGGCGGTCAAAAACGCTCTCAGATACATACCTGAAGACCACCATTCACAAGTTGTTGATGAATTTCTTGAAGAGTTGCTGACTAGAGGCAGAATATACGGATATAGATATAGACCACAAGGCAGATTGTATGGCAAACCGATAGATGAATACAAGGGCAAATGCATTGAGGGCAAAGCCTTTCAGGTCATGATCGACAACAATCTGGATTTTGAGATAAGTCTGTATCCATATGAACTGGTAACCTATGGAGAGACAGGACAGGTATGTCAAAACTGGATGCAATACAGACTGATTATGAAATATTTGGAAGAATTATCAGACGAACAGACATTGGTAGTCATGTCAGGCCATCCATTGGGTCTTTTCAAGTCCCACAAGATAAGCCCGAGGGTCATCATAACAAACGGATTGATGGTTGGAATGTTTGACAACCCGGATGACTGGGGTAAAGCCGCAGCCATGGGAGTTTCCAGCTACGGACAGATGACAGCAGGTGGCTGGATGTATATAGGACCACAGGGCATAGTCCATGGAACATTTAACACAATTCTCAATGCAGGTAGGATGAAACTTGGCATCCCTGATGATCAGGACCTCAGAGGACATTTGTTTGTGACATCCGGACTTGGCGGTATGAGTGGCGCACAGCCCAAGGCGATAGAAATCGCCAATGGTGTGGGAATAGTGGCGGAGGTAGATCTTTCCAGAATACAGACTAGGTTGGACCAAGGTTGGGTATCAAAGATAACTTCTGATTTAAACGAGACATTTGAACTCGCCTATGAGTATATGAAACGGAAAGAACCGATTTCAATTGCATATCATGGAAATATTGTAGATCTTCTGGAATATGCGGTTGATAACAACATACATATTGAATTGCTAAGCGACCAGACATCTTGTCATGTACCTTATGACGGCGGTTATTGCCCGCAAGGATTGACCTTTTCAGAAAGAACAGAAATGTTGAGAAATGACAAAGAACGATTCAACAAGCTGGTGGACAAGTCCTTGATCAGGCATTTTGAATTGATCAAGATTTTAACCGAAAGAGGAACCTACTTCTTTGATTACGGAAACGCGTTTATGCGTGCTGTTTTTGATGCAGGAGCAAAAGAAATCGCCAAAAACGGATTCGATACCAGTGAGGGATTTATTTTCCCATCTTACGTGGAAGATATCATGGGGCCAATGCTGTTTGATTATGGCTATGGTCCGTTCAGATGGGTCTGTCTGAGTGGAAAGCACGATGATCTCATAAAGACCGACCATGCTGCCATGTCGGTTATGAATCCGGACAGAAGAGGCCAGGATAGAGACAACTTCGTTTGGATAAGAGACGCTGAGAAAAACAAGCTTGTTGTGGGAACTCAGGCAAGAATCCTTTATCAGGACGCATTGGGAAGAAGGGATATCGCACTCAAGTTCAACCAAATGATCAGGGACGGAGAAATAGGTCCTGTAATGCTAGGTAGAGACCATCATGATACAGGTGGAACAGACTCTCCTTACAGGGAAACATCAAACATTAAAGACGGCAGCAACACAACTGCAGATATGGCAATCCAATGCTTTGCAGGCAACGCAGGGAGAGGCATGAGTCTGGTGGCACTTCACAATGGCGGCGGCGTAGGCATAAGCAAAGCCATAAACGGCGGATTTGGAATGGTTTTGGATGGCAGCGATCGCGTCGATGAAATCATCAAGAAAGTGATACCTTGGGATACTATGGTAGGCGTTTCAAGGAGAAGTTGGGCGCGATGCGAAAACTCAATAGAGACCTCGATAGAATACAATAAGAATTTTGCCGGTGAGGATCATATCACTATACCTTACGTGGCGGATGACAATTTAATTGAGAATGCATTTAATAAGCATAAAAACTATGAGGAGGACAAATAGTGGATAGAATCGTCGAATGCGTACCTAATTTCAGTGAAGGAAGAGATCTGGCTAAAATCGAGCAAATAGTCGAATGCTTTAGAGCTAAAAAAGGTGTCAAATTATTGGATTACAGCAATGATGAATCTCACAACAGATGTGTTGTAACAGTGGTAGGTGAACCGGAGCCATTGAAAGCTGCAATGTTGGAGGCTATCGGAAAGGCCGTTGAGTTGATTGATATGACAAAACACGAGGGACAGCACCCCAGAATGGGAGCCGTTGATGTCATCCCGTTCATACCAATCAGAAATGTGACAATAGAGGAAGCTGACACATTAGCCAAGGAAACAGCCAAGGATGCATCTGAAAGATTTGGATTACCCTTCTTTTTATATGAAAAATCGGCATCTTCACCCCATAGAGAGAACCTTGCCCAGATTCGAAAAGGACAGTTCGAGGGCATGATAGAAAAAATGAAGGATGATCAATGGAAACCTGATTACGGTCCGGAAACCATCCATAAGACTGCAGGTGTGACAGCCATTGGAGCCAGAATGCCTCTGATAGCCTTCAACATTAAGCTTGGCACCAACAATATAGAAATCGCCAACAGGATCTCAAAACAAATCAGACACCTCAGTGGAGGTTTCAGGTACTGTAAGGCTATCGGCATAGAGTTGGAAGACAGGGGAATTGTTGAAGTTTCCATGAATCTGACCGATTATACAAAAACAGCCATTTATCGGGTTTTTGAAACGGTACGGATGGAATGCGCCAGATATGGCGTCAATATATTAGGGAGTGAAATAGTCGGTTTGGTGCCAATGCAGGCACTGGCTGAGACAGCTGAGTACTATCTGGGACTTGAGCACTTTTCGATGGATCAGGTTCTGGAAACCAGACTTTGAACAGACACACTACCTTAGGAGTTGAAAAGATGAGCAAAAAAGTGATATTAAACACATCTGAGGTTGTTACATGCTCTGGCTTCGAAGCTAAAGCAGGCAAAGCGATGATGCATATAATACCTATAAAGAATGGTGCAATCCTCATTGATAAAGGCTATATTACAATGGTTGGGACTGAAAATGAGGTGTTGGAGGCCATCAACCTTGATGATTATGAGGTTGTCGATGCAAAGGGCAATACTGTCATGCCCGGATTTGTCGACTCCCATACCCATTTCATTTTTGGCGGGTATCGAGCGGAAGAGTTTTCCTGGCGCTTAAGGGGAGACAGCTATATGGACATCATGGAAAGAGGAGGCGGTATTGTCAGCTCTGTCAAAGCAACGAGAGAATCAACGCTGGAAGAATTAGTGGCTGTTGGCGATAAAAGACTCGACAGCATGATCAGATTCGGCGTTACAACCGTAGAGGGAAAAAGCGGCTATGGTTTGGATATGGAAACAGAGATCAAGCAGCTTGAAGCCATGAGAATACTCAAAGAAAAACGAAAAGATATTAACATTGCCACCACATTTTTAGGACCTCATGCAGTAGAAAAGCAATACAAAGGTAGAGAAGACGATTTTATCGATTTTCAGATTAACGAGGTCCTACCGATAGTCGCACAAAAAAACTTAGCCGAGTTTGCTGACATATTCTGTGAGAAGAATGTGTTTACGATTGATCAATCCAGAAGATTTCTACTGGCAGCGAAAAAACTGGGATTAAGACTCAAGATACATGCTGATGAGATCGTTCAGTTAGGGGGAGCAGAGCTAGCGGCAGAGCTTGGAGCCGTGTCTGCAGACCATCTGTTGCAGGCCTCAGATTTTGGCATAAGTCAATTGGCTGCCAAAAAAGTCATTGCCACGTTGCTCCCTGGAACTGCATTCAGTTTGAAAGAAGCCTATGCCGATGCCAGAAAAATGATAGACAGCCATTGTGCTGTAGCCTTATCAACGGACCTGAATCCGGGAAGCTGCTTCACCAATTCCATACCATTGATTATTGCTTTGGCAGCACTTCATATGAATATGCGCATTGAGGAAATCATCACAGCGCTGACTATAAACGGAGCAGCCGCCTTATCTAGGGAACAGGAGACGGGGAGCATAGATGTGGGGAAGCAGGCTGATATCATCATACTTGATTTTCCGTCCTATCATTTTCTTCCTTATCATATGGGTATGAATATTGTGAAAACAGTGATCAAGTCAGGAAATATTGTTGCAGAAAACTAAAGGAGCGTAACTATGAAAAATCTAACCTTGGATCAATTTACCAGAGATACAGCCTCGGATTCGCCAGTCCCTGGAGGCGGCAGCATAGCGGCTGTATGCGGAGCTCTGTCAGCTTCATTGACATCTATGGTAGCCAATCTGACTGTCGGCAAAAGGAAATATGCCGATGTGGAGAATGAAATGATAATCGTGGCGGAAAAGGCTGAAACCATTAGAAAAAAAATGTTGAATTACATTAAAGAGGATTGCGATGCATTCAATGAAGTGATGGATGCGTTTAAACTGAGCAAAGAAACAGATGAAGAAAAAAGTCACAGAACAAATGCGATTCAAGCCGGTTTAAAGAAGGCAGCCTCTGTTCCATTTGAAATTGCAGAAACAGCTTATGAAATAATGGATCTTGCAGAATTTGTGGTTATTAAGGGCAATAGCAATGCCGTAACGGATGGCCTAATATCAGCGATGACAGCAAGAACCGCTGTATTGGCCGCCCTACTGAACGTGAAAATAAATTTGGATACCATAAAGGACGAGGGATTTGTAGAAGAGTTGAGAAAAAAAGTCATAGCGCTCGAACAAGATAGTATAAGCGCTGAGAAGAGAATATTGGATTTGGTTTCTTTTTAGCCGTTATATGTGCTACAATTATTTGATATAGAACTCAATAAGAATAAAAGGTGATGTCTTGAAAAAAACAGGAATTGGAAAAATCGCTCTTCAGTTTGTTCTGGCGGAAGATCACCTGGAACAGGAAATCGCTGAGCGTTTTGGAGAACATGGTTATCTGATGTATAAAGGGAAAGCAGGTTCAATGGAATCAAAAACCATTTTTGCGGCTATTGAGACCGCAGCAATGAGGCAGGATCTGATTAGAGAGAACTACAGAGAGGAACACGCTTTGTATCACGCTACGATGGAGGCTTTCAGTGGTTTTTGCAGAGGACAGGTAGATCTTGGAGACCTTTTAAGAAGTACAGGATTGGTTTTTGCTATTGTGAGAGGCAATCTTGTTTTAGCTGACAGGTCCTCTGGAGATTGGCTGGCAGTTGTTCTTTATGGCCAGATAGGCTCACCAAGACAAGGATTTGAGCATGAGGCCATAGGGATGGGTATTCAACCGGTATAGATTGACTCCCTATGGTAGTCATGATATATTTAATACAAGTAAATAAATGCCTATAGACAATAGATAAAAGGAGGCAAATCAGGACTACAAGGTAGTTCTGATTTGCCTTTTTCAGTTTAAGTAGAATATAAATGGAGGAAATGAAATGCAGAATATAGTGATAGATGGTTCTAATCTCAACCTAGATGACCTCGTCAACGTATGCCGTAAAAATTATTCAGTCGAACTGAGCGAGGAGGCAAAAATCAACGTTCGGGCTTCAAGGAAGAAAGTAGATGAATTTATTGAAAGTGACAAGACAATCTATGGCATCACAACAGGATTTGGGAAATTCAGCGATGTCAACATAACGAAAGATGACGCAATACTGCTTCAAAAAAATCTCATCATCACCCATGCGGTAGGAGCTGGAAATCCCCTGGATACAGACATAGTGAGGGGAGTCATCCTTCTGAGAGTCAACGCGTTGGCGAAAGGTTACTCAGGCATAAGACTTTCGACTATCAACACCCTTGTGGAAATGCTTAACAAGGGAGTGCATCCAGTGATACCGGAGAAAGGTTCGTTAGGGGCTAGTGGCGATCTGGCGCCTCTATCACATATGGTACTGCCTCTAATTGGATTGGGGAAAGCCGAGTACCAAGGAATTGTAATGAGTGGCTCTGAGGCAATGAAAAAGGCAGGTATAAAACCGGTTGAACTGGTAGCAAAGGAAGGGCTTGCACTGATTAACGGAACTCAGGTGATGACCACTATAGGTGCTCTGACCATTTACGACGGCCTGCAACTCAGTGAAATGGCTGATATGGCTGCTGCCTTGACTTTTGAGGCTTTGAATGGCATCACTACCGCTCTTGATCCAAGGGTTCATGCAGTCAGACCTCATCAGGGACAGATTGATACAGCCAAGAATTTGCTGAATCTGCTTGAAGGCAGCAAAATGACAACGGTTCAAGGGGAAATAAGAGTCCAGGATGCCTATTCCCTCAGGTGTGTTCCCCAGGTTCATGGGGCAAGCAAAGATGCTTTAGGATACGTGAAGGAAAAAATACTGATAGAAATGAATTCAGTGACGGATAATCCAATCATATTCGAAGAAACCGGAATATCAGGTGGTAATTTCCATGGACAGCCCATGGCGATTTCCTTTGATTTAATGTCTATTGCCTTAGCTGAGCTTGCCAACATCTCCGAGAGAAGAATCGAAAGGCTTGTCAATCCTTCATTGAGTGGACTGCCAGCATTTCTTGTCGAAAAAGGAGGTTTGAACTCCGGGTTTATGATTGTTCAGTATTCAGCTGCCGCGCTGGTCTCGGAAAACAAGATTCTATCTCATCCAGCTAGTGTAGACAGCATACCATCCTCAGCCAATCAGGAGGATCATGTTTCCATGGGAACTATAGGTGCCAGAAAAGCAAGGGAAATAATGAAAAATCTTCGGAGAGTGTTGGCGATGGAAATGATGTGCGCTTGTCAGGCAATCGATCTCAGAGGTAAAAAACAACTCGGAAAAAGAACCGAAATTGCGTACAGAATCATAAGAGACAACGTTTCGAAGCTCATTGACGACAGGGAATTATATGAAGATATCAACAAATGTGAAGAATTGATTGTCGAGGGCGCGTTCACGAACGGTACGCATTAGAAATGGATTAAATCATCATTAGAAATCTGCGAATCACTTGATTCACAAAATCAATTATAGTAGAATCTGATTATGAATTTTATTTGGAGGGAGAAATGATGCAAACGCTTCTATTAAGACACGATCTGCAAGGTATGTGGGCAGTGGCGTTTTATTTGTTGAATGCCGCATCTTTGTATAAGATGTCGGAAAAGGCAAACTTGAACAACACATGGATAGCCTTTATACCATTTCTGCAGTTTATACTGTTCTTTCATCTGATTGATAAATCAGCTTGGCACGTCTTCTTGCTGTTGATACCATTTGTCAATATTATTCTTTACTTTGTCTGGAGCTATGAATTATATGTAAACTTTGGCACAGATTCCACTTTGTCAATAATTCTAATCCTCTTAGGTGTTTTCACCGGATCATTGGTTTCCGACATATATAAGATCTACCTGGGCTTCGGTGAAAGCGTGGAATATGTTACAGTAAGCAGTTATTCAAAATATTAGTGTCAATAAAAAAGCAGGTGTCAAAGTCTTTAATCTTTGACGCCTGCTTTATTTGTTTATTGCTTTCCAGTCAAATGATCAGCAATCAGATAGACGTCTCCCGCCCCCATAGTAATGACGGAATCCGATTTCTTTACAGTTTTCCTCAAATAATCTTCAGCCTCTTCGAATGTGGCACAATACAGCGCTTCTACCCCTTTGGTTTTCAGTGCTTTGACCAAATCCTTCGAATGCACCAGCCCGGTATCCTCTTCACGTGCGGGATATATATCTGTGACGAGGACAACATCAGCGTCATGAAATGCTTCCGAGAACTCCACTAAGAGAGAATGTGTCCTTGTATAGGTATGAGGTTGAAAAACCGAAAAAGTTCTTTTCTTAGACATGCCTTTGATTGTTTTCAAGGTTGTCTTTATTTCAGTTGGGTGATGGGCGTAATCATCTATAACAACAGCTCCGTTCAATTCTCCTCTAAGCTCAAATCTTCTTTTTGTACCGCTGAAATCTTCTATGCCTTTTCGGATATCATAAACATTTATTTTCATGGCCTGACTGCAGGCGGCCGCAGCTAGGGCATTATAGACATTGTGTTCACCCGCTACACTCAATCTGAATTTTCCCATCATGTCTTCGCCGTAGTACAAGTCAAATTCAGGATAAGGCGTATATTTTAGATTCCTCGCACGGACAATGGATCCCTTTGACAAACCGAAGCTGATCAGATTGCATTCCAGGTCATCGAATAGGCCTTTGGAATGGGGATCGTCATAATTATAGATTAGATAACCATCTTTGGGGATGTTCCTGGCAAATTCATGAAATGCATTTTGAATGTCTTTTATATCCTGATAATAATCCAAATGGTCTTCTTCGATGTTTAATACAATCCCATATTCCGGATTGAATCGCGTGAAGCTTCTTTTGTATTCACATGCTTCTGTAAGCAGTATATCATCGCCACCTACACGTATATTGCCGTCAATCAGCTTATATTCCCCGCCAATTAGGATAGTTGGATCTTTCTTAGCCATAAGCAGTATTGATGTCATAAATCCGGTTGTGGTCGTTTTTCCATGTGTGCCTGAAACTGCAATCGGATGGACATAATCTTTCATCAGTTCACCTAGAAAATCAGCCCTTTCCAGTGTTTTAATCCCAAGCCTCAATGCTTCAGTCAATTCCGGATTGTCGGTTTTTGCCGCAGAAGTAAAAACGACAAGATCCTGGGAGGATATGACCGAGCTGGTATGGCCAATAACGATATCCGCTCCCAAATCCTTTAGATGTTTAATTAAA
>JAUYTY010000063.1 GCA_030694905.1 Eubacteriales bacterium | reverse complement strand
TTCACCGGCATACATAATTGCAACGTCATCACAAATTTCTGATACCACACCCAAGTCATGAGTTATCAGTATCATTGAAGTCCCTAATTCTTTTTTGAGTTTTTTCATTAAATCCAAAACCTGCGCCTGTATGGTCACATCCAATGCTGTAGTCGGCTCATCCGCGATCAGCAGGGTTGGATTGCATGCCAAAGCAATGGCAATACCTACGCGCTGTCTCATTCCACCAGAAAACTGATGGGGATATTCCATGAATCTATCCGGTGGTATGCCGACCAATTTGAGCATTTCCTGAGCCTTCAAACTCGCATTGGCTTTAGAGATTTTCTCATGTAGTCTTATTACCTCGGCTATTTGTTCCCCAACCGTTAGCACAGGATTTAAAGATGTCATAGGATCTTGAAATATCATGGATATTTCTCTTCCTCTGATTTTTCGAATTTCCTTTTTTGATTTTTTCAGTAGATTCTCACCTTTGAAAAGCACTTCCCCGGAAATTATTTTTCCTGGCGGGTCTGGTATCATATTGATGACACTCAGAGCGGTCGTCGTCTTCCCTGCTCCTGTTTCTCCAACCAATCCCAGGTTTTCTCCTTCGCCAATTGAGAGGTTCAATTGATTGATTGCAGCTACAACACCTTCATCAGTAATGTAGTGCACAGTTAAATCCTTAATCTCTAGCAATATCTTCTTATCCATTGTCTTCCTCCCATTAGCTTCTTAGTCTCGGATCAAGGGCGTCTCTTAACCCATCACCGAGAAGATTAAGAGCATAGATTGTTATCATGATCATTAGACCGGGAAAAGTTGTCATATGCCAATAATCCCTAATAAATTGTCTTGCGCCGGCCAGCATGCCACCCCATTCGGGATTGGGCGGCTTAATACCAAGACCCAGGAAACTCAGAGCGGATGCTGAAAGAATCGCCCCTGCCACACCCAATGTACTTTGAACAATAACCGGTGCCAATGAGTTTGGAATTATGTGGTTCATTATGATTCTCAGGTCGCTGGCTCCTACCGATCTTGCCGCCTCCACATACTCCTGTTCCTTAACTGTCATAACTGAAGACCTTACAATCCTTGCATATCCCGGAATGGAACCAACACCAATGGCAATCATCATATTAGTCAAACCTGGACCCAAAGCGGCAGCCAACGAAATAGCCAAAAGCATGCCTGGAATAGCTAATATGATATCTACCAGCCTCATGATAACATTATCCACCTTGCCGCCGTAAAAGGCCGCTACAGCACCAAGTGCTCCACCAATAACCAATGCGATGCCAACGGCAATAAAGCCGACTGTCAGCGATACCCTGCTGCCGTAAATGATTCTGCTTAGGATGTCTCTGCCCAGATTGTCAGTTCCGAACAGATATTCTCTGCTTGGGCCAATAAATCTATTGGCCAGATTCTGATCATCAAAACCATAAGGTGCGACATACTCGGCAAAGATAGCTATCAAAGCCAACAAAATCATTACTGTAAGGCCACCCATTGCCATCTTGTTCTTTTTAAGTCTACGCCAGACTTCTCTCCAAGGTCCCCTTTTCTTTTTATTGTGCTTGCTTACCATTGAGAACCTCCTTTTGTCTAATGTCTTTTTTATGCGTCTCTTTGCTGTCTCTCTTATACTGAGACTTGATTCTTGGGTCGAGATAACTATAGAGTATGTCTACGAATAAATTGACAAAACTAAAAGTGATTGCGAGAAATAATACCCCACCTTGAACAACTGGAAAGTCTCGTTGTCCAATAGCATCAATCATATATTTCCCAAGTCCCGGGATTGCAAATACTGATTCTATCAAGACCGACCCTCCCAGCAAAAAGCCAAATTGCATCCCTATAACCGTAAGTACAGGTATCAGTGCGTTTTTAAGTCCATGATACATGATAACTTTCATTTCAGTCTGTCCTTTTGACCGGGCAGTTCTGATGTAATCCTGCCTGATGACCTCAAGCAGACTGGATCTAGTCATCCGCATAATTACAGCAGATGCGCTGGTGCCTAGCGTCGCCGCAGGCAATATCCAATATTCCGGGCCATATGAACCTGAGGCTGGAAGCCACCTGAGCCATATGGAAAAAATGATGATCGACATCAATCCTTGCCAGAAATTCGGAATGGAGACTCCAAATAAGGCGATGCCTGTCGCAAGACTATCAAAAATTGTGTATTGTTTGGTAGCGGACACAATGCCTAGGGAAATACCCATCACAACGGATATGATAGTTGTAAGTCCTGCCAATTTGAAGGTAGTTGGAAATCGGCTGATTATTTCTCCTATTACCGGTTGTTTTGTTCGATAAGATGTTCCAAAATCGAATCTCAATACAACGCCTCTGACGTAATCAAGAAAACGCACAACAATGTTTCTGTTCAAACCCATTTCTTCTCTCATCCGTGCAACGGCTTCTTCTGTGGCAGATTCTCCCAGCATTATCCTGGCAGGATCTCCCGGCGTTATTTCAATGATGATGAATATAACCATTATTACCCCCAGCAAAACTGGGACCATCATCAAAAGACGCTTTAAAATATATTTGTACATGCAAACGTCTCCTTTCTAATTAGCAATTCTATATCAGTCAATAGCTTTCTTAACGCTTGTAATGCAGGATACTGAGAATTTAATCCCAGCATCCTGTTTGAATTTTTATTTGAAATGAACGTTTTTCAAAATGTGAGTGCCGGATGGGCTGTTGACAAAACCTTCAACATCCAGTCCCAAGCCTGTCGAATTGACACCATGCCATACTGGAATCCATGGCAATTCTTCCATTACAAATTGTTGAACCTTTTCTAGAACTTTAGCTCTCTCTACAGGATCTGTCTCCAATCTTGATTGCTCTAAAAGCGCATCAAGTTCAGCATTTTGATAATATCCGGTATTGCCTGAGAATGGGCTTGTAGAGTGGAATTGATTGTATAGAGCATCTCCGTCGCCAGTTGATGCGCTTATGCCAAGAAGATAAATGTCCAGTTCCTTGTTTTGAAGAGCAACCAGGAAATTACCCCATTCAATAACTTCGACTTCTGCAGTTATTCCTACAGCTGCCAATTGATTCTGCATAATCTCAGCAATATCCATTCTTTGTTGGTTGTTGCTTGTCCATATTTTGGTTGTCATACCATTTGGATATCCTGCGTCTGCCAATAACTGTTTGGCTTTTTCAGGATCGTATCCGTACTGAGGTACATTTTCGCTATATCCCCATACAGACGGTGCTATAAGGTTCTTGCCCTGTGATCCAAGTCCGAAATACACAGCCTCAACAATCGGATCCAAATCTAAAGCCCAAGAAACAGCTTGTCTGACTCTTTTGTCTTGCAAGTTTTCTTTTGTGTAATTAAACCCGATATAAACCGTTGAAAGGTTATTGCCTACGGCAACTTGAACTTTTGGATCGCCTTGCAATCTCAATGTATCATTTGGTGAAATTTCATAAGCTATATCGACACCGCCAACTTCGATTTCAATGGCTCTGTTTGCTGCTTCAGGGATAAATCTGAATACCAGTTCTTTAACACCCTTGGTCTCTTCCCAATAATCATCGAATTTAACCAGTTCAATCCTGTCACCTTCAAACCATTCTTTTAACATGTATGGTCCGGTTCCATTTGGGTTTCTCGCAAGAAAGTCAAGATCATGATCACCGACATACGCTTCTGATACCATGGCTGCGGCACCTACTGTCAGTGCTGATAGAACTGGAGCAAACGGGAATTTCAATACCATGGTATACTCGTAGTCCCCGGTGGCACCGCTCTTTTCAAAATCGATGACCTTGAGATTGTTACCAACGTATCCCATTTGGTCCCCTCTTATTAAAGAGAAAGCGACATCGCTGGCCTTTAATTCTGTGCCATCATGAAACTTGACACCTTCGCGGATTTTGAACACAAGTGTTGATTCATCTTTGTATTCCCAACTTTCAGCGATAGCAGGTATGATATTCATGCTCTCATCCAATGCGACAAGTGTTTCATACATCTGCAACCTGACCTGCAACGATGGCGAGTCATTCTTGCCGTTTCCATCCAATTCACTTGGAGCTGCACCCATAGCAATGACAAGTTTGTCTTTTGCAGGTGCCGGTGGAGCGGTCGTTGGTGCCGCTGTTGTTGGTGCTGCTGTTGTTGGTGCTGCTGTCGTTGGTGCTGCCGGTTGAGAGCATCCACTCATGAGCGATACAAACAGTAATACCAATACTAACAATAAACTAATTTTTTTCATAAAATCCTCCTGTTTATATTTGTTTTGATTATTGATTCCCTTGCTTCATTTGATTAACACAATGTTCTCTTGCCTTTTGCTTAAAAACTCACCACCTTTTTCTTTAACTACAATGTTTTCTTCTGTCAGTATGCTGTAATCACCATTGCTGTACAGAATTGTAGGCTCTATAGTAAAGACCATGTTCTCCTCAATTGTTTCATAAGGAGCACTGCCATATCTAGGCCATCTCGGTCCTAGTAGGGCACCACCATCATGGACAAGTCTTCCGATCTGATGACCAGTTGCGTGGCTTATTTCCGGCATGTCATTATCTAATAAATGTTTTCTCGCCAAATCATCCAACTGATATCCCTGCATTCCTGGTCTGATGTTCTCTTTTACTAGTGTAATAGCTTCATATACTGAGTTGAATCTTCGTCTCATTGCCTCAGGCGCTTCAACTTCGCCAGCCTTTAAGAAATAAGCTGTTCTGGCGATGTCCGAGACATATCCTTCATAATTAACGGAAAAATCAATGATCAGAAAATCTCCCTTTTGAATCACCGCATCCCCCGGTTCCCTATGGGCTATTCGCTCCTTCAATACCATCGGATAGGTCAGTTTATTGGTTATTCCGTTTGTTACCCCTCTGGATCTCATCTCATCCACAAACATTTCCGCAACCTGTGTTTCTGTCATACCTGCTTTAAGGCGTTTGAATACATCGTCATAGATGTCGGTTGTTAAATCGATCGCTTTTTTTATCCTATCTATTTCAGATTCTGTCTTGATGCTTCTGATTTTTTTCAGGACTTTCTCTGAACTGGTAAATCTGTTGACCAAGCTCTCATCAAGATTTTCTGACAACCAAAGGTATTTGCCTCTGGTCAGCCCGTCACACAAATGATCGCTCTGTGAATAATCAAGTGCGATATGTCTGGGGTTCAAACGCATCATCAGCTGATTCAACACTTCATGTACATTGTTGGAATACCTTATAACCTCATCAAACAGACCGCTATTTTCACTTTCCTGAGCATCAATTATGCTGGCAATAGCATACTTATGACCTTCTTTGGTGATGATAAAAAATGTATTTCCTACTGTTTTGAGCCCTGTCACCAGGTTAACAGCAGAATCGCTTCCTTCGCTCGAAAAGATAAGCCAGGAATCCAAGTCATATTCATTTAAATAAGTTATAGCCTGAGCTATTTTTTCTTCATGCAATTTGCTCATCTTATACCCCCATTTCTGTTGCTGTCCAACATCGCCATTGTCGTCCCAAGCAGGACCTTTGTCCCATATACTAGAGATGCAACCGTTATGCTCTCATTGTGCAAATGTACTTTCTTTAATACTCTATCAAAAGAATCTGATGCCAATAATGGCGAATAACCATAAACATTATGTCTGATGAACCTGCCGTCGGTATTGCCCAACGCTATCATCGGCAACAGGGTTGCGTCCTTGTCATAAAAATTGGATTGTTCTTCCAAGAGTCTAATGAAATCATTATCCAAATCGCTTTCATAGCCATCAAAGTATTTCGTTATTGCATACTCTACATTCAAGCCTTCAAATACCTTGTCTAATGTCTTAATGACATCATCCTTAGCCATAATTGGCAGAAATCGAAATGTAGCCTTTATTTCGTTTGGCGTTTCGGGTTCAAAGTTTTTCAAGCTGAAATCAAAGGCATTCAGGGTAAATGTGTTATGTGTCATATATTCCCAAAGATTCTTTATCGTTTCATCCTGATTGATCAAATCGCCAGTTGTTTGCATAAATATGGTGCTGACAGCACACATTACTTCACCTGATTCATAACTCGTCACTCTTGCAATAATCTCATTCAATCTTTTGAAGAAATCCTTCCCCCCTGGCAGATTAATAGCTATTTCACAAACACCCTTTTCACCACAGGCACAGATACGGAATGTCTTATCAAGGTTCGGCAGAATGAATCCGCCTCCTTCATTAATCACAAAACCATTTGGAATCAAGTCCTTGTGATTTTCCATCAGATACTGCATACCGTATTTGCTTCCGTTTTCTTCGTCCGCTGTTGCGATGAATATAATATCCCTGTCCAACTCTATATTGTTTCTTTTGATTTGCAGCAGCGACATTAGTGCCATTACAGTCAGCTGTTTTGTATCCAGGGTTCCTCTTCCTATGATGTGACCATCTTCTATGAGCCCTGCAAATGGATCCTTATCCCATTTTGTTGCATCCACATCTACAACATCCAGATGAGATATGAACAGCATGGGTTCCTTGCTACCGCCTTTTAACCTGGCAATGATATTACCTCTGCCTGGTGCAGATTCAATTATTTTATAATCAATGCCTTCCCTTTCGAAAATATGTGATAAATAGTGTACAGCGATAATTTCGTTGTTGTGGCTGTTGATTGTCCTGATTCTTACAAGATCCTGAAGTATTTCGATTGTCTCTTTTTCTATGCATTCATTCCAGATTTTATCTACCATCATTGTCCCCGTCAGTCTTTCAATAAAATCAGGTCATTTTGTCTGACACTTAAAATTTCAGCACCTGATTCTCTGATAACCACATTTTCTTCTACCAGCATGCACGGTAGCCCATCATCTTGGATTACAGTCGGCTCTATCGCATAAACTTCATTCAAAGCAATATATCTATCTGACTGGGGTCTTGGGGGTGACAGTCTGGTTCCAACCTCATGGCAAGCTATCCCTATCTGATGTCCCACCGAATGCCTGATGGTGGGATAACCTCCCGCCTCAACGGTTGCCCTTCCTACCTGATCCACTTCATGGCCTTTCTTGCCCAAGCCTATAAAATCAATGGTATTTGTAATCGCCTGATGTGCTGTATCGAAAGCATGTTGAATATCAGATGGCGCCATATGCTCACTTGGCTTTAGAAAATAAGCCGTTCTAGCTATATCAGAAACATACCCCTTATATCTGACACTGAAATCCATGATCAATATATCACCGGGAACTGAACGCTCGTGGCTTGGATTCCTGTGAGCCAACCCTGCTCTCACCAAACATACAATTGGATACTCATATCCTTCACCCACGCCATTTGTCACATCATATTTTTTCATGCCTTCCACAAATAAATTGCCTATTTCGATTTCTGACATACCACACTTGATTTGTGAAAAAACTTCCGAATAAATTGTTTGTGTAATCTCTATAGCTTTTTTTATATGCTCTAACTCAGTTTCTGATTTCTTGCTTCTCAGTTCTATAATAATGTCCTCACTGGACACAGTATTTTCAAGTATGAATTGTTTCCCCAAAAGACCTTCCAATTGAAGATATAATCCTTGAGTCAGACCGTCGCAAAGACTTTCTTCTTTAGAAATATTCAACGCCAGCTTATTGATATTCAGTTTTTCAAACAATAATCTAAAATCATCCTCAATAGACTGACCATAAGCGATGACCTCTGAAAAAATCCCGGATTGTTCATATTTTGCTTTGTCGCTGACCGATGTCAGCATGATGTGTTTTCCATCCTTCATGAAGAAAGCAGCCGCTAGATGAACCGCATCGTCTCCTATCAGAAATGGCAATGTCGGATCCGAATGTTCTCTTGAAAAAACAAGCAGGGAGTCAATGCTTTTTTCATTCAGAATCACTTCCAGTTGTCTGATTTTTTCTATTGGAATCCAGTATCTTTCAGCTAGCATTGTTTCACCTCATCAATCATATATTTGCCATCATATTTTCGCGTGATTTTTTTCAATAAATCGATAGTGCCATTTACAGATTCTCCGTCTTTTTTAATTAACTCAAGATTGATTTCACATTCATAAGGGGACTGGTTTCTTTGGCCTCCTATAATACCTGTATAAACATATTTGTCTTTCAGAGCGATATTCGTGCTTAAATCATCGATTATTTTTGATAAATGATTCAATTCTTTGTTGTCTGTATAATAAGGATTGCTGTTGGCTGGTCTTTCAAAATATATCTTAAATTTCATTTGCACCTGCTCCATCTAAGGTTTTCAACGCGTTTTCCAATCTATCCATTCCTTCCTTAAGTATTTCATGGCTGGTAGAAAAACTGATTCTTACATGACCTGCGGATCCAGGTCCAAAGAATTGTATGGAGCCTGGAGCAATCAATAGTTTGTGTTGTTCATGCAGATATTTTACAAATGCCTCACTTGTCATTCCCGTCTCTTTGATATCTGCATATATCAGAAATGTTGCTTCCGGTTTTTCACAACTGATATAAGGCATTTTGGCTATTCTTTCCACAACATAATCCCTGTTTTTTTCAAGATGTCCAATCAACTGATCCAACCAGTAATAACTCTTGTCCATACAAGCCATGATAGCGATTTGCGAAAGAGATGTGATACCTCCTGCAGTAGTCATTACATGAGATTTGTCAACTAATCTGCTAAAGACAGCTTCATCTTGACAATAGATGCAACCTGCTCTCAATCCGGCGATGCCAAAGCTTTTGGAAAACCCGAAAACAGAAATTGTTTTTTTGTTTCTATTGTTGCCTAATTCCAGGATGCTATTGAACTTATTACCCGGATAAATGATATCTGACCATATCTCATCATTCATAATCCATAAATCATGTTTTTCAGCAACCTGCAGAAGGTAGTCCAGATCTTCCATCGGGTATAGTTTCCCTAATGGATTATGGGGATTGCACAGGCAAATCATTTTGGTCTTATCTGTTATGTAATCTTCAATGGTATCCAGACTGATATGACCTTGCTGATTAATTTTAGCGGAATAAAGCACTGGTTTTCCACCTGCTGCCAATATCGATTCCTTAAAAAGAAAGTCAACAGGATCAAATATGATTGCCTCATCTCCAGGTTCCAATACCATCTCGGATATGATAAACATGCCTCTTGCCGCACTGTCAATCGGCAAGACCAATTCCGGGTCAACATCTTCATTCTTTCTTCTTTTCAATGCATTGGCAATACTTTTTCTGCATTCATCCAATCCAAGCTTTGGCGTATATGAGAAATAGCCATCTTTGATATAATCTGTCAAATCCTGTACTATTTCAGGTGCTACAGGGAAATCGGAGTCCGCAGCGGTTAAAGGAATCACTCCGTCCTCAACCTCCGCCCATCTGGTACTATAGGCTCTTTCTTTTAGTATGTTCAATTTTATGTTTTCGTGCCCGAATAGATTCACTTGTATTCTCCCTTTCTGATGCAGTAGCCATTGTTTTGATATTGAGTGCTGCTATTGATGTAAAGCAAGTATCAACACATTTACAAAGTGATTCAACTATATAACATGAAGATACTTGCTATAAGATCAGTTATAATATAATCTTATTCTAATAATTATGCATAATCAATAGGGATAGATATTAAATTAATTTAACTATTGCAACACATGTTGATAGCATCATTATGCCCCGTAGCCTACCATCAGTTGTCCTTCTTTTATGCTGAGCGCTTCCCAATAGGCATGAACAACACCGTCATAATTCGCATATAAGGTGTGTAGGACATTGCCATGAAAATCTTTGATCTCTCCAAGCTTCTGTCCTTCGACAAAGTGTTCTTCCAACTCAATAGCTCTATACCAGCAGCCGCTTACAGGTGCATATACCATGTCGCATTTCTCGAAAACATATGGTGCAGGTCCAAAATAATTGACTTTGCCATCAATAACCTGAAAATACTTGAAAATGTTCAGTACATCCTTCTTGTAAAAATCAACTTCCTGTTGATTCCAGGATCCTCTGTCTCCCCGCTCAAGAACAAGGGCAGGTATGCCTTGACCTACTGCATATTGGGTCATTCCCCCACCTGACATAACGATATATTTCACATTCATGAAACTTGCTATTTCCATGGATGTCTTTTGTGCATTTTCTTCTCCGGTTTTTGGAACAAACGCAAAAGTCGATAATCTTTCGTGCAAATCTCCTCCATGGAGATCTATCAGCATATCTGTTCCTTCTTTTAAAAAGTTTGATGAAATCATATGACAAATTCTGTCAGTCAAAGTACCTTCTGGATTTCCCGGGAAAAACCTGCCAAGATTTTTTCCGTCTTCAGGTACAATATACGATACTTGTGCTTCGAATCCTGTGGGATTGCATGGGTGTACAAACACAATCGCTCCCTTAACATTTTCCGGCTGGATTTCTTGTGCCAGTTGAATCGCACATTCGATACCCGGATATTCCCCAGAATGAACACCACTTGTAACCACCATAGTCTTGCCATCATCAATGCCGTTTATAATCGTCACGGGGATTTTGACATCCGTTCCTTCAATCGATATCATCATTTGTTCTTTAGTGCCTGATTTCACTTCATAGTTGGCATAATTTAAACTTGTCTTCATTATATATCCTCCTTCTTGATTGTTGAACTTGAAAATATCTCAAAGTCAAAACTCCACATACGCAGAACGGAATCCCATCCATGGAGACAAATGCGTTCTGGTATAGCTTGTAAAAAGACAGAAAATACCTGAATTTTCAAAAGCATCCCATGTGCCACCTCGCCAAGGAAGACGTTCACCCGTATTGTTGCACCATACCTTTTGTTTCCCATAGCCATTTGCATCAGCAGGATACAATGCAAGAGATTTTAAAATCTCAGGTATCTGAACATCAGACGTCAGATTTCCAAAATAGGCATCTGACCATTTATCCTCTCTGTTAATTTCCCCGACGGACAGGCTCAGTTGGCCAGAGATGCTATCCCATTTAAATGTATCAGGACTACCTGGATCAACGAATGTTCCATCAGTTGAAATTGCTCGCCATAATTTGCTTTCTGAAGTCTCGTCAACAGCATCTGCTGAGTCATTGTCCGGAATCACTTGTATTTCACCATTCAATACACGAAGTCCCGAGACTTGAGCCCACACGTTCCCATTCATATCATGTATGCCAGCAGGTGAGTTGTCATGTGCCCATGAAACGGGGCCTGATCCCGTAGCAGTTATGCCTTCCTTCACAATGCCATCCTTTTCATATGTATAGGTTACCCGACCTCTCTCAAATGTCTTATAGACATCCTTGGCAAAAGCATTGTTCCCGCGGGGCATGAATCCATTTTTCTTACACCATAACGCAATTGCAGCCCACTCGGCATTGCTCATCAAATGCCATCCCTTACCTTTTTTTTCGCATGCTTCTTTGGCAATGTCTCTAATCACATTCGTTGCTGGATTCTGTCCAGGCAAGCTATAAGCTCTGTCATCAATGACAACGTTGGAGTATTTTGAAACCATAATTTCAGGAACAACTTTCCCATTTACAATGAACGCCGGGTGAATCTTATCCGAACCACCCTCTATGACATCCGCAATGGTGAACTTCGGAATTCTAACCATTACAGATGGCTTTCCCTTGTCATCATAAATCACCGTGTTGTTTGGGTTTGCAGATTCTACACTCATTTTAAGTACGTCCAATTCATGACTCATGTGTATACACCTCCTTTGAACTTATCATCATATTATTCTAAATTATTAATCTTTTTTACAAAATGACATGCGACGAAATGATCTGGCATCACTTCTTGAATCAATGGTGTCTGTGAAAAACACTTATCTTCTGAATAATTGCATCTTGGTGCAAAGCGGCATGCATCCTTCGGATTGATTGGACTAGACAGTTCTCCTTTCAGAATTATCCTTTCAATTTTTCGATGGATATTCGGTCTTGGAATGGCAGATAACAATGCTTTGGTATATGGATGATACTGGTGTTGAAATAATTCTTTGACATTACTCTTTTCAACCATTTTTCCAAGATACATAACGCATATCTCATCAGAAATATGCTTTACCACCGATAGATTATGTGTTATGAAAATATATGTGAAACCCATGTCTTTCTGCAAGTCCTGCAACAAATTCAGTATTTGTGCTTGTATTGAAACATCCAAGGCGGATACCGGCTCGTCACAAACTATAAATTTTGGATTTAAAGCTAAAGCTCTTGCGACGCCTATACGCTGACGCCGCCCTCCATCCAACTCGTGAGGATAGGATTCCGAGACCCTTTCAGACAAACCTACTATTTCCATCAGACTGCTGACCTTCTTGTTGTATTCTGCCTTACTGGAGAAGGTCTTATTGATTATCATAGGTTCGCCTATGATGTCTTTAACCCTCATCCTCGGGTCAATTGATGAATATGGATCCTGGAATATCATCTGCATTTCTTTTCTTAATTCATGTAGCTCTTTCTTATTGGGATGCGAAATATCTTTCCCATCAAATATGATTTGACCGCCTGAATTTTCCAGAAGATGGACAATAATTCTGCCTAATGTAGACTTGCCACAGCCTGATTCACCCACAATGCCCAGCGTTTTACCCGCTTCTATTTTGAAGCTTACGCCATCTACCGCATGTAACAAGCCTTTAGGTGTTTTGAAATATTTTTTTAAATCCCTTACTTCCAGCAGAGTACCCATCAAATCACCTCCTGTTCCATATCTTTGAACAGCAAGCATTTTATATAATGGCTCTCTGAAAAATGAACTGTAGGGATTTCACCAAGTTCACATTCTGGCATCTTTCTTGGACATCTGACTGCAAAGTTGCAGCCTACCGGCAAAGCCATCGGATCAGGCATAAGACCCGCTATTGGGATGAGTCTCTCTGTGTCTTCATCAAGATTGGGTATCGCACCAAATAAACCTATCGTGTATGGGTGCTTCGCTCTGTCAAATATATCCTCAGCTGTGCCTGATTCAATAATCTCACCTGCATACATGATGGCAACTTTTTCGCAAATCTCTGCGACTATTCCTAAATCATGCGTTATTAGTATCATTGAAGTATTAAGTTCATTCTTTAGATTATTCATTATTTCGAGCACTTGTGCTTGAATGGTCACATCCAAAGCTGTCGTTGGTTCATCCGCAATCAGTAAAGCCGGGTTGCAAGCCAAAGCAATGGCAATAACCACCCTCTGTTTCATGCCACCTGAAAACTGATGGGGATATTCATTGAATCTCTCACTAGGAATCCCAACTTTTTCAAGCATTTGCTGTGATTTGACGGTTGCGTCCTGTGCTGATAATTTATCATGTAATCGGATCACTTCCGCTATTTGATTGCCAACTGTCATAAGAGGATTCAAAGCTGTCATGGGGTCTTGAAAAATCATTGATATGCTATTTCCTCTAATTTTTCTCATGTCTGAAATGGAAAGCTTAAGCAGGTCCGTACCATCAAAAAATATTTCACCTTCGATAATTTTACCGGGTGGATCAGGAATTAACTGCAATATCCCCAAGGCAGTCGTTGTTTTACCAGCTCCAGTTTCGCCTACCAACCCAAGGGTTTCACCTTTTCCAATAGTCAGATCTATACCATTTACAGCTTCTACGATGCCTTTTCTGGTTTTATATTGAATCCTGAGATTTCTAATTTCAAGTATATTGTCATTCATGTTTCATCCACCTCATCAATAATCTTTGAGTCTTGGGTCAATTGCATCCCTGAATCCATCACCTATAACATTAAGAGCAAACACTGTAAGCATTATACAAACACCTGGGAAAATTGACATGTGAGGTGATTGCCGGATGAACTGTCTGGCCGATGACAGCATTGAACCCCATTCAGGCTGTGGCGGTTGAATCCCCAATCCCAAATATGATAAAGTGGCACAGGCTAAAATAGCACCTGCAACGCCTAGTGTTGCCTGAACGATTATTGGCGCCATGGCATTTGGCAATATATGCTTGAATATTATTCTAGCGTCACTTGCGCCTATACCTCTTGAAGCTTCAATATACTCGTTTTCTTTAACGGTCAAAACTGAAGCTCTAACAACACGTGCGTAGCTTGGTATGTTCCCAACGGCTATGGCAATCATCAAATTTCTAAGACCTGCTCCAAGCGTTGCTGCTATGGCAATCCCCAATAATACCGCTGGAACCGCATAAATGACATCAAGAAAACGCATAATCAAATTATCTTTTGAGCCACCATAAAATGCTGCTATTGCACCAAGTATTCCACCTGTCGCAACAGCTAAAGCCACAGCCAGGAGTCCAACCTGCAAAGAAACTCTCGCACCATACATGCTGCGGCTCAGAATATCCCGGCCAAAATTGTCCGTTCCAAACCAATGCTCTGCACTAGGTCTTTCACTAGCTCTTGATGTATTCATTTGATCATAAGGATAAGGTGAGATCCATGGTGCAAATACTGCTGTAATAATTAATATCAGTAATATTAAAACACCAACCATCGCAAGTTTATTTCTGGCGAATCGGTGGAGTATGTCAACCCAAGGTCCCTGGTGTTTTATAACTGCTGTTGATTTTCTCACTAGCATCACCAAACTGCACCTCCCCTGAATTTCTATTGTTATCTTTTTTATCTTTTTTATCTTTT
>JAUYTY010000059.1 GCA_030694905.1 Eubacteriales bacterium | reverse complement strand
AGTTACCATCATACATGCGATCTAAAATATGACCTGCAATTTTTCGATCAAGTTCACTAGGTTCCTCATCTGGTAAAGCAGCCACCGGTCTATTCTTACCTTCAAATATATAATCTACTTCTGAAATATGAAAATTTTCTTGAACGCCACCTAAGCAACGTGGCACAGTTTCATTTATTTCCAATATTGTTAAGTCAGCCATTTCATGTAATGTTCGACCATTCGTTGCACTTGCTCCAAAATTAAAGTATCCATGCTTATCCATTGGGGCAACTTGTATTACTGCGATTTGAGCTTTTATCATATTTCGACGAATCATCATAGGATTTTCATGTAGTTTTTCAGGATTATGAAACATATTAGGTTTACCTATATACTTTCTATCATGTCCTGCTGCATGCCATGAACTCCAAACAAAGTGTTCTCCAGCGGGATCTGCTTCTAATGTATAATGTGGATACGGCCCTATTGCAGAACGTATTACGACACCTTCCAACTCATTCACTCTTTTCGCTAATGCTTCATCAAAATCAATTGGGCAGTTAATTGTAGGACCATAATCTATCCAAGAACCAGATTTAACCATTTTTGCTGCTTGATCTACAGTTACAAGTTTATTTTTGTACATTTCTTGAATTTGTTTCTTATAACTCTCCATAATAATCCTCCTATTTTATATAAACTTTGAAATTTTTTTATTTTTGATAGATGTACTTAATCATTCTTCTCGACTATTTTATATTGAAACATTTTATTTCCCGTGGAAATTCGGTAGTCTTTTTTCTTTAAATGCAGCAACGCCCTCTTTATGATCCTCTGTTAACATACAGAGAGCTTGTAGATCTGCCTCCAGCTCTAAAACTGTTTCTAAACTTAACTCATATGTTCTATTGATCAGTTTTTTCATTGCTCCTATAGCAGCAGGCGCTGATGTTGACAATCTTTCGGCAAATTTATATGTTGTTTTATCTAAATCATCGGGTTCACATACATAATTCACAATCCCTAATTTCAATGCTTCTTCTGAATCTATCAAATCAGCTGTAAACATTAATTCTTTTGCTTTCTGCAATCCAACAACTCTTGGTAACAGGTAATTGCCTCCGCAATCTGGTACTAATCCTACTTTTACAAAGCTTTGCGCAAATTTTGCCGCCTTTGAGCAAAAGATTATGTCACATGCCAATGCAATATTAAATCCAGCTCCCGCTGCTACACCATTTACCATTGCAACTATTGGCTTGTCCATGGTCATAATTGTCTGAATAATATCTCCCGCCTGGGCAATGAATTTCTTAGCATCGACAGCATTATCAATTTTAACCAAATGTAAAAGGTCCCCTCCTGCGCTAAATGCTTTTCCCATGCCTGTCAAAACGATTACACGAGTCTCATCATCGTTTTTCAGTTCCAGCAATGCCTCCATCAAATCATCCACTAGCTCATCATTAAATGAATTCATCATGGATGGTCTGTTCAACAAAACCGTCGAAATTGATTGGTCCTTCTTAATAATTATAGTTTTTTCTCTCATTTTACTTCCTCCTTATTTTCTAAGGCATGTCTTTTTTCGAGTTGTTTTTGAATCACTTTAGTTACTACAACCTCTACACATGCCATTGTTGCTGCAATAATAAATTCCAAATTATAATCGTTACTGATCTCTAGTACTCCTCACGTAAATCCATACTTTTAATGCCCACTTTTAATTACTTGTATAAATCTTTTCGATAGAAGTCTTGGCGTTACTTTCTTTTGTGTAAGGTTTGATAAGATAAACCGCAATCAAAGATAAAATTGCAGCAGCAAGGGCTGCCACGAACACCTGATCTAATGCAAGATTTCCAAGCATCTTAATTAATACTGCTAATACTGCTGAACCTCCGAAACTGATCATTATTATAGCAACATTCATAGCATAGTATTTTGGACCAAATAGTATCTTAGTAACAGTACACCCTAAAGATATAGTAGCGCCAAATCCAATTACAATTCCAGCAAATGCTATTATAAAAGTTATTGTAGTTACTGGCATTATAGCAAGTAACGCAACTGACAAGGTTGTCAAAACAAAAACCAATCTGTATGCTAAAATCCCACCTATCTTATCCCCAAGCCATCCTGCAAAGAGTCTTCCGGCAGCGTTAAATACCCCAAGAAACATTACAAGAGCTGCTGCTTGTCCTGCTGTAAAATTAACCATTTCTATTCCCATACTTGCTGCTGAGCTAATTAAAAAAGCTCCAGGTATACAACCAAATATAACGGTTGCAAAAACCAACCAGAACTGTATAGTTTTTATTGCTTCTTTTGTGCTAATATCTGCATCTGTATCTGGTTGTTTTTTTGGAACAAAATTCGGTGGAAATCTTAATATTCTTGCACCAATAAGAGAGATCACCAAATAAACACTGCCCATAATGAGAAATGTAGTTCTTATTGTTGAAACTGTTGCCGGGCTAGTCCCAAGTATAGCATTGGCAATCGGCACGAATATAAGTGTCGATAACGCAAAACCCATTATACATATTCCATTTGCTACTCCTGGTCTATCTGGCATCCAAGTTCCCATTACAACTAGAGGACAAAGGTACATTGTTCCTACTCCAATACCACCTAGTACGCCATATGTTAATGCTAAAGTTGGCACCGAACTAGTAAATCCTGCAAGCATAACACCTATCCCAAAAGAAAAGGCTCCCATTGTGGTTGTGAATCGAGGACCTTTTGCTTTAAGCATGGTTGCACTTACTATAAGTCCAAAAGAGAAAAATAATATGGTAATTGCATAAACTGCTAGTGTTTCATTGGCAGTATAACCATGTGCTGATATCAATGGCCTAACAAAAGTACTCCAAATATAGAGAGCACCTCCAGCCACTTGTACAAATAAAACCCCTATGATAATCTTTGTTAAGTCTTTCATTTGTTACCTCCTTAAATTTTTTAATTTAACTCAAAGTGACTTTAGATTTGTATTAAATAAAATATCCCTTCTCTTTTATAAAATCCACCTTCTTCCATTTTTTAACTTTCAAATAGTGCAATTTGTATGCCAACATAACCATTTCGCAACTAAAAATCTTTTATGATTGAAAAACTATTCAATTGATACCAATAAAAAAAATTACAGCAAACTAGATTGCTGTAATTCTATATAATTATTAGATTATGTTTTTAAAAAACAACATTTTATGTTTTCCAAACGCAACATGTCTTTAAATTAAAACCTCGTCTTTATCAATTTGATACTCTTTAATCTTCCTCCACAATACTGATCTATGAATTCCTAAAATTTCAGCTGCTTCATTTGTCTTCCATTCTGTTTGTTTCATAATGTTCTTCAGGTATTCTTTTTCTACCGACGCGGTGATTTCCTTCAATGTCTGTGTATAGTTAGACTTATCGTATGTTTTATTTACATCTCTACTATGTGTCAACATATCCAGAGCAACACCTTTTCTAAAATCCATTCTGCATTGCATCTCATTATCTGTTGATGTAATCATAAGCCTCTCAATAACATTTTTTAACTCTCGAACATTACCAGGCCAATGATAATCATTGGCCACTTCAATAGCTCTTTGAGATAGTTTTTTCTGCACCCCATATTTATGGTTAAACATACCAAGAAAATAGTCAATCAAGGGGTTTATATCATCTTTTCTCTCTCTTAATGGCGGAATTGTGATGGGCATAACATTCAATCTAAAGAATAAATCTTCTCTAAATTTGTTTTCTTTTACTAGACCTCTTAAATTTTTATTTGTTGCCACAATAATACGAATGTCAATTTCACGAGTTTTTGTTCCACCCACTCTTCTAATCTCTCTTGTTTCAAGTACCCGTAATAATTTTGGCTGAAATGCAAGAGGTAGCTCTGAAACTTCATCTAAAAACAAAGTCCCGCCATTTGCAATTTCTAAGATTCCTGGTTTTCCTTTTGCATTCGCGCCACTGAATGCTCCTTGCTCATATCCGAAAAGCTCAGATTCAAACAAATTTTCTGGAATCGCAGAGCAATTCACTGGAATAAATGACTCATTCGAACGATTGCTATTCTTATGGATGAAATTTGCAATGACATCTTTGCCTGTTCCAGTTTCACCTGTAATTAATATATTGCTATCATATTGAGCGACTCTTTTAACTTCATCAACAAGATCTTTCATACATTTACTCTTATAGACAAGTTTATCTTTGCGACTCCTAATGTTTCTAAAATAGTTCAATTCATTTTTATATTTTTTTCTTTCTTCATTCAATTCTTCCAAAAACACATTCACTAGAGCTTGTTCTCTTGTATTTGTAATGACTAGCTCAACTTCATTAAACTTGTTAAACACAGGTACACTGGTTGACATCAAGTTTTTGCCAGTTCCTGTTTTGACAAGACCTGTTTCAACTTTTTTGTTCTTTACAACCTCTAATGCAATTGATCTGTCATAGTATCCATTTTCAATTAATTCATTAACATTCTTGCCCACAATTTCTTCTGGTCCAAGACCAACTAATCTTGATGATGCATTATTAATCATTAAGACTTTTCCAGATGCATCGGTTACCATCAATAGATCATAGCTATTATCAAAAATTTTTTTCAAGTTTAGACCAACTGTGAAATCTGTTTTCATATCGATTACCATTCCTCATTGACCTCCAAATCCTAATGATTTTACTAGAAGAAAATCAGGTTTATAAAAAAGACCCTCTCCTATAAAAAGGGTCAAATTTTACTGCATATTTTCATTTCTATCCCAATCATTCAACCCCTTGAACGTTACTTAAATTATAGTTTATTATACAATTCTTTTCAAGTATTTATATTACACCTGTCTAATCAAGCAATTAAATGGCAGTTGTTAAGAGCATGGACAAATTCGGTAAATCAATGGAAAAAAGACACAAAAAAATAAACGCTGGAAATACTGAAATTTCAACGTTTATATGGTCGGAGCAACAGGACTTGAACCTGCGGCCTCTTGACCCCCAGTCAAGCACTCTACCAAGCTGAGCTATGCCCCGACTTCATTTATATATTCTAATACAAAACCGCCATACTTTTAAATGAAATTTTTAATTAATTCTTCAACTACCGTGTCTATATTTTCGTTGGTGATATGGTTGCTGTTGATCAGATCGATAACCCGAGTTCTTTTAGAATCGATATCCAAATGTCTGATGCTATTCATGATTCCGGTTCTTCTGCCTATCTTGAAGATGTTTCTCTCGGACTGGTCAAGTTTCAAAAACCATTCCAGAGCTTTTATCATTTTGGGCTTGTCTTCAGGTAGCTTGCCCTCAAATTCAGGTATCAGATTCAAAATATGATCGCTTTTGATGGTGCTGTCTATGCCTTTCAGCTCATTGACAAATAACAGCAGCTCCTCTACAGCCCTTTCGTCATTTACTCTTGTAAAGGTACCCTTCTTATAATCTTCGCTCAATAGACTGTTGTCCGGCACCGCCAATGTCCTGATTCTGATGAAGTCAGGATTGATCTGATTCAAAGCGTCCGCTGTGTCAATGGCATTTTCACGCCAGTATTCGTTGCCACCCAATCCAGGCATAAAATATTCAGATAGCTCGATGCCGGCTTTTTTGACTTTTTTTCCTGCAGTGATATGGGTTTCCTTGTCAACGCCCTTCTCCACCAAATCCAATATTTTGTCGCAGGCTGACTCCATACCGATGTGAATCCTGTTCAGACCCGCATCAGACATTCTTTTTAGATCCTCGTCTTTTATCCGTGCGACGGTATGTGATCTGGCATAGGTTGTGATCCTTTCGATATCTGGAAAGCTCTCTCTCAAAGCATTCAGAATGGTCACCATATCGTCTGCCTTTATGACCATGCTGTTGGCGTCCTGAAGAAAAATAGACGCCTTGCCGTTCATGCGCCATGTTTCTGCAGACTGGAAAGCCAGGTAATCTTGTTGATACTGCTTTTGCATGACAATTCTTTTTTCTGATAATGTGTGCTTTTCCGCCTGATCCAGCTCATCGATGAAACCCTTTAATGTGGCTATGTCTCGAAGGACATGCTCAGTTGGTCGGACGCTGAATGATTCGTTTTTGTACAGGCTACAGAACCTGCATTTGTTCCATGGACAGTTCCTGGTAATTCTCAAAAGCAGGCTCTGAGCCTCGCTGGGTGGTCTGATCGGTCCTATCTCAAATCCTGAATAGTATTCTGTGCTTGTATTCATTTATCCAACTCCATTTCTTCATTTTTGTATTTTAACCTTAGGTGGTCCATTCACCGTGGATGACCCCTACAAGATACCATGTTCCGTTAACATCTTCAAACACCAGCGTCAGACTTCTCCAATCCATCCCGTCGTATTGGGGATCAAACCCGGAAAAATAGAACTCAACAAACTGATCGTTTGGATAGACATCCTCAATATTGTTGATCATATTGCCTGTACTGAGAAAGCTGTTGATTCCGATCATCTCGGGATTGAGAAAATCCTGATCGTAAACAAATCTTGGATAATATGAAGCGAATTCTCCAGCTATCGAATCTCCCGAACCATCATATTCTCCCCACACATAAACGGTTGTATTGGTAAACATGGCGGGAACCGTGTTTCCCGGATAGAATGTGATATCAGTTGTCTCCTTGACAAACTGATAAGGCGAGAATCTGACCCCTCTCGTTGGACTGACTCTGCTGTCCAGTCCTGCTGCATCCTCGTTCTTGAAAAACGTCATTACCTCCAAAGCTTCTTGGAGTAAGGTGTTGGAACTTAAAATCTGCAGTTCTTCTATAGTAGCGTTTAGCAATGATATTTTTGCTAAATTGTCTTCATTTAGATCTGTCAATGTCATAATGGTGCTTTCATGTTCTTTTATTGTAAGTTCCAACGCTTCCACTTTTGCCTGTTGCGCTGCCAGAGTATTCTCCAATTCTTGCACAGATCCACTATTATCAGGCGCACAGGCTGACAGTGCCAATATCATGATTATGGCAACTGATAGTACAGTATATCTCTTTGACATTTTACTCACCCTTTCATCCTTATTATAATAAGCATACCATAATTGATAATCATTATCAATATTTTATGGTATGCTTCCTTATAAAGATTACAGGGTGGAACATTTGCCGTCTTTGTTGTTCACCAGTATGATATGGAGCAGTCTATGCAGCTCCTTTAGATCCTCAGCTGACATATT
>JAUYTY010000058.1 GCA_030694905.1 Eubacteriales bacterium | reverse complement strand
TTATCCTAAAAAAGGGGATGAAGTAGGAAAAATCAGACCGGCTGTAATTGTTTCTGGGAATGATGAAAATGCTATTTTGGATACGGTCATGGTGATGCCTCTTTCGACCGATCTCATTGATAACATGAATCCATACAGAATGAAAATTTTAAAAAGAGAGGGTCTCAAATAAGATTCAGATATTTTAATCAATCAAATTCGAGCCCTTTCCAAAACGAGAATAAAAGAGAAAGTTGCCAAGCTTACCTCTGTTGAATATGAGGCGCTCATTCAAAATATTTGTAAAAATTTTCAATAGTATGCGCCAATTCAAGCCATAAGTGCGCAACCTAACTAAACTTTCTGCTCACCTCGATGACGAGGTGCATTTTCACCTATTTTTTCTCTAATAAGAATGTTGTCACATATTCTTATACTATTCATCCCTCTATGACGTTTTATCGCAATCGTATACGTAGAAACTTTTGTACATTTAGTATGGTTAATACTTTGCATTCCGCGATGATGTTTTAACATCTCTGAATCTTTTATCGGTGATGCATAGGCAAGACTTACACTACACAATAGACCGATAAATACCAAGCTTTTTTGATTTTTAACCCCCATAGTATTAACTCCTAGTTATTTGAATAATAAATTGTAATCTCTCTATGTCATCACTTTGTCATTAAACTTTAAAATACCAATCCTGTTTGCACTAAAAATTTCGTTTCATACCCTTTATCCGATAAAATTTGGGCATTGCCTATCTCTTTGGCTACAAATGCTTTAGCAAAAAAGTTTTTGTACTCTGCATAATATCCGATACCTACATCATGCAGACTTCTTTGTATATCACTGCTCATAGGGATATCTTGCCAGGCCCTACCGCTATCAGTAAATATACTTACCGTTGAATACATATCATTCATACCGCCTAATGCACAAAAAAGTTCTGCCCCATAAATATATCCGTTATCCCCGTTTTGTTCACTAGGAGAAAAGAATCTAACACCGTTTGCTCCACCTATCGACATCTCTTCGCTTCCGTCTAGGTTTTTCTTTCCAATCACATGTTGACCCCTGAAAAACACATTTAAATTTAAATTATTTGCTAGATGAAATAAATGTGTTGCATCAAAATTGACTTTATTGAAATTTCCCTGCAAGTGAGCACCGGCTGCATCGCTTAATACAGCAGCGTCATCATCAAAAACAAGCTTACCGCTAGTCCATACAAAAGATGCGGTTGTTTTTCCATCTAAACCAGCTAACATATGTTCTTTGCTCCAGCCTAATCCTACACGCAATGTCTTACTGCTTTTTTTCATTTCATAATCACTTGCATCAATTTTATCGTCTAAGTTTTGATGCTTATACTCCATATCCATCACAAGGGTTTGTAGCCGAGATTTTATCAGTGGATAGGAGGCTCCGATAGATACCCCTGATGCGCTTCCATGGGCATCCAAATCAGTATATTCTTCTCCTAAAGCGTATAGAGTGCGAAACACTGAAACACGTATTTGTAATCCACTTCCACCGATTGCTTTTTCGAAATCAACATGTCCACTTTCTAAACCATTTGTATCCGAAATCATTCCGCCAAAAGTTATTTTCTCCCCTTGATACCAAATAGAATTAAGATTTGCATCAAAACTAACCCGGTTATATCCGGTATAGCGTGAACCGTAGTTGTCCGCCATTGCATATCCATCTACAATCGAATCTTGTTCTAAATCTATATCCAAATCACTACTGCCAACCGCTGAGCCGGCAGAAAGTCTCGCGGAAGCGACATGTACACGAGGAATATCCTCTATCAATAAAACAGTTCTTTCAACATCGTTGATTTGAATTGAATTGGTTTTATCAATTGCATCAGCATAGCACTGGATAACATCAGTATTGATGGGCGTATTATTATGGATACGCACTTCGCCGTAACTTCCTTCAATAACGCCTATCGTGAGAATTCCATCCTGAATCTCTTGTACCGGGAGATAAGCACGAGCAACAAAATACCCTTTTTTACGATACGCATCAGTAATTTTACTAACGGCTTCATCAATCTGAATATAGCTTAACTCTTTACCGCTATAATCCGTTAATAGTGCCCCAAGTGCTTCAGAGGATAACATACGATTACCGGTAAATCTAAATCCCTTAATAAAAACTTTTGCTTCCCCTTGCAATACATGCTTTGACTCCATCACCTTATATTCAATTGAAGGAAGTACGCTCTTCTTTTCCGGTGGTATTGATATCTGGCTCTCACGTAACGCATCGCCGCTATTGGGCACTGCATAGAGGATATTGCATCCGACAACTGACAATAATAATACTGTATTAACTATTTCATTTTTCATTTTTCTTCCTTATTTTCATAAAATGCTTGGTTTAATCCATTCGGCAATCGCACTCCGCCATTCACCAATAATACGATGGAATTATTGGAAGATACGGGATGCTCATTTTTTGAAATAACTACGCTTTGTAATATACGATGAGTATCACTTGCATCAGCAAAGGCAGTATAAGGTGATCGTTCAGGAGAATACGGCTCATTAAAACGGCTCAATTCATTTAAATTATTTTGCCATCCCTCTTTAATGTCATAGCCTGTACCGAAATGGCTTACATTCACCATTTCTTTATTATAAACGGCATCCTTATCATTT
>JAUYTY010000037.1 GCA_030694905.1 Eubacteriales bacterium | reverse complement strand
ATCAGCAAGGATTAAGCAGCACGCGCGTCTGCTTAATCCTTTACCTATTCAACAGCAGACATCACAACCTATATAAGTGATGAGCGATAGCAAACAAGGTATTCTTGTGTTTTATCGCGTGTTACTTATGCAGATCATTTTAAACAGAATGGAGACGGATAATTTATGGATCCAATAATAAGAATAAGCAATGTGAGTTTTCAATACAGCCAAGACGAAAAGAATGCGCTCAACGGCGTCAGCTTGGATATTCAACCCGGTGAGTTTGTTGCTATCCTCGGGCACAATGGCTCGGGAAAATCAACATTGGCAAAGCTGATCAATTCCTTGTTACTGCCTACCGAAGGTGAGATAACTGTTAATGGAATGAATACCAAAGATGATAGTATGCTTTGGAACATACGCCAAACGGCTGGTATGGTATTTCAGAATCCGGATAATCAGCTGGTTGCTACGATTGTTGAAGAGGATGTGGCATTTGGACCTGAGAATCAGGGTGTTGACCCTCTTGAAATCCGAAAAAGGGTTGATGATTCCCTCAAAGCGGTGGACATGTACGAATACAGAAAGCGCCCGCCCCATCTTTTATCCGGAGGACAAAAGCAGAGAATAGCCATAGCCGGCGTCCTGGCATTGAATTCCGAATGCATTATTCTGGACGAACCGACAGCAATGCTCGACCCGTCAGGCAGGAAAGAGGTTTTACAGACTATTAAGAGACTCAACAATGACGAAAATAAGACGGTGCTCCTGATTACACATTTCATGGATGAAGCGGTGCAGGCAGACCGGGTCATCGTTATGGATGGCGGCAAGATTCAAATGGAAGGAACCCCAAAAGAGGTCTTTGTCAATATCGAGTTGATCAAAAAATTCGGACTTGATGTGCCTCAGGTCACAGAGCTTGCACACAACTTGATAGACGCAGGTATTATGATGCCGAGAGATATCATCAAAATAGAGGAACTGGTGGACGCAATATGCCAATAAAAATAGAGCAGCTATCGTTTTATTATGGTCAAGGAACCCCCTTTGAGACAAAAGCGCTGGATGATATAACCATGGAAATCAAAAATGGCGATTTTGTAGGAATCATTGGGCAAACCGGCTCGGGAAAATCAACACTTATACAGCATTTCAACGGACTGATTCTTCCGGAAGCAGGGACGGTATTTATAGATGGCGTAAATATAAAAGATAAAAAAATAAAGCTTAAACTGATTAGACAAAAGGTTGGTCTGGTTTTTCAATACCCTGAATATCAGTTGTTTGAAGAGACTGTATTCAAAGATGTTGCCTATGGTCCAATCAACCTGGATTTGGATGAGCTTGAGGTTGAAAGAAGAGTCAAATATGCTCTGGAACTGGTTGGGTTCGATTACAATAGCGTAAAGGACAAATCGCCATTTGACTTGAGCGGAGGGCAGAAGAGAAGAGTTGCCATTGCAGGCGTTCTGGCAATGAAACCTGATTATTTGGTTTTGGATGAACCGACTGCAAGCCTGGACCCTTCAGGAAGAAATAAACTCTTGAACACAATCAAAAAATTGCACGAGAATAAAATTACGGTTATTCTGGTTTCCCACAGCATGGAGGATATTGCCAGGCTGGCTGACTATATATACGTTATGTATCAAGGACGGATACACATGCAGGGAACACCTCATGAAATATATAAAGATTCAGAAGAACTCAAAAGAATTGGACTGGGCGTTCCTCAGGTTGTGGATATTATGAAAGCGCTAAAGGCTAGAGGAATGAACGTCGACACTGATAAATTGACTATAGAGGATGCCACCGAAGAAATATTGAGAGTCTTGAGGAGTAAGAAAGATGCTTAAAAACTTAACGATAGGACAGCATTATCCGGTTGAGTCTAAAATACATGATTTGGATCCAAGGGTTAAGATTATGGTCACTTTGATTTTTATTGTCTCGCTTTTTCTGATCAATAAATTTCAAGCCTATCTGTTGGTATTCGCATTTTTGGGTTTGGTGGTAAAAATGTCACATGTTCCTTTAAAGATGGTTATCAGAGGTTTGAAGCCAATACTGATCATCATTGGTATTACATTCGTTATCAACCTGTTTATGACCCCGGGAGAAGTACTGTACCAACTCGGACCGCTTGATATCACCAGAGAAGGAATCAGACAGGCAGGATTCATGGCCTTAAGGCTTGTGCTGCTTATAATGGGCACTTCCATGCTTACCCTTACCACTTCACCTATATTGCTGACGGATGGCATAGAGAGCCTCCTGAACCCCTATAAAAGGATAGGACTGCCAGCACATGAGCTGGCGATGATGATGACAATAGCATTGAGGTTTATCCCAACGCTTATGGAAGAAACTGAAAAAATTATGAAAGCGCAGAAGGCAAGAGGGGCTGATTTTGAAAGCGGCAATATTGTCAGAAGAGCGAAAAGCCTTGTGCCGTTGCTGGTACCTTTGTTTGTCAGTGCTTTCAGAAGAGCGGATGAATTGGCCATGGCAATGGAAGCAAGGTGCTACAGAGGTGGTGAGCACAGGACAAGGATGCGTGCTTTATTGATGGTGCGAAGTGATTACTTTGCCATCTTGATCACATTTGTTTATGTAAGTGCTATTGTAGGCTCAAGGTTGATTCAAATATGATTTACAAGTGGTGATGATTGATTGGATGATTACAAGAACATAAGACTGAAAATTTCGTACAAAGGGACCTCCTACCATGGTTGGCAAAAGCAACTGGGCAGGAATACCATTCAGGAGACCATTGAAAGCACATTCCAATCAATTTTTGGACAAAAGATCAATCTTATCGGATCGGGCAGAACTGATTCAGGTGTGCATGCATTCAATCAGACAGCTAATTTCAAGACGGGCTTGTCTGTTAGCGCCATTAAGATAGGTCAGGCTTTGAATTCAATGCTGCCCAAGGACATCAGAATAAAGGCATCGGAAGAAGTGGATTCTGAGTTTCATTCCAGATTTGATACAGTTGGCAAAACATATATCTATTGCATGTACAACGACAGGGTTGCCAATCCACTGATAGATGATTATTGCTATAAGGTTGCTTACAATTTGGATATCCTTGAAATGAAAAAAGCTGCGGAGCAGTTCAAAGGGGAGCATGATTTCAGTGCCTTCACGGCAAGTGGTTCGAGTGCCAAAACCACAATCAGAAATATTTATGACATCAGACTTATGCATCACCATCATCTTTTGGTCCTGATAATAACGGGAAATGGGTTTTTATATAAGATGGTCAGAAATATTGCCGGTACCCTGATTGATGTCGGAAGGGGACGGATAGAAGCGGACAGGATTGGTGGAATAATCCATTTGAAAGACAGGGAATCTGTGGGTCATACAGCCAAATCCAAAGGGTTATCCTTACTTGATGTGTATTATGACAACTCCGAAATGAATGCATTTTTAAA
>JAUYTY010000036.1 GCA_030694905.1 Eubacteriales bacterium | reverse complement strand
CATCAAAATCGTCATCATCGTCGTCAAAATCGTCATCGTCATCCGCTTCAAATTCCAGAACCTTGCCGGTCATTGCATCGATCTCGATTTCATATTCCTTGCCATCTTTTTTGATCTCTATTTCATATTCATACCGGCCGTCATCTTTGTCGAGTTCAAACTCCACTACCGTCCCGCCACCTGTCAATCCAAGGGCTATCTCTATAGCTTTTTCTTTGCCGATTAGCGCTCTATCAATTAACGTCTGTAGACTAGCTGAGCGAAGTAATTCATAAGTCACTTTATCGTCATTGTCTACTATTTTGTTCATCAATTCCAGTTTGCCTTCAGAAATTTCATAATCTGATGCAATACGTTTACTGGTATCGTTCTGAGCTATTGTCTGACTGAATACTTTGGCTTCTATTTGCTTATTCTCCAAAAAAGCAGCTATTAACGCATTGACCTTATCAAGCAATAGGGGATCCGCATTATTATCCTTGACTGAAATCATAACCAGGTTATCCTTTCCCCCTGATATATATCCTGTGAGAATCATTCGATCCACCAAATCATTTACAACATTATCCAGATTCTTATCTCTAATCTTGAAATTTTCAAGAAAATCTTTTGCATCTTGGTTGATGGGATCAACTGACAAAACATTGTTAAGTCGATTTGTCGTGATTTCTATACTTGGATTAATATCCAATGTTAAAGTATTTGCCGGGGTTGTGAAGAAAAGAAACACACCTAGAGATAGCGCCATCATTCCTATAACTAAACTTCCTAATACAGTCTTTTTCATTTTGTTGGCCTCCTAATTCAATCAACAGGGTTATTTGGTTATCCATGGACTCTATAGTTCTTATCTCTTAGAAGTGGGAGTCTTAGAACTGTTTGTCATCGGATAAAAACTGTTGTATATTACTTTAACGTAAAAGGGTGCTGATTTATTGCACCCTTCTTAAAATTTTAATCATCTATTTCAAATTCCAGAACTTTTCCTGTTAGAGCGTCGATTTCGATGTCGTATTCAATCCCGTCTTTCACTATTTCAATCTCGTAGGTATAATAACCGTCATCCTCATCCAGTTCGATGTCGGCAACCACACCCCCACCGGTTAATCCAAAAGCTATTTCTATCGCTTTCTCATGCCTAATCAGCTGGTTAGCTGCCACTGTGGGACTAATGCCAACGTCGCTGTCATCGTCATTATCATATTCATCATCATCATCGTTATCATATTCATCATCATATTCATCATCATATTCATCATCGTCGTCAAATTCATCATCGTCGTCTACATCTTGGTAAAGATCATCCAATTCCTGATCCACTTCTATTATGCGTTTGATATCCAATCCGGTTTTGGCTGAAATTCGAACCAATTCCTCCAAAGATAAAATAACCAAATCTTCAACCTTTAAGTTTGGATCGAGAATAATCAAATTTCTGATAAATGTCATTTTCCCCACAGATATTTCATAATCTCTTGCAAAATCTTCAATCGTATTGCTTTTTGTGATTGCTTGTCTTAAGACAACACCTTGTATGCTTTGCTTTTGGAGATGATCGCGAATCGAACTATTTAATTGGGTTGATTGTTTACTACCAATCTCAATATCATTATTTAAAACTGAAACAAGCAGTGTATGATGAGATTCATCAATGTAGCCCTCAGCAATCAAAACGCTTAGCAGCTGCTCAGCAACCCAGTATAAATTCTTGCCCTTATACTCAATCGTTGAGATTAAAACCTCATCTTCTACTTTTAGCGTTTTCAAGTCAACAACCTGTTCATTCTTATCAATCGAAATCTCAAAACTTGGATTGACGTCCAAGTATATCACACTGTCAACTGGATTATACTGGCTCCACCAGCCAATAATAACAAGCAAGAACATTGCGGCCATTGATCCAATAGCCGTAAGAGGATTCCAATATCGTTTTGAGTCCCTTTGTGTATCTTGTCGCGTTATGAAGTCGTGGTTCTCCATTTTATCCACATGTTGACTTTTTATGTTTGAAAACAAATCTATAGGGGCTTTTTCTATAGCGCTATAGATATGTTGTTCTATTTTATTGTTTTTCATCTGAACCACTCCTCCTCTCTCAGATTATCTTTTAGCTTCTTTAGTGCCCTGTGATATTTTGACAGAGCGGTAGAAAGCGGTATTCCAAGATTAATGGCTATCTCTTTATGCTTCATTCCGGAAACAGCATGTAGCAATACTATCAGCCTCTCATCCTCTGCCAGTATTTCCAACGTGGTTTCTAATACAATCTTGTCCTCAGGATCCGTAACGTAAGAGAATTGAAGGCTATTTTCCAATTCGACCGTTCCTTCATAAGCATATCGTTGTTCTGAACGCAAATTGCTTAAGTGAAGGTTTCTTGCTATTGTAAACATCCAAGCAAGCGGTTTACCCATAGGCTTGTAAAGATGCGCCGCTGCTCGAATTTTCAAGTAGGTTTCCTGGAGTATATCCAGTGTATCTTCATGGTTTCTGACTATTGAGAGTATGTAGGCATACATAGTTCTCTCAGTCAAATTATAAAGAGATTCGAAGGCATCCATATCATCATTGCCTATTCTTTCAAATAATGATTCATCAATATTCAATTGTCTTTTATATGATTTGTGTGACGAATCGCCATCTGTTAAGACAAATAAAATCATCAGATATCTCCCTTCATTTATTTAACGCTTGAAACTGCCATTTTATTGCAGTCTGATACGAATTATTATTTATAATATGTCAATAGTATAATACAAACCTGTAGCCATTAAAACAAAAAACCCCTTCAGCCATTTCTGAATCAATGACTTAAGAGGTTCTCTAATAAACCTGATTACTCTGTTTTCTGACCCAATTCCTCTTTTAGCTTTTGCAGCTCCTCATCAACTGATGCAGTGCTCTTCGAAGCGTATTTTTTTTCTAAGGCTTTAGCGTCATCGATTGGCTCCATGTTAAGCTCAGTCATTGCATTTGCCTCATCCAGCATCTTGTTGGCTTTACCCTCCATACGCTCAAAGGCCTCTATTGCACCTTTTGTCTTAACATTTGTGGCGCTGATTTCATTCAGCTTTTTCTGGGTTTTGGCTATCGTCACTTTTGCCTTAATCATTTCTCGACGAGCCCTAAGCGCATCAATATCAGCAACAAGTTTGTCGTGCATTTGTCTCATTTTAATAGCATTCTCATGTGCCACTGCATAGGCTGTCATCAGCCCCGCACCAACATTTTCCAGTTCCTGTTTTTTTGCGATGAATGTACGGGCATCACCTTCGTTGCCAGCTTCCAATGCTTTTTTTGAAAAATTAAGATATTTTGCCACATCCGCCTGATTGTTATCCACCAGTCGTTGTGTTCTTTTCTCTTCAGCCATAACAGCTGCAGTACTTTCTTTGACCTCAGCCAAATCCTTCATCATATCCTTTAAGTACTGCTCAATCATTTTAGACGGATCTTCCATTTTATCAAGCACTTCGTTGATATTAGCCTTGATTATGTCACTAAATCTTTCAAGAATTCCCATTTAATCTCCTCCTTCAATTTATATAGCACTGCCTTATGGGCAGAATGCTTTAATTAAAATATACTATCAGAATCATCGTCTTCATACTTTTTAGTTAGCCTTTCAGCCTCCAGATCATCAAATTTATCTAAAGGTGTATTGAGTATTTCTTCTGTTTGCTTTGCTTCCAGATCCTTTTGTTTTTTATTAGCTCTCCACCATATAAATAGTACAATGGCAAGAATCGCAACTCCAAATACTGTCATGACATTGATCCATGGCGAACGGGTGACATCCATTATTCTATCAGCGGCCTCCGTAAATGATTTGCTGAAAAAAGTCTCATCATCCAGGCTGTCATCATAATAATATCGATCAATGAAATCGAGCAGAATATCGCCAGCCTCCGTATCAATAACAGTTTTAGCCTGAGTGCCGGCAACGTATCTTGTCATGTATCCTTCATTATATTCAAAGAAGACAAACAACAGATGCGCTTCATCAGTAAACAAGTCATCGTATAGCACGTTGGCAAACTCATCCAATTGACTCATGGATGGATAATTTAATCCATTGACATTATCGGTTATGTATAAAAATGGTTGAATGCCTGTTTTTTGATAAAAATATCTCAGCCCGGACAAGAGCTTGGTTTCATTGCCAATCCAGTCTAGTTCATCATAATAGTAATCGGTTTCATTGACTGAGCCTTTTGGCAAAGCCTCACGCTGTACAGTTGATTTTGTTATCT
>JAUYTY010000035.1 GCA_030694905.1 Eubacteriales bacterium | reverse complement strand
AATCAAACTCAGGAGGTTACTATGGATGGAATAAAGCTTACTTATGAGCAGCTGAGAAATGAGTGTTGCAATGAATGTGCTGATTTTTTATCAACAGCAGAATTAGGATCATTGGAGGGCATTATTGGACAGGACAGAGCTGTAGAAGCCATCGACTTTGGATTGAACATCAGAAAGAAGGGCTACAATATATTTGTTTCAGGGATTAGCGGTACAGGGAGAAACTCTTATATCACACTGATTACAAATAGAAAGGCAAAAACAGAGAAACCCGCTGATGACTGGGTATATGTGTTTAATTTCAAGAAACCGGAGCATCCATTGGCTCTAAATCTACAGAATGGACAAGGGAAGGTGTTCCAAAAGGCCGTTGAAAGTTCTATTGTTTTAATCAAAAAAGAGATTGAAAACATTTTCATGTCTCAGGAATATGAAAGAGCCAAGAACATGCTTTACAAGCAATTGAATGATATATCGGAGGAATTGCTTGAAGAGTTAAACGAGTTGGCAAAAAAATATGGATTTGCTTATACAAACACAGACAGAGGATTGGTCAGTATTCCTCTGAAATCAGACGGAAATGCAATGACTGAAGAAGACTTCAAGACCATGACAAAGGAAATTTATGCTGAAATCCAGCGAAAATCATCAGAACTTAACATTGCAAGTCTGGATATATTCAAAAAAATTCGAGATGCGGAAGAAAACTATCGTGATAAGCTTAAGAAAATTGACTCTGAATATGCATCCAAAGTGGTCAAGGTTCACATTGATAAGCTGAAAAATAAATTTGCACCTAATAAGAAGCTTGAGGAGTATCTCAATTCTTTAAGGCAAGATATAATTGAAAAGGTGGATCTGTTCAAGAATGATGAGCCAAAAAAACAGGCCAATCCATTTTTTGCTTTGCAGGGAAGAAATAACGAAGCCTTTTTTGCAAGATACCGGGTCAATCTTTTTGTTGATAATTCAGATAAAAATCATGCTCCAGTCGTTTTCGAGACAAATCCAACCTACACCAATCTATTGGGAAGCATAGAGTTTGAGAATGAAATGGGATTTCTTAAGACTTCTTTCGACAAGGTAAGCGCAGGGTCCCTTCATGCGGCAAATGGTGGTTATCTGGTGTTGCAAGTCAAAGATCTGATGGAAAACATATACGCCTACAAAGGCATGATGAGGGCGTTGATGAACGAAGAAATCAAGGTTGAGACCATACAGGCGACAATGGGTTATCCGATGACAACCGGCATGAAGCCTGAACCCATACCGTTAAAGGTCAAGGTGATAATTGTGGGCGATCCATATACATATAGTATGCTTTATGCCTATGATGAACAGTTCTCCAAGCTGTTTAAATTGAGAGCCGATTTTGACGTTGAGATGAGAAGAACACCGGACAACGTTGAAAAAATGGCGAAATTCATAGCCTCACATGCCAATAACGTGGGACTCAGACATTTTGACAAGGACGCTGTTTGCAAAGTAGTGGAGTATAGCTCTAGAATAGCTGAGAACAAGGATAAGTTGACCTCGCAGTTTAACAGACTGGTAGATGTCTTGTATGAGGCTGATTCATGGGCGACATCTCACGGGAGTGAGCTTGTCAGAAAAGAGCATGTGTCCAAAGCAATAGACCAGAAAGCAAACCGCAACAACATGTATGAGGAAAAAATACTGGAGCTATTTAAAGATAAAACCTATCTGCTTGATGTTGAAGGCGAAAAAATCGGTGAAATCAACGGATTGGCAGTAGTCAGCACAGGAGAGTATTCTTTTGGAAAACCGTCAAAAATAACAGTCTCAACCTATAGTGGACGTTCCGGTCTTATCAATATTGAAAGAGAAGCCAGAACAAGCGGGAAAATACATGACAAAGGGGTTATGATCATTCACGGCTATATGGGATACAAATATGCTCAGGATAAACCGCTCGCTTTGTCAGCAAGTATTGTGTTTGAACAGCTTTATTCCGGTATTGATGGTGACAGCGCCTCAAGTACGGAGCTTTATGCGATCTTATCAAGCTTATCTGAAGTTCCAATCAGGCAAGGAATTGCTGTGACCGGTTCTGTAAACCAAAGAGGGATGATTCAACCTATTGGCGGGGTGAATGAAAAGATTGAAGGCTATTTCAAGGTTTGTCAGATCAAAGGTTTGACGGGAGAGCAGGGAGTGATCATACCACACCAGAATGTCAATAACCTAATGCTGTCTGAAGATATCATTGATGCTGTCAAAAATGAAGTTTTTCATATCTATGCTGTCAAAACCGTTGATGAGGGAATAGAGATACTAACAGGAAGGCCAGCTGGTAGCAAGGATGATAAGGGTTGTTATGAAAAAGACTCAATACATTATCTGGTTGATAGAAAGTTGACAGCCTATCTGGAACACCCTGACAAGAATAAAAATGGCAAGAAAAATAAATCTAGAACTCGAGACAAAGACAACGACGGAATAGATTGCGGTGTTGATGAAGATGATAAAAAAGTACAAGTTTAAATGCAAGACCTGCAGAAACCGTTGCAAGCTTAAGATAAAGGTGAAAGATGGCAGCATCAAATCCGTTAAAGGCAACAAATGCAGTAAAGGACTCCAGTTTGCGGACAAGAAAATGATCAGGAAAGGCATTGTAAAAGAATAACCTAATGGTACAGTTGCATGATAATAATATGCGGCTGTGCCTTTTTATTGTTGGCTCGTTACATTAATTTAGAATTGGAACTGGTCTATAATCAAACGGTAATGACATTTAATTGCAATTATGATATGCTTTTCCAATAAATAAGAATCAGGCAGGCAAATATGAAGAATTTGTTTATTTCGGGCGATATTGGTGTAGGAAAGTCCCATCTTTTAAGAAATGTTTTAGAGGAACTCAATGTGTCATTGGGTGGGTTTGTCACAGGAAAAGACTATGATTATAAGGGACACACGGTATATATCAAATCTTTGAATGATTTTGTGTCTTTCAAGAATGTCGCGTATGTTGTTGGGGGAACAGATATCTATAGCGCCCAGGTATACAGCGAGAATTTTGACTCATTTGGTGCAAGAACCATCGAGTTTTCAATTGCAAACAGAGATGTTACCGTAATGGACGAGATTGGTGTCATGGAAAGGGATTCTCCTATATTTCTGCAGAGCATAATCAATGCTTTAGACAGTGATAAACCAGTGGTTGGTGTTATAAAAAACAGAAAGGATGACTATCTCGAGAGCATTAAATCACGTCATGATACAAAAGTTCTATTTTTAACCGGTTCAAATGGTGTTGAAACCTACGAAGAAATAATGGACTGGATGATTCGGAACAATATAGGCATAAAGGAAAAAAAATCTCATCAATGGCAACAGAAAAGAATTGACATGTATGAGAGAGCCTTGTCATATGAACATACCGGCTATCCGGATGTATTGTTGAATGAACTCATAAACAGAACCGACAATCTAGGAGCCAAAACCTGGCTGGATTTAGGTGCCGGTACAGGTGCTTTTTCTATACCACTAGCAAAAAAAAGCAAGAGCGTTTTCTGTATTGACTCATCTTTTAATATGTTGTTAAACCTATCTGAAAAGCTTCACATTCAGAAACTAAGCAATATCGAAGCCAGTCTGGTTCCTTTTTCGTCACTACAAAACAAAACTTTTGACTATGTTTTGAGTTCTTTTAGCGGGAACGCCCTGAGAGATAGGCATAGTTTGGCAAAGTTCATCGAAATGGCTGTTGAAAAGGCGTTTATCATTTGTCCGCCGGAGAAAGGCAGGCACAACTTCAACGGAGAAATACTCGAGGAGAGAATCGGTCGGAAGATCAAATCATTCAGTGGGGGACCAACCGAGATTCTTGATTTTTTGGAAACAAATAAAATCAGCTATCATTATGAGGAAATTGATTTTAACTTCCCACAGGTTTTCAATACCAGAGAGGAATGCTTTTATTTCTTTAGGGATTTCTATCAAATAAAAAGAGGTGAAGAGGCTATTCTAGAAGCTTTCATTGGGGAATATCTCAGATCTGACCGGCGTTATTATGTTTTTGATAATTATAGGCGAGCTGGATTCTTTATTATTGAAAAATAAGAGCCTCATCCGAGGCTCTGATTTCTATATATCACGGGAATGGGCAAGTTGCCTTCCTGATTTGACAAATTGGATTTCTGACAGAATGCTTAGGGCTATTTCTTCAGGAGAGTTCCCTCCAAGTGTAAGACCAATGGGTGCGTATATCTTATCAAGGGATACCTGGCTTATACCACGGTTTTTAAGATTGTCAAGCATGATGGCGACCTTCCTGCGGCTTCCGATTGCGCCGATGTATTTGACGTTCTTATCTATTATTTCAAAAAGCGCGTCTTCATCATGCTTATGGCCATGGGTGACAACAACAATAAAATCATTCTCTGTGAAGTTGAATTTCGACAGATTCTCGATTACATCCCCAAGAATAAGCTCATCTGCATTTTCATATCTTTCCTGAGTCAGTATTTCCGCTCTGCTATCAAATACAATCGTTCTAAAATGAATTATTTTTGCTAATTTGTTTAGATGGTAGGCTATGTGCCCGCCACCTACAATGACCAACCGATAATCAGGCTTTATAACTCTAACAAAAACCTCAACCTGACCTCCGCAATTCATCGAAAGATCTTTTGTCAAATCATAGCTGATTATGTCGCTTATACCTTTTCGAATCATTTCAATCGCATTATTGATAGTCGTTTTCTCAAGATTGCCCCCGCCGATTGTGCCGTCGATACTGCCATTATCATAAACCACCATGAGTTTACCTACTTCAGCAGGCGTGGAGCCTGAGGATCTGACAACTGTTACCAATGCCGCACCCCTACCGTTTTTAACTTCCCTTTCTAGTTTTTCAAACATCATGCTTCCCCTCCTTGTCTCCCTTCAATCGATTTAAATCTTGGGTTGTATCGATATCCAACATTTTCTCACAGTCAAATTCAATCAGAATCTTATCCGGATCACTGTCTATAATATTCCTGCCGCCTTTATCACCTGATGCAGTCAATAATTTTTTATAATATGCCTTGGGGAAAATAACTGGATTCTTCCTTTCTCCGTCATAAGATGCGACGGTTAAAACTCTATTACTCATAAACCTGTCAATCATGAGGTTTATATCGTCCTTTCCGAATAAAGGCTGGTCGCCCATCAGAATCATGCATCCCTCCGATTCACCTGAAAGAGATGAAACACCTAATCTGACACTTGCAGACATTCCCGAGCGGGCTATAAGATTTTCCACCAATTTAACAGGATAATCCTTTAACAGATCAAGTAGTTCAGGCCTTCTATATACAACAATGATTTCATCCAATCGGGAAGCAACGCAGCTATCCACGACCCAACGAATGATCTCCTTGCCTTTGAAATCACTTAAAAGCTTGTCAGAGCCAAATCTTTCACTAAAACCTGAAGCTAGAACCACACCTGAAATCATTGATTAACTCCATTGATGACGATTTTATCGATATAAAGAGCTTTCCCTATTAATTCTTGCATGATTTCACATGAATCATGATACATGCAATCATTCACTTGGTTTAGAATCAAATAGTTTTTTTTACCCCTACACTTGAAATAACCGGCAGGGGATAAAATAAGTTTGATAATATCCCCCTTGTCAATGATGTCGCCATATCCTTTTCCTGTGATTTTCTCAAATTCGCTTATTCTGTGCACAGATTTTTCGCTTACCGCCTTGCCGACGGCATTCAATCCTATGACAGATATCAAAATATCCGTCATGTCGGGGACTACAGGTTCATAAAACGCGTATCCTTTGACTGGAAGCATTTTAGACCCATCCCCCTCAACGATAGTAAAATCAATGCTTGGGTTCTTATGGATGCGAACAATTTCCTCTGATGAAAAGCCTTCTAGCTTGTTTTCGGTTGTAATGCCTTTTCCCGCAAACACCATGCACTGATGTTGAGGCCTGAGTTGTGTAAGCATAGTTTCGCCCAGCACGGTTATTGCATGATTGGAACGAGGCAAATAGATACGGGTTGTTGTTGTAATGACTACCTTTTTCCCCATTTTTACAAGCAGTTCCGCCAATTCAGATATTAAGGTTGTTTTACCACCCGAACCGGTCACTGTTATGATGGATTTCTGATTCAAGTCGATGTTTAATTCATTGATAAAGTCCATTTTCAATCCTCATTTTCAGATTAATTGTTATTATACCATGAAAAACCCTAGAATCGTAAAAAAAATAGCCTATTGGCTATTTTTCATCTCAACAGTGACGTGAGGATAAGGGATTGATATACCCTCATCATCAAATTTCTTTTTAATGTTTTCATTGAGATCATAAAATACATCCCAGTAGTTTTCAGTATAGGTCCATACCCGTACTGTAAAATTAATAGAGCTGGCACCCATTTCTCCCATCCTGACAAATACAGGCTTGTCAGCTAGGATTAAGTCATGTGCGTCAATTACTTGAAGGATTGATCTCTTGACATGCTCTATATCCGAGTCATAGCTGACCCCTATCTTCAGATCCACACGCCTCTCGGCATAAGCTGTAAAATTGGTGATGGTGCTGGAGGTTATAGAACTATTCGGCACCATTATTTTCTTGTTATCAACCGTCCTTAATGTAGAGTAAAAAATCCCGATTTCAGTTATCGTGCCAGATACACCGCCTGCTTCGGCGTAGTCGCCTATTTTAAATGGCTTCAAAGCAACAAGCATGATACCACTTGCAAGATTAGACAGATTGCCTTGAAGAGCCAGGCCAACAGCTAGAGAGGCTGCTCCTAAAACAGCTATCAGAGATGTGGTTTCAACTCCAAATGTCTGAAGGATAGCTAACACAAGCACAAAGAGCAGTAAAATCCTAATAATAGATATTGAGAATCCTTGCAACATAGGATCAACGGATTTTTTTTGAAACATCTTATTTATTTGCTTGACTATGATTCCTATAATATATTTACCTGCGATAAATATAATTAAAGCACGAACAATCATAAAAAATATAGCTGAAATAGCTACACCGCCAATATACATAAAATCATTCCTCCTAAAAATTTATCATTTACATTATATAATAAATAGATGTATTGTAAAGGGCAATTGTTATTGATATACTATATTGACAATTGATAGGAGGTTTTTTATGGCAAAGCTATATTTCAGGTATGGAGCAATGAACTGTGGCAAATCAACCGCCCTGCAACAGGTGGCTTATAATTATGAAGAGCGTGGCATGCGGGTGGTAATCATCAAACCCAAGATAGATACAAAGGGTGGAGACAAGGTCATATCAAGACTTGGAATTGAAAGAAAAGTTGATTTGATTGTTGAAAAGGATGAAGATTTGTACAAAATGATGAAACTTTATCTCACTGAAAATGGGGGAGTAGATTGTATCCTTATTGATGAGGTTCAGTTTTTTACCAGAAATCAGGTGGATGATCTTTTTGGGATTGCGGTTAAGGAAAACATACCTGTCATATGTTATGGGTTGAGGACTGATTTTTTGATGAATGGATTCGAAGGCAGTGAAAGGTTGCTTTTACTGGCGCATAGCATCGAAGAGCTTAAGACCATATGTTCATGTGGCAGGAAAGCCTTGCTCAATGGCAGAAAAATAGATGGAGAGTTTGTTTTTGAAGGCAATCAAGTGGCTATAGAACAGGAGAATCACGTGGAGTATGAATCTCTTTGTCCGACATGTTACATCCAGAAAAAAGAAATCTATCTAAATAGCAAATCACGCCATAATAAACACGGGTTATAATAAAGATGGATTGTTAATCAAAAGCATGCTATAATAAATGATAATTATTATTAATAGAAAAAGAAAGTTGGTAAATGAGTTGGCAAAGATCAAGAAAACATCAATAGGTGGACAGGCTTTGATTGAAGGCATCATGATGAGGGGTCCTAAAAAGATATCTACAGCTGTCAGAAAACCTGACGGAGAGATAATTATAAAAACGGAAAGTTTAAATCCTAATCAAATGGGCGGGCTGTCAAAAATACCTTTGATCCGTGGAAGCAGAGCATTGATCGACGCAATGGTCACCGGGATAAGGGAGCTTTTGTACTCGGCTGAATTTTTTGAAGATGAGTTGGAAGAAGATGCATTGGACAGGTTCATCAAGAAAATGTTCAAGGGCGATACTGAAAAAGCCATTATTTATCTTTCAGTTACGCTGTCTTTAGTTGTATCGATAGGGGCATTTATCATTCTGCCATCTTTTATTGCCAATTTCCTAAAAGGTTTCATTGGCAGTTCTCTGGTTCTGAATCTGATTGAAGGGGCCATAAGAGTAGGATTGTTTACTGTCTATATTGCGATGATTTCCAAGATGGAAGATATTAAAAGGGTTTTCATGTACCATGGTGCCGAGCATAAGACCATATATGCTTATGAGAATGGCGAGGAGCTGACAGTTGAGAATGCTAGAAAATATTCAACGCTTCACCCCAGATGTGGAACCAGTTTTATCGTGAATGTCCTAATTATATCAATCCTGGTATTCTCTTTTTTCGGATGGCCAAATCCCTGGATGAGGGTGCTCATAAGACTGATGATGCTTCCGATTATCGCAGGCATATCCTATGAAATAAATAAATATATCGGAAAGAACGATACTTCCTTATTTGCCAGAATTGTTGCAAAACCCGGATTTCTGTTTCAACGTTTGACCACTAAAGAGCCAACGGATGATATGCTTGAGGTTGCTATTGCAGCGATGAAGGAAGTCATACCTGAAAAAGAGGATGAGGATATTTGGTAGATTCAACCATTAAAGCACTGCTTGCTGATGCGGTAAAAAAAATGGAATTTAGACAATACAACAACCCATATCTTGATGCCCAGCTATTACTTGCCCATGTAATCCGAAAAGACAGGACTTTCGTCATGGTCCATACGGACTATGCCTTGGACGATTATGAAGTGGCAACCTACTATGATTTGATTGAAAAGAGGAATACAGGGTATCCGATTCAATACATTTTGAACAGGCAAGAATTCATGGGTCTGGATTTTTACATAAGCGACGGTGTCCTTATTCCAAGACCGGATACAGAAAATATTGTTGAAGCTGTCATCAGAATTCATAAAGAAGCTTTTGCTGATATTGATGAAGTAAGGATATTAGATATAGGGGCTGGATCCGGTGCGATAGGATGCAGTCTTGCTCATTTTATTCCGAAATCTAAAGTTATCGGGATTGATGTTTCTGATATAGCTGTACGAGTTGCTGCCATCAATAAGGAAAGATTGGGTTTAAGCAATTATGAGATTCACAAGATGAATGTATTTGATGATATTTTTCTGGAATTAAACGGATTTCACATTGTTGTATCCAATCCGCCCTATATTCCAGCTGATGATATAGATGAGCTTCAAAAGGAAGTTTCAGAGTTTGAACCCCGCATTGCATTGAACGGGGGTATCGACGGATTGGATTATTATAACAGGATAATCCGAGTTTTCCGAAAATTTGCTGCTGACAGAGCCATACTGGCTTTAGAGTGCGGCTGGAATCAAAAAGACAGCATCGAACTCATTATGAATCAGTCAGTGGGTTTTGACAGAATTGAAACAATAAAGGATTTAAGCGGCAATAATAGAGGTCTGATTGGTTTTTACAGTAAGAATTGACCTTTTTTTTAAACTCTGCTATAATACAATGTCGAAAGCACAAGAGGTGAAACATGTTAAACAAATTGGATTTTTTAAAAGAAAAATATGACGAACTTAGTCATCAGATAAGCGATCCTGAAGTCATCGCCGACTCACAGAAGTGGCAGAAATTGATGAAAGAGCATGCCCACATGGAGCCTATTGTCAATAAATACACCGAATTTGTCACGATCTCAAAGCAATATGAAGACGCGAAAGAGATGCTAAAGGACAAAATGGACGATGATCTCAAGGAAATGGTCAAAGAAGAGTTGAAGCAATTGACTGAAGAGCTTGGGAATATTGAGCAAGATCTGAAAGTGCTGCTGATTCAGAAGGATCCAAATGATGGCAAAAATGTTATCGTAGAAATCAGGGCTGGTGTAGGTGGAGACGAGGCAGGTCTTTTTGCGGGAGATCTTTTTAGAATGTACTCCATGTATGCGGAAAAAAGAAGATGGAAAATTGACCTTATGAGCACAAGTGAGCAGGGCATAGGAGGCTACAAAGAGATTATCTTCATGATAAAGGGAAAAGGAGCCTATTCCAGACTGAAATATGAAAGTGGCGGCCACAGGGTACAGAGAGTGCCAGATACTGAATCAAGTGGCAGGATACACACTTCTTCAGCGACGGTGGCGGTTCTGCCTGAGGTTGATGACATAGACATTGAGATTAGTCCTAATGATGTGAGGGTAGATGTGTTCAGATCATCAGGAAATGGTGGACAGAGCGTTAACACAACTGATTCGGCGGTTAGATTGACACATATTCCCACAGGAATCGTCATTTCATGCCAGGATGAAAAATCCCAGCTTAAGAATAAGGACAAGGCATTTAAAATTCTTAAGGCTAGACTCTATGACAAGTACCAGCAGGAACAGGATGATGAGCAGGCAGCTCAAAGAAAAAGCCAGATTGGATCAGGAGACAGATCACAGAGAATCAGAACATACAACTACCCTCAAGGACGGGTAAGCGACCATAGAATTAATCTGACCCTATATAAATTGGAAGCTTTTTTGAACGGTGATCTTGATGAAATGATAGAAGCTCTTATCACTACAGAACAGGCGGAACAGCTCAGAGAAATAGATTGATAAAAATATGATCCTGCTTATTTGCGGGATTTTTTTTATACAAAGAGCAACCAATCCAAGTTTTCCTAATTGCTCTTGATATTTCCTGACTTCAGGAGTATCATATGGGTTGATTAAAATTTGGAGGACATTATTTATGGGACATGGAGAATTGGATTATATACTTAATATTGCTTTGGTGCTTATTTTTGCCAATCTTGGCGGTATGCTATCGCGAAAATTGAAGCAGCCTGTCGTTTTAGGGCAGATACTGGCTGGCGTTTTGATTGGACCGATTGTATTAAATATTGTAAAACCCGATGTGATAATTTCTTCTTATGCAGAAATCGGTGTGATTCTTTTGATGTTTCTAGCGGGTATAGAGACAGATCTCGGGGATTTGAAGAGAACAGCGGGAGCGGCTTCTGCGATTGCATTCGGAGGGATTATAGCTCCCTTTGCCTTGGGCTTCATGGCTGTTTATTATTTTTTCCCACAAGAGGGCGTGATTGGAGCTGCTTTTGTTGGCGTCATACTGACTGCTACGAGCATTGGCATATCGGTTCAGGTGTTGAGAGAATTAAAGAAGATTAAAGATAAAACAGGAATAAGCATATTAGGAGCGGCAGTAATCGATGACGTGATTGGAATAGTTTTGCTTACAATAATCGTGGGTGTGGCAAGTCCGACTGGAGAAACAGGAATTGCTGCAGTCATTTTAAAAATGATAGGCTTTTTCATATTGGCAGGTATTGGCGGGAGGGTTTTCACTTCATTTATGAGTAAATACTCAGCAAAAATGTTGAGAAATAGAAATGTTGGCGCATTTGCAATCATTATATGCTTTTTATTGGCATATCTGGCACAAGGTTTTGGCGTAGCAGCCATCATAGGTGCTTACTTCTCGGGGATTGTGTTTTCAGTTACGCCCTACAACAATAGAGTCGAACAAGATGTTTCAAATATTGCCTACACCCTTTTTACACCGATTTTCTTCTTGAATATCGGCCTAAGCATCTCAGTGACCAATATCAGCTTGATTATTTTACCGGTTGTCGTTTTATTTCTGGTAGCTGCTATGAGTAAAATCATTGGATGCGGCATTGGCGCAAAAGCTATGAGATATTCCTTTAGAGAATCACTTCAGGTTGGCATCGGTATGATGCCAAGAGGCGAGGTTGTTCTGATTACAGCAAATATAGCCAAAGCTGGCGGATTTATCAGTGATACAATTTTTACATCATTGGTCGTAGTTGTTTTACTTACAACCGTCGTTACACCTTCATTGTTGAAAAAAGCTTACACACCTAAGATTAATCAGGCGGCATGATGTCTAAGCTAAATTACAACAACGTTATAGTTTTATTGAAATAAACATCGGTCTAATATATAATGTTTCTTGTGGATGAGGTGTAAACAAATGACAATAGTAGTAAAAATCGATAGAGAAAACATAGATGAAGCAATAATGATAGAACTGAGCCATATCATAAAGAATAATGGAACAGTTGTTTTCCCGACGGAAACGGTTTACGGTCTTGGCGCCAATGCGTTATCAGACATAGCGGTAGCAAAAATATTTGCCGCTAAGGGGAGGCCTTCAGATAATCCCCTAATTGTTCACATAAGCAATATCGAACAGTTAGATAGAATAGTGGAAATTATTCCGGAGAAGGCTAAGGTTCTGATGGATAAATTTTGGCCAGGTCCTTTGACACTGTTGTTTAAGAAAAAAGCGGTCATTTCAGATATGATCACAGGTGGGCTTGACACTGTTGCTGTCCGAATGCCTTCTTCCAAAATCGCATTGAAGCTGATTGAGATATGCGACTTGCCTCTAGTAGGTCCCAGTGCCAATATTTCAGGAAAGCCCAGCCCAACTACAGCTGAGCATGTCATCAAGGACCTGGATGGCAAAGTAGATGCTATTATAGATGGGGGAGATTGCGAGTTTGGTATGGAATCAACGGTTATTGATGTTTTGAATGAGACGCCAATGATTTTAAGACCGGGAAGCATAACATTGGAAGAAATAGCTGAGGCAATCAATACAGTGATATATGATCCTGCTATGATGCATAATACAATCATTGCAAAATCACCCGGACAAAAGTACATACACTACGCGCCCAAGGGTGAGGTTTATCTATATATCGGTGAGGCTGACGATATTGCAAATGCGATAAATCAGGCAGCTGCCCGGTTTATAGACGAGTCCAACAAAGTTATGATTCTAGGTACTGAAGAAAACATTTTGAATTATAAAGAAGGCATTATTTTGAACCTGGGTTCGAGAACAAATCCAATGGAAATTTCGTCAAACCTATTTAGCATGCTAAGAAAAGCGGATGAGCTTAAAGCTGACATCATATTGGTGGAAGGCGTGGAAGAAGAAGGTCTAGGCGTGGCAATAATGAACCGATTGAAAAAGGCCTCGGGAGGAAGAATCATAAATTGTGGAGATTCGGCATGAAAATATTGTTTGTGTGCACAGGTAACACTTGTAGAAGTCCCATGGCTGAAGGATTGTTTTCAAAAATCATTGAATCAAAAGGGGTAAGCAAAGAAGTGTATACGGTTGTCTCGGCTGGGTTAATGACGGTTGATGGACTGGAAGCCAGTGAGTTTGCAGTTGAAGCATTAAACGAAAAAGGTATTGACATAAGGGATCATCGGTCTAAAAGGCTGACTACCGACATGATAGAAGAGGCTGATCTGATACTGACCATGACCTATTCCCATAAAACTGCAGTTATCCAGAAGAGTGCAAATGCCAGTGAAAAAACCTACACACTAAAGGAATACGCTAACCATGGTGATAGCAATATGGATATAGCAGATCCTTTCGGTATGGATATAGACGCTTATCAGCAATGCGCAGAGGAAATATCAACTACCCTTGAATCAATAGTAAATAAACTAATAGGAGAACAGATATGAAAATAGCATTAGCCAGTGATCATGGTGGTTTTGAATTAAAGGAAATAATCAAGGAATATCTTCGGGTCAGTGGATATGAGGTTAAGGATTATGGAACTTGTAGCCTTGACTCTGTCGATTATTTTGACTATGGTGTAAAAGCCGCTGAAGCTGTATCTAAAGGCGAGGTGGACAGGGGAATCGTCATGTGCGGTACGGGTATTGGCATCTCTATTTCTGCCAATAAGGTGAAAGGTATCAGATGTGCGCTCTGTCATGATGTATATTCGGCAGAGATGACCAGGGCACATAATGATTCCAATATGCTGGCCATGGGTGGCCGGGTAATCGGACGTGATTTGGCTGTAAGAATCGTTAAGGCATGGTTGGAATCTGACTTTGAAGGTGGAAGACATTTACGAAGAATAGAGAAGATTACCGAATACGAGAATCAATGCAATTAGCAGATTAAAATATTAACTTAAAAAGGGAAGACTTATAAATCCCGCTTTAGGTATAACAAGGAGCAGGAATGAAACAGATTTATATTGTTTTTTTTGTTACATTCATATTGTCTTTCATATTGACACCGATAGCCAGGAAAATGGCTTTCAAGCTAGATGTGTTGGATTATCCAAAAGACGAGAGAAAACTTCATAAAAAACCGATTCCTTATCTTGGCGGAGCGGCCATTTATGCCGCAACTATGATAGGGATGTTTCTGTTTGTGGAGTTGGATAGAACCACATTGGCGGTAATGGCAGGTGGAACGATAATCTTTTTAGTAGGTCTTGCTGATGACATGAAGGATATCACAGCAAAAGCCAAATTGACAGGACAAATTGCAGGTGCTTTGATTGCCATTTGGGGTGGCGTCACCATAGAGTGGATCAGCAATCCCTTTCCATCCTCAGAAATAGTCAGATTATTCAATTTGACTATTCCTGTTACGCTAATATGGATTGTAGGCATTACAAACACGATCAACCTGATTGACGGCATTGATGGATTAGCTTCTGGGGTAGCCGCTATAGCAGCTGCAACTCTAATGTTCATTGCTGCGATAAACGGTTTCGAATTTATTATGCTGGAGTGCGCTATTCTGGCAGGGGCAGCACTTGGATTTCTACCCTATAATTTCAACCCGGCTAAAATATTCATGGGTGATACCGGCGCTCTATTCTTGGGTTACATGCTGGCCATTTTGTCAATACGCGGTGTCATGAAAACTGTGACATTAGTAACTTTAATTGTAATGATTCTCGTTTTAGGCATTCCGATATTGGATACTGTCTTTGCAATAATAAGAAGGACGATCAATAGAAAACCCATTATGGTAGCTGATAAAGGGCATCTCCACCATCGATTGGTGGAAAAAGGATTTTCGCAAAGAGAGACGGTCATGATCTTATACGGCATCAGCATAGCATTTGGCGCGGCGGCAGTCTATATTACAGATTCAGACCCATTGGAAGGAACTTTTGTTATTGTGCTCACATCTGTTCTTATTGTTTTGATTGGAAGAAAAATGGGTCTGTTGAATGGAGAAAAGAAAAAGCTCTAATGGCGAAGGAGTCATAAATGGATAAGCTTAAGGTTTTAACTGTATTTGGCACCAGACCGGAAGGGATCAAGATGGCACCAATCGTTAAAGTGCTGAATGAAGATAATCGGTTTTTGCAAAGGGTATGTGTTACAGCGCAGCATAGGGATATGCTGGATCAGGTTCTCAAAATATTCGATATCACCCCGGATTATGACTTGGATATTTTTCAGCATGGACAGACATTAACCCAGATAACTACCAGGGCAATGGAGGGTTTGGAAAGAATCGTTAAAGAGTTCAGACCAGACGTTTTATTGGTTCAAGGAGATACAACAACGGTCTTTGCGGGCGCCCTTGTCGGTTTCTATCATCAGGTCAAGATAGGGCATGTTGAAGCGGGCTTGCGAAGTGGCAATCTATACTCACCATATCCTGAGGAGGCCAATCGAAAAATGACCGGAGTTCTGACCCATTATCATTTTGCGCCAACAAAAGAAGCAGCCGGTAATCTTTTGATGGAAAACTATCCACCTGAAAAGATATTTGTCACTGGGAACACTGTCATAGATTCACTGGTACAGGTCATAGATGATAGCTATATATTCGAAGATGATTTTTTAAACTCTCTTGATTATAAGAATAAGAAGATAATTCTTCTAACCGCTCATAGAAGAGAAAACATCGGCGAACCGATGGTCAATATTTTCCAAGCTATAAAAAGGATTGTTGAAGATAATAAGGACATAGAGGTTGTATATCCCATACACTTAAACCCCAATGTCAGAAGCATATCTGATGAAGTATTTGGAGATATTGATAGAATCCATATCATTGAACCATTGGATTATCTTCCTTTTGCCAATCTGATCAATATGTGCTATCTGGTTATCACCGATTCCGGTGGCATTCAGGAAGAAGCACCCACATTGGGCAAGCCTGTGCTGGTTGTAAGAAAAGAGACTGAAAGGCCGGAAGGCATAGAAGCAGGAACGGCCAAACTGGCAGGCATATTTGAAGATGACATCTACCGGATGATTTCAGAACTTATACATGACAGCAAACTATATGATGAGATGGCAAATGCCGTCAACCCTTATGGGGATGGTAGAGCTTCGGAAAAAATCAGAGATATTTTGATCAATGACCATTTCAATAACAACCCCTTTTAAGGGGTTGTTATTTTTGTTATAATAGGACAATATATATTTCAGAGGTAAACATGAATTTAAAAAGCCTTAAATTTAAGATACCAATTTTCTTCACTTTATACCTGCTGATCATGATTCTAATCAGTGCCGCTTTGATCATTAATAGCGTTCAGAAGAATGCGCTGGAAGAGAAGCTATCAAAAAATGCCGATATTGCAGAACTGATGAGTAAAAAAATTGAGATTTATCTGGATATGGCGATGGTTGATATTGTGACATCAGCCAATCTTATCTCCGCAAATGAAAAGACAGAGGACAACATGTATTATGAAATTAATAGATTGTTTTACAACTATTCGAATTTTGGCCTGGTTCTTTTCACCAATACTGACGGCAGGATGGTTTACTCAAATCCATATAACCCCGTGGCAATAAATGAAAGGACTTACAACGACAGAGACTATTTTCAACACATCATGGAATTTCAAGAGCCTTATATCAGCCAGTTGTATGTCAGCCGTGTTCTTGGAAGACCACATTTTGTAGTTGCAGCTCCTGTGTATGACGAGGGCGATTTAATTGGTCTGTTGGCGGGAGCGATACCTTTGAAATCGGTAAAAGAGGTTGTTCAGAGCTCTGATGTCAAGTTCAACGGCGGCATATGGGTAATAGATAGAAATGGTTCTCTTATTGTTAATCCATACGAAGAATTGGACGATTTGATAATATCAACATTTGAAAATAATCCGGTTGAGATGGACGGTAAGACCAGTGACATTTATTCAGTCATCTCAGATAATATAAGAACTAATCTGACGATGAATAGGGATAATAAGACATATTATCTTGCTATCAATAGCGTTGAAGGATCCAGCATGACGGTAATAGTTGAACAGGAAGAAACGGTATTGTTAAATGAAGCTTACGAAATTGTGAATGATTTGAAATATATTTCATTTATCATTATAGCTTTAGGCGTAATTATTGGTTTCATCATATCTTTAGGTGTCACTAAACCTATTGAGAGACTGGTTTCCATGGTAAGAGATTGGAGTGCTGGAGATAATAAATTTGGTGATTTATCTATCATTAGAGAAGATGAGATTGGTGAGTTGGCTAATACATTTAGAGATATGACTACCAGCTTGGATATAAAGGTAGAGGAACTCAAAAAATCTGTTGAGAGAGAAAATAGAATACAACAATATTTGAACAATATACTGATGAGTGTTGGTAGCGGGATAGTCGTGATTGATTCAAATGACCATATTGTTATATTCAATAAGGCCGCGGAGACTATCACCGGATTTGGAAGCAATACAATGATTGGCAACAGATTCACTTTTTTAAGTGAGAGCATACATTTTGACCTGTCGAAATTGTTGATGGATTTGAAGCGGTTGGATAATGATATAATTGAGAAGGAAGGTATCATACTCAATAAAGAAAACAGAAGCATACCGTGTAGGATTTTGTGTTCAAAAGTCAAGAACAGCAATGGTAAAGAAGTTGGTTTTGTTTACCTGTTCATAAACCTAGAAGTATTAAAAAAAATGGAAGAAGAACTGAAGAGAGAAGATAGGCTAAGCATTGTTGGCGAGTTTTCCTCATCCATCATACATGACATAGGAAACCCATTGGCAGGGTTAAGCAATTTATTGGAACTATATAAAAGCATAACGACTAGCGAAGAAGAAAAAAGGGAAATATTGGCCCTTATTGAAGAGGAAATCAATGAGTTGAATCAGATTGTTTTGGAATTCTTGAATTTTGCAAAATCAGAAGATCGTGAAGATATCAATGTTGATGTATGCCAGATCATATCGGAAGCGGTTAGTATTTTGAGAGCGGAAATGATCAATAGAGACGTTAAAATACACATCAACTTTGAGAAGGATACCATGTATGCAAGCGTTGATAGGAGAAACTTCAAACAAGCAATGATCAATATCATAAAAAACTCAGTCCAAGCAATCCAAGATAGTGGACACATATTTATTGACATAAAAGAAACGGATGATAAAATTCGTATAGTGATCAAAGATACAGGAATAGGCATCAAGGACGATGAGTTAAAAAACATATTTGAACCTTTTTATACCACGAAGAAAGACGGGACAGGGCTTGGCCTTTCTACAGCGTATAAAACAATCAGGGATAACGACGGAAGGCTTGAGGTTTTGAGCAAGTATAGAGAGGGTACTGAATTCATCATCACAATTCCAAACAGGAGGTCAAATTGATGAATATACTGATAATAGATGATGAGAAAAGCATACGATTTTCTTTAAAAGTTGGTATTCAGAAACTTGAGGGAGTCAGTGTCTATACAGCTGAATCAGGTGAGGAAGGCTTGGAGATCATAAAGAGCAAAAAGATTGATTTGGCTATCATTGATATCAAGCTACCGGGCATTGATGGCATTGAAGTGCTTGAAACAATCCATAGACTGAAAATTGATATGACTGTTATCATGATTACTTATATCAGTGAGGTTAGGTTGGCAGTTAAGGCAATGAAGCTCGGTGCATATGATTACTTTACAAAACCATTTAAAATCGCTGATGTTGTTGATTCTATCAATAGCTTGAGAGATTTCATCAATAAAAAGACGAGCATCATAAGGTATGAATCTAATGAGTTGATTGGAACTAGTGCCAGCACAGAAAAAATAAGGAATACGATTAAGATAATAACGGACAAGAATTTGAACACAAGCGTGTTGATTATGGGAGAAAGTGGTACAGGAAAAGAAATAGTTGCAAAAAGTATTGCCAAAAATCTAGGGGAAAGCAGACCATTCATTGCCTTGAATTGTGCGGCTATACCTAAATCTCTTCAGGAAAGCGAACTATTCGGATACGAGAAAGGTGCCTTTTCGGAAGCGCAAAAAAGAAAAATTGGCTTGATGGAAAAAGCCAATGGAGGCGTGCTCTTTCTGGACGAGGTTGGAGACATGGATATCTCCTTGCAGCAGAAGCTATTAAGGGTACTGCAAGAAAAGAAATTCAGACGGGTGGGTGGATTGGACGAGGTTCCATTTGATGCTATGTTGATTTCAGCGACTAATCGGGATTTGAAGTTTGAGATAAAAAATGAAAGCTTCAGAGAGGATTTGTTCTACAGGCTTAATGTCATACCGATTACCCTTGAACCTCTAAGAAACCGAAAAGAGGATATTCCAGACTTGCTGAATCATTTTTTAGAATTCTATAAATCTAAGGTTGAGTCATCTATAGCAGGGATAAGCGATGAGGCTATGAAATTGTTGATGGAATATGATTGGTACGGCAATGTCAGAGAACTGAAAAACACAGTGGAAAGAATCATGATTTTATCGAACAATTCTATGATCGAGATTGAAGATCTTCCTCATGATGTTTTCATAAAAAGAAATCACTTGAAGGAGCAAAATTTTGAAACAGCAGAAAAAGAAGTAATTTTGAATGCTTTGAAAAAACACGAGTTTAATATCACTCATACTGCAAAAGAGTTGAATATTACCCGAACAACACTTAGAAGTAAAATTAACAAATACAATATAAGAAACGATTGAAGTGGTTAAAATTTATCCAGTGGTTAAATTTTAACCACTTTTTTTATTGTCAAATCTCCGCTACTGTTGAAAATTAAGCGCTGATATTCTGGCATGAATCATGCAATAAAGTTATTCAATAGTTTTAGAGCTATAATACATATTCTTTGGGAGGTATTCTATGCATTATCCATTAGAAAATATTAAGGTGTTGGACATGACGCGTGTATTGGCAGGACCATATTGCACGATGGTTCTTGCGGACTTGGGTGCGGAAGTAATTAAACTTGAATCACCTGGCACGGGTGATGATTCCAGGGCATTTGGGCCTTACGTGCAGGATGAAAGCGCTTACTTCATGAGCTTGAACAGGAATAAGGAAAGCTTTACATTAAACCTCAAAAGCGATAAAGCAAAAGAAATATTTA
>JAUYTY010000032.1 GCA_030694905.1 Eubacteriales bacterium | reverse complement strand
AAATGGGTATAATATACTTAAATATTTCGTAAGTAGGTGAATAAATGAAAAAATACAGAAGAAATCAAAGAGTAGGCGCATTAATGAAGATTTTCACAGAAAGACCTAATCATGTTTTTTCATATAATTATTTCTCTGAGCTGTTTAATGCCGCCAAATCGACCATCAGCGAAGACATTGTAATCGTTAAGGGACTGGTCAATGATCTTGAATTCGGCAAAATAGAAACGATATCCGGCGCATCCGGTGGGGTTATCTATATACCCAGCATGAACAGGAAAGAACAGGTAATTCTATTGAATGATTTGTGCATGACTTTTTCAGATCCTTATAGAATAATACCGGGCGGCTATATATACATGAGTGATATATTCAATTCTCCTTATTACTCGCACAGCATATCCAAGATCATAGCCAGCCAATACTCAAAAAAATCCATTGATTATGTGGTCACAGTCGAAACCAAAGGAATCCCCGTCGCGCTGATGACAGCGAAAGAACTCGATGTACCATTGGCAATCATTAGAAGAAACAGCAAGGTTACTGAAGGCTCGACGTTAAGTATCAATTATGTATCTGGTTCGACAAAAAAGATTGAAACGATGACATTGTCAAGAAGGGCTATTAAAGAGGGATCGAGAGTTCTTATAGTTGATGATTTTATGAAGGGTGGCGGCACCGCCAAAGGGATGAAGGATCTCATGCTGGAATTCAATGTCGAGGTTGTAGGTGTTTATGTTGTGATTTCAACTAAAGAACCAGTTATCAAAATGGTTAAAGAGTATAATTCTCTACTGATTTTGGATGATGTCGATGAAGAAAACAGAAGAATCAGTATAAAACCGAACGATGATAATAAAATATGAATAAATAGTTAAAGAGTTTTTGCTTTTTTATTTATTATGTAGTAGAATATAACTATATTTGGACAGAATATCCTGGGGGAAGGTGGTGTAACCATGCAAATCACAGATGTAAGAGTAAGAAAGATTAACTCTGAGGGAAAGATGAAAGCCATTGTTTCAGTTACTTTTGATGATTGTTTTGTAGTTCACGACATCAAGGTAATTGAAGGACAGAATGGACCTTTCATAGCTATGCCAAGCAGAAAAATGCCGGATGGAGAGTTTAAGGATATAGCGCATCCTATAAATTCCCTGACAAGGAGCATGATTCAGGATTTAGTGTTTAAAGCTTACGAAGAGAAGCAGGCGGAAGAAGAGGAATAATAATAGGTATAGTATCCGCGAGGGGTCTATGAAGGCCCTTTTTTATTGTTGTTTTGCGAAAGAAATGCGGTATGCTATTGTTATTTTTAGTCAATAATAATATAATATGTTTTGAAATAATCAAGTAAGGAGAATATAATGGATATTTCAATCGTTTTAGCTGCCGGTGAAGGTACCAGAATGAAATCCAAAATACCAAAGGTGCTGCATAAGATATGCGGTAAGGAAATCATCAAGTATGTCATAGAGGCATCACAAGGTGCCAATATAGATAAATGTATTCTGATCTTGGGGCACGGTAGAGATGAGGTCATAGAATCTTTGAAAGATAATGATGTCATCTTTGAAAACCAGCCAATTGGTGATAGTTTCCCATATGGGACAGGGTTTGCGGTTATGCAGGGAGTACACCATGTCAATGATGGTGACACCGTCTTAATACTCAATGGCGATGTTCCTCTAATTTGCAGCCATACTTTAAAAGCCTTTATGGACTTTCACAAAAAGGAAGAAGCAGCTGTTTCTGTCATGACAGCTATTTTTCAGAATTCTCATGGCTATGGCAGAATAGTGAGAGAAGAAACGGGCGAAGTGACAGCTATCGTTGAAGAAAAGGATGCCACCGAGTTTGAAAAGGACATCAAGGAAATCAATTCAGGAATCTATTGCTTTTCCGGAAAGGAACTGAAAAGAACCTTGACTAGATTGGATACCAATAATTCTCAGAATGAGTACTATATCACAGATGCTGTGGGATTGTTGAAAAACGAAGGAAAAAAGGTATGTGGATTCAGAATAGATGATGTGATGGAAATAAGCGGAATCAACAACCGTTATCAGCAGTATCAGCTGAATCACCATAAACAGCTTGAAATCAACAAAAATCATATGATAAACGGTGTCACTATAATTGATTCCCACAACACCTATATTGATGATAGCGTGATGATTGAAAAAGATGTTATAATATATCCGGGTACAGTATTGCAGGGAACAACTTCAATTTCAGAGGGTTGCATCATAGGCCCTAATGTAACAATAGTCGATTGCAAAATTGGTCATGATACAATTATTGAACAGTCCAAGCTCATTGATTCCTTTGTCGGCAACAATTCGAGCGTAGGTCCGTTTGCCTATCTCAGGCCGAAATCAAATATTGGTGACCATGTCAAAATCGGTGATTTTGTGGAAGTAAAAAACACAACCGTTGGCAATGGTTCAAAAGCCTCTCACCTTGCATATCTAGGAGATGGAGAGGTGGGAGAAAATGTCAATATAGGATGCGGTGTCATCTTTGTGAACTATGATGGAACGCACAAGCAGCTTACAAAAATAGGCGATAATGCTTTCATCGGAAGCAATGCCAATCTGGTTGCTCCGGTTACTATAGAAAAAGGCGCTTATATCGCATGTGGTTCAACCATAACAGATGATGTGGGAGAGGGCATGCTTGCCATAGCAAGATCAAGGCAAGTCAACAAAGAGAAAAAAAATCAATAGACAACGAAAAAACTATTCATGTAACGGGAGGGTCTTAATGCTTTCAAAATTCTCTGAAATAAAAATTTTCTCCGGTAACGCCAACATACCACTTGCAGAAAAAATTAGCACCGAGCTAGGCATCAAACTTGGAGATGCAGAGGTGACAAAATTCAGTGATGGCGAGGTTGCCATGTACATCAAGGAATCTGTCAGAGGAGCGGATGTGTATGTTATACAGCCAACCTGCAGGCCAGTAAATGACAGCCTGATGGAGCTGCTGATTTTTATCGATGCTCTGAAAAGAGCTTCAGCTGGAAGGGTCAACGCAGTTATACCTTATTACGGCTATGCAAGACAAGACAGAAAAGCCAGAGCAAGAGATCCGATAACATCCAAGCTTGTAGCGGATATGATAACAGCTGCCGGTGCCAATAGAGTCATAACAATAGATCTTCATGCGGATCAGATTCAGGGTTATTTCGACATGCCAGTCGACCAGCTGCTAGGCGGACCGATTTTGGCCAGATATATAAAACCTAATGTCAAGCCTAATACTGTAGTTGTGTCTCCGGATGTCGGAGGCGTTCTGAGGGCGAGAAATTTTGCGGCTATCTTGGATTTGCCCTTAGCGATCATAGAGAAAAGAAGGCAAAAAGCCAACGTGTCAGAGGTCATGAATGTGGTCGGTGACATAAAGGGTAAAGATGTGATTTTAGTGGACGACATTGTTGATACAGCCGGATCATTGACGAAAGCGGCAAAGGTGCTTAAGGACTTTGGAGCTGAAGATGTCTACGCATGCGTCACACATGGCGTTTTATCGGGGCCTGCAATCTCGAGAATTGAAAACTCAGTGATTGAAAAATTGATTATTACGGATACAATACCGTTACCCGATGGCCTGGATATAAAAAAGATTGATGTGGTAAGCGTGGCACCCCTGATAGCGGAGGCCATCAAGAGAATATCGGAAAATAGGTCCGTAAGCAAATTGTTTGAATGATGAGGTAACGAATGTACTTGATAGTAGGACTGGGAAATCCAGGAAAACAATATGCTGGAACGCGACATAACATAGGGTTTGAAACGGTAGATCATATCTGCTATAAAAAAAATGTGAAGCTGGATAAGGCCAAGTTCAATGCCGTTTACAGTGAATTCAGATTGGATGGACAAAGAATCATAATCGCAAAACCCTTGACTTACATGAACAAAAGTGGCAATGCTGTTATGGACATCGCAAGATACTACAAAATAGAAACGGAAAATATAATTGTCATCTATGATGACGTGGACTTGGATCAGGGAAAGTTGAGAATAAGGCCAAATGGCAGCGCAGGCACGCACAACGGAATGAAATCGATTATCTTTCAGCTTCAGACCGAAGATTTTCCAAGAATCAGAATTGGAATTGGAAGACCATCTAATATGGATCTTGCCGATTACGTCCTACAGAGATTCTCACCAGAGGAGGCCGATTTGATCAAGGATGTTGCAATAGTTGCAGCAAAAGCTGCTGATGAGATTATCCTGAATGGTGTCGATTCGGCTATGAACAAGTATAATATCAGATAGATGAGTAAAACAAACAAGTGCTCGGGTATAAATATCCGGGCATAAATGTATGTGTCATTTTCTTGGGATAGATTGGAGTTCAAATGGAAAAACTATATTTTAAAAACATCATCAAAACAGAAGAATACCAGGATATCGTACAATCAATCAACAGCAGACAAACAGTGTTGCTGCACGATTGTACAGAGGAAGCCCTATTGTTGATAGCTTCAGTCATCTCAACAGTAGAGAATAGACAGATGATTATTCTAACCGCTGATGATGTCAAGGCTTATAAACTATACCATACAGCAAGTCTCTTGACCGAAAATGCTTATCATCTGCGATCCAAGCAATCGACTCTCTATGGCGTGGATGCACTTAGCAGAGAAAACATGAACAGCAGACTGGCTGTTCTAGACAGGATTGTCAATGAGGAAAACATTATAGTCATTGCTTCAATTGAGGCCTACACCAATATTTTAATGGATAAAAAATCATATCAGAAGTTGGCTTTTGATGTCGATGTGGATATGGCATTCGATATTCAGGACATATCGCGTAAACTGACTGAAATGGGTTATAGCAACGTATCTTTCATAGAGGGTAAAGGTCAATACACAATTCGAGGGGGCATTGTTGATATCTTTTCACCATATCATGAGAATCCCTGCAGAATAGAATTGTTTGACAATGAAATAGACTCACTGAGAATATTTGACCCAAAGACTCAAAGATCCATTGAAAACGTCAAGAACTATAGGGTGATACCATGCTGCGAGATATTGCTTAGCCCTGACCAGGCGGAAGCTGTAAGGATAAAAATGGAGGATAGCATTGAATCCAGGCTGACTTCTATTGCAAAACTAGATGATAAGAGAACCATGGAAGAGAACTTGAGAAAACTTGGTGAAAAAGCAGGGGAAGCGCTCAGAAATGGCGATTATATGTACAATATAGAGTTTTTCAGCCCTTATTTGCCAATTAAGACATATAATGCTGGTGACTATTTAAAGAGCAACGCTGTGGTTGTTTTATACGAGTCCAATGCTATAAGAGAATCCAGAAAAGGCAGTTACGATGATTTCATAATGAAATTCACAGAGCTGTATGGCAGCGGTCAGGTGATCAGTGAGCAGGAGCAGATTTTCAAGGACTATGATCAATCAGTCAGCAATATTAAGACTCGCCTAAGCTTATTGTTATATAATAACTCATTGAAAAACAACATAAATTTTCATCCTGATAAGCTAATCAGTATCCGTTCCCGTGAAGCAAACCAATACTATGCTAAAATACTGGATCTTGCAAGGGATATCAATCGTTTCAAGTATAACGGATATAAGGTTTACCTGGAGTTGGGAAGCGTTGAGACAGCCAATAGAATTCAGGAATCACTGAAGGAAGCCAATTGTGATGTGGCTTTGGCATTCCAGTCAAAATCCGAGCTATTGTCAGGACAGGCAGCAATAATAACCGGCCATGCTGAAAAAGGGATCGATTTTCCTGATTTGAAACTGATATTGCTAACTGAAAAGGATATTATCGGCAGCAAAATCAGAAGGAAGAAAGCCTCTAAGAAGCATAAGGCATCAAAAATTGACACGTTTACAGACCTTAAACCTGGTGATTATGTCGTTCACGAGCATCATGGCATTGGCATCTATAAAAGCATCGAGAAAATTGAGGTTAAAGGGATTCAGAAAGACTACCTGGCTATTCATTACAGGGGTGGAGACAAACTGTTTGTTCCTGTCGACCAAATGGATTTGATACAAAAGTACATCGGTTCGGAATCCATACGGCCTAAAATCAATAAAATGACTGGACCTGAATGGTTTAAGGCTAAAGCCAGAGCTCAGAGAGCGATTGATGATATGGCTGAGGAGTTGATTGAGCTCTATTCGAAAAGACAAAACTCCAAGGGTTTCTCATTTTCTCAAGATAATGAATGGCAGAGGGGATTTGAAAATGCCTTCCCATACCAGGAAACTGAAGACCAGCTCCGATGTATTGATGAGATTAAGGAAGATATGATGCGACCTGTACCGATGGACAGATTGTTATGCGGTGATGTGGGTTTTGGGAAAACCGAAGTTGCGCTACGAGCTATTTTCAAGGCGGTCATGGACGGTAAGCAGGCAGTCATACTGGTACCGACAACCATATTGGCGCAGCAGCATTTCAACAATATGGTGGAAAGGTTCAAGCAATATCCGGTTAAGATTGAAATGCTGAGTAGATTCAGAACACCTGCACGCCAAAAAAATATAATCGAAAATCTGAATAAAGGACTAATAGATGTAGTCGTTGGAACACATAAACTATTGTCTAAAGAGGTCAAATACAAGAACTTAGGTTTACTGG
>JAUYTY010000002.1 GCA_030694905.1 Eubacteriales bacterium | reverse complement strand
AGGCAGGGTGGGACGGGGCTCATACCAATCCTACTGTTTTTTGATTTCAGATACAAATAATGCGACAACTCTAAAAAGATTGAAAACACTCACCATTTCAAATGATGGATTTTTTATCGCCAACGAGGATCTTAAGCTAAGAGGACCCGGAGAATTTCTAGGGACCAAGCAGCACGGAGAATTGGATTTTAAGTTTATTAATCCTTTAAATTATGGTAAAATGATTGAAATTGTTAAAGATGAAGCAGATATGATTATAGCTGAAAATCCTAGGCTTAAGGGTGATGACTATATTGCCCTGAACAATAGCATAAGTGAATTCTATAAACATAAAAAAATCATTTTAAATTGATGACATTTGCTATATAATTAACGATGGAGACATAAATATGAGAATTGTTTCAGGAAGAGCACGAGGCACTAGGCTTTATTCACCTAAGAATGATAGAATAAGGCCAACATCCGATAAAATCAAGGAATCGATTTTTAATATATTGCAACCAATCAAACCGGATGCGTTGGTGTTGGATTTGTTTGCGGGAACTGGCGGAATAGGTCTGGAGTTTGTCAGCAGAGGAGCCCAAAAGGTATATTTTGTTGATAATAGCAGAGAAAGCGTTGACTTGATCAGAAAGAACATTGCGAAATGCAGGTTTGAAGATCAATCGGTAGTGATGAATCTTGATTTTGAGATGGCACTGTCCGTTGCAAAAAGAGATAATCTGAAATTTGACTATATATTTATTGATCCCCCTTATGCGGCATTTAAAAGCATGCAGCTATTGGATAAGATATTTGACAGTAAACTGATGAGTGACGGGGGTGTGATCGTACTGGAAGTTGAGAAGGATGAGCGCCTTGAGTTCAATAATACTGGGGTTTCAATAAAAGAAAAGATTTATGGCAGGACAAAAATAATTTTAATTACCGGGGGATAGTTAAATGAGAGTGATGTACTCTGGAAGTTTTGACCCAATTACTAAGGGACATTTAGATATCATTTACAGATGCTCAAAGAAGTTTGATGAGGTGGTAGTTGTCGTTTTTGACAACAAATCAAAAAAGCATATGTTTTCTGCAAAAGAGCGAAAAGATCTGGTGGAAAAAGTGACATACAATCTCGACAATGTATTTGTTGACTTGGCTGAAGGCATGTTGGTAGAATATGCCAGAAATAATAATATAGATGTTATCATTCGGGGGCTGAGAGCGGTATCTGATTATGAGTACGAATTGAAGGTCGCTTCCATGAATAATCTGTTGCACAGCGATCTGGAGACTTTGTTCATGCTATCCTCACCGAATTATTCATTCATCAGCTCAAGTATTGTAAAAGAGATAGCCAGACTTAACGGCCAGTTGAATCAGCTGGTTCCGAAAGTGGTGGAAGAGGCATTGATCAATAAAAATAGGGAGGTATAAATATGGAAATAATTAGTTTATTAGAAAAAATAGAGGATATAGTTGAGGAGGCGTCAAAGCTTCCCATGTCCAGCAAGGTATTGATTGATAAGCGCGAAGTGCTTGAAATTATCACAGAGATGAGAATCAAATTACCGGATGAGATCAAGCAGGCTTCCTGGATCAAAGAAGAGAGGCAAAGAATTCTGTCAGAAACCCAAGCTGAGGCATCCAACATAATCAATGACGCCATGCACAGACAGGAGCTACTCATTGATGAACACGAGCTGGTAAAACTAGCGGAGCAGCATGCCAGGGAAATTGAGGAAAAGGCTAGAAGAACCGCCTTTGAAGTCAAAAAGGAAACCATAGAATACTGTGATAAACTGTTTGCCAGAACACAGGACGGTTTAGAGAGCATGTTGAAACAGTTAATGGAAAACAGGGAAGAATTGAACAAAATGTGAAGATGGCATCAGCCATCTTTTTTAACAAAAGGATTCATCCTGTTTTCATTATTCAAAAGACGGGAATTAATCGCAAGGTAATAGATTTTTGTCGAGTAATCGGTCAGATCGTTTATTGTAATGTCGGTTGAAGAGGCATTTAAGGGATTGAAATCAGATTTTCTGGTTAAAAAATTCAGCCTGTCGCTGTTTGCCCTAAGAAAGCCCCTCCCTTGATTGTCTGTGGCCAGAACCTTAGCATAGGTGATGTCATCTACCGATAGGCCATGATAAGTATCTTTGGTTAGATTCAGCAAAATATTCAATAGTATTCTTCTGATCCTCAGATAAGTGTAACGTTTTGATTTGATGGACATAATGAATGATTCAAAATTTTCAGCACCTTCAATTTTTTTCAGAATTCTATTCTCAAGGCCTTCACCCATGTCATAAATATTTTTCAAGGAAGATTGGTCTGAGGAGATGATCTTGTACTTCAGCACATCAAACAAACGGTCCATTGAATTGAACCCCGTATTTTCTTTGTAAAAATCATCCAAAAGCCCATATGAAGCATCGGGCACATTGTTTTTCACATCTTCATATGACCCTTGAAACAAAGCCTTTCTTATTGAGGTGGCACTGGAGAGATTATCAACGATAAGCTCTGAATTGTAGGAACTGCCCTTTCTTTTGATTTGGCAAGCTGTAATTTTATATTCTCTTCTGTTGATGGTCTTCATATACTCTATCGCCAAAATATTATTGGGAGACAACAATTCAGCCGGCATCTCATTAACCAGAGTCATAGACATGGCCTTTGGGAAACTGACGCCTTGCTTCAATGAATTTTGCAGAGATATTTTAAAATCACTTGATTCGTCAGTTAGAAGACCGGCAATTTTAGCGAGATCTTCAATATCGTCGCTTTCAGTTCCAAAACATATGCGGTCAATGTCTAGCTTTGAGATGATGGCCAAGGCGCCTTCTGCGAAGACCTGTGCGTTCTGGAAGGCAAAAGGCACAGGGAGTTCCAAAACTAGATTGGCACCACAATGAATCGCCGCTTCAGCACGTCTCCATTTGTCAATTATGGCCAGATCGCCTCTTTGAACGAAGTTGCCACTCATAACCACAATGACATTGTCAGGCTCATATCTTGTTTTAATCTCATCGATCAGATACTGATGCCCATTATGAAAAGGATTAAATTCTGCTATTATAGCAATGTTTTTCATGAAATCACCCTGAGGATAGTATATAATATAATAAGGCATAGAACAAACTATATTGTTGATTTATTAACGGATTTATATTAATATATACTAGTCAATTATATAAAAATGGAGGTAGAAAGAATGAATGTATTAGTAATAAACTGCGGTAGCTCATCATTAAAATACCAACTGTTGAACATGCAAGATGAATCAGTTTTAGCGATTGGATTGGCTGAAAGAATAGGAATCGAGGGAAGCCAGTTAAAGCATGAGACTTTAGGAAAACAAAAAATTGTATTGCAAAAGCCTATGCCAAATCACAAAGAGGCTATTAAGATTGTTCTTGAAGTACTGACAGACAAGGAATTGGGAGTCATAGCATCCCTTGATGAGATTCAGGCAGTCGGACATCGTGTCGTGCACGGTGGCGAAAAATTTGCCAGCTCAGTTCTGATAACGGAAGAGGTTATTGAAGCAATGGAAGAATGCATCGAACTGGCGCCATTGCATAACCCCCCGAATATTATTGGTATCAGGGCATGTCAGGAATTGATGCCGAATGTCCCTATGGTAGGTGTATTTGATACAGCTTTTCATCAGACAATGCCGGAATACTCTTATATTTATCCGCTTCCCTATGAGTTATATAAAGAGCTAGGAATCAGAAAGTACGGTTTTCATGGAACATCTCACAAATATGTATCCCAGAGATTAGGCGAAATAACAGGTCAGGACATTAAAAAAATGAAAATTGTGAGCTGCCATCTAGGTAACGGAGCCAGTCTTGCAGCCATCCAAAATGGACAATCAATGGATACCAGCATGGGTCTGACACCTTTGGAAGGCCTTGCGATGGGTACAAGAAGTGGAAACCTGGACCCTGCGATCATCACGTTTTTGATGGAAAAGAAAAACCTGAGCATAGATGAAGTCAATAATCTTATGAATAAGGAATCAGGCGTTCTTGGCATTTCAGGCGTAAGCAGTGATTTCAGAGATATTGAGGATGCGGTCAAACAAGGCAACAAACGTGCGCAGCTGGCATTGGACAAATATTATTTTATTGTTAGAAAATACATAGGGAGCTATGCGGCAGCCATGGGCGGACTGGATGCGGTTATATTCACAGCTGGTCTTGGAGAAAACTCTCCGGATGCCAGAGCCACCATTTGCGAAGGACTTGAATTTTTGGGAATTGAAATAGACCCTGTCAAGAATAATGTAAGAGGGAAAGAAACCTTGATTTCTAAAGAAGGTACAAAGGTTCAAGTTTATCTTATACCAACCAATGAAGAATTGATGATAGCGAGAGATACGGAAATAATAGTAAAAGACTTGACAAAAGCCTGATATTTTCATATAATCTTCCTTGCAATCTTGAGGTGATAAAGTTGATAATTAATTTAAAGGATTTTTTAAATAGCAAAGAATTACGTGCACAATACAACCTGACTATTGATAAAAACTTGCTGGATCTGGATGATACAATCAGATTGACCAAGGATGTCGAATGTGGTGTTTTTGTATACAAAACAGACGACAATATATATTCAGAAGTTAAATTGTCCTATAAATACGGAGATCATTGTGCCAGATGCAATGAAGAGTTGGAAAACCTGGTATCGACAGATTTTAATGTCACCATAAACGGTTCAACGGAAGAGGACGATTTTAATGTGGCTTTGATTGACGACAAAATCGATTTGACAGATCTGATCAAGCAGTCTATCTATTTGTCCAAGCCACTGAAGGTTTTATGCAAAGAGGATTGTAAAGGTATATGTATAAAATGCGGTTCCAATAAGAATTATGATGAATGTGATTGTAATGATGAAACAATAGATCCGCGTTTGGAATCACTTGTGAAATTGTTAGATAAGGAGGTGTAGTTTAAATGGCAGTACCAAAAAGAAAAACATCAAAAGCTAGAAGAGATAAAGGAAGAACATCTAAAGAAAGAGTCAAAGTAACTGGATTTGTTGAGTGTTCACAATGTCATGAAATGAAGCTTCCTCACAGAGTATGCAGAGGATGCGGATACTATGATGGGAAAGCAGTTTTAACGGTTTGATCAAATGGAGATAGTGCCTAGGTACTATCTTCATTTTTGTTGCAAATGAACATATTCTAAGGTATACTAAATGTTGAATATTGATGAGAGGTGTTGTATGAGAATATTAGTGGATGCAATGGGTGGGGACAATGCACCGGTTGAAATAATCAAAGGTTCCATACTGGCAGCAAGAGAGTACGATGTCAGGATCACACTTGTCGGTAAGGAAATAGAGATCAAGAAGCATTTGAACATAGATGATGAAACGCTTGCAAAATTTGATATCATCAATGCAGAAGATGTCATCACCAATGATGATAAACCGGTGAAAGCCATCAGAACAAAAAAAGAGTCTTCACTGGTCAAGGCAATGAACGCACTGAGAGATGGGCATGGAGATGCTGTGGTTTCAGCAGGCAGCACTGGAGCGCTTCTAAGCGGGGGGTTGTTTATAGTAGGTCGCATAAAGGGGATTGAAAGACCCTGTCTTGCGCCTCTGTTCCCGAATGGAGATAGATTCAGCCTTTTGATGGATGCCGGAGCCAATGTTGACTGCAAGCCATTGTTTTTATATCAGTTCGCATTGATGGGAAAGGTATACATGGAAAGGGTGTTGGACATCAAAAACCCTAAAATCGCTCTGATCAATATCGGTACTGAACAGGGAAAGGGAAACAAGCTAGTCATCGATACCTATGATTTGCT
>JAUYTY010000213.1 GCA_030694905.1 Eubacteriales bacterium | reverse complement strand
GTCATATAAAGCGCATCGATAAAGCTCACATTCAAAAGTGTTGCATAGCCATAAACGCCTATCCCAATAACAGATATAAAAGCAAACAATATCAGTATAAGTTTTCGGTTTTTATCCATAAGTCTCCTTCCTCGTGCAACTTACAAAAAGGTGATCACTGCCTTCCCGTTATTCTTAACAATACCTTTAAGTATTTCCAATGAACCGACCGCATCATTTAGATTCAGCATTTCAATCGGCGAATGGGAGTATCGTCTGGGCATTGCCAGTGTTGCTGTTGGTATGCCTTTTCCGGCGTGAGCCAGTCCAGCTGAATCCGTTGCGTAGCTGTCACCCAGCAAAGTCGTGAATTGAAGATTGACTCCTGCTTGAAGCGCCTGCTCTTTGATGATTCTTACAACTGCAGGGTGAGCGAAAGTGAACATCATGGCTGATCCAACGCCATCTGCCATTACACAGGCAGGGCCTTTACCCAGGTGAATCGGCAGTTCACGATCAGAATCGACGTCGGGAGTATCCCCCGAAGGAATTGTGTCGGTTACAATTGCATAATCCGGTTCTATTCGATTGCCCACCATGAAAGCACCTTTCATGCCTGTCTCTTCCTGTACAGTGAAGCAACCAAAGAATGTACCGTCAAATTCCATGTCCTTGATTTCCTCGAACAACTTGATAAGGATTGTACAATTGATCCTATTGTCAATTGATTTGGTGCAGACATAATCCTTATTGGACATTTCCATAAAGCTGCTTTCATAGCCAATCGGATCGCCTATGCTGATACCCAGTTGCTCGGCCTCTTCCCTTGACGATACAGCAATGTCAATGTAACACTCTTTGCTCGTTTTTACCCTTCTGATTTCTTCAGGTGACTGGATATGCCCAGGCTTTATTCCAATTACTCCGGGAATCCTTCCGTTAATAAACACTTTCCTGCCTTCCATAACCTTGTCAGAAGCGGTTCCGGACTTGTCAAACAGAACAAAACCGTCTTTAATAATATTCTTGACAACAAAACCTATCTCATCGGCATGAGCCGCTATCATCATTTTAGGTCCAGGATTTTTGCCATATTTAATTGCTGTCAGATTGCCCCATGGGTCAATGATGATATCATCTGCCAGATTTTCCAGCTTTGATCTGATATGTTTAATAACCTCCTGCTCGTGTCCGGAAACGCCTGTCAATCTTGTTAATTGTCTAAGTTCCTCTCTTATTCTTTCCTTCAATCTATTTCCCTCCTGTTAACGCATGCTATATTTTTAAATCCGGTTTATCGTAAAGCCTGTCCTGAACACCGTACTTTTGGGCTTGTTTTTTCCAGCCCATGTTACCGGCCATATTATACATTCTTGTGGGAACTGTTTGGACTCTGAGTATACCGTCATCTTGAAGCATCTCATCTTTGATGAGTCTGTCGGTAAGTAAATCGATATTCTTCATCAAATTGCCTGCCATCCCACCTAATTCAGCTAATTTTTTGCCTATAATAGCGCCTCCGGCACCTACTGCAATGCCACCTCTCCAATTCAAACCAGTTTGTTTTGCATAAAAACGACAAATTTTAAGGGCATTGTCATTATGGAAGGTTTCAGGGAAACCACAGTTGATAAGCACCATTAAATCCCGCTCTTTTGAGTTGTCCAATCTGGTTTCCAGTAGCATAAGCGTTCTGATGACATGTGATGGCAAAGAATCAACATAGGTAGGAAATGCAAGGACAATCAAATCAGATTGAATGGCTGCTTTCGCAATCCTGTCTGGGTTTTCATGAATAGTTGATAAAATATGAATTTTCTCAATATGCCAGTCAACCTTCTTTACAATTGTTTCAGCTAGATAATCACTCATTGATTCAGATGTGCTTCTTGATTTCTTGGGGCTCCCTATCAAGAATAACACTTTTCTATTTTCATTCATATTCTACCCTCCAATGCTTCAACTACCGCTGTTTCAAGTGAATCGTTGTGTATATCAATTACCCTGCCTTTGAAGGTGCTGTACCAATTCAGCGCATTCCTTCCTATAAGTTCATTGAATATGACTTCTTCCTCGTAATTTTCCTTATCGGTTATTCCCAAAACAAGAACATCCGGGTAAGTATCGTATCTCTTGGGGTGATGTACCTCGCCTTTGATTTTCTTGAAAAATGGAAGCAGAAGTGGAATGATTCTATCCAAAGCTTTCTTTAGTTCAGGAGAATAACCACCGTAAACCACCGGTGTTAGATAAACAATCAACTGACTATTGATCATTTCCGAAACCAACCCTCTGCCATAATCATCAATTATGCATTTCCCAGGTGTCTTGATCCAGCATGCATAGCATCCCATGCATGGTTTGATCTCAATTTCTTTCAGTTTTTTTTCTTCTACGTCATAATTCCTGTCTTCCAGGGCATCCTTGAGAGTCTGGCTTATTGCTGACAAATCAATTCCCTTGTCCATTTCTCCGTTTAATATCAATGCTTTTATGTTTGCCACCATCCTTTATTCTATTGATTTTATGAATTTTGCAACTATTTCAGGATCAAACTGACTCCCAGAATTCTTATTGATTTCTTCAATTGCATATTCTTTGGAATATGCCTGCCTGTAAGGTGTGTCGCTTATCATGTTGTCAAAGGCCTCAGCCAAAGCTATGACTCTAGCTTGTAAAGGTATTTGATGAGCATCTAGACCCTTTGGATAACCGGTTCCATCCCATCTTTCGTGATGGGCCAGCACATATTCTGAAATGGATGCAAATTGACTGACTGAGCTGAGTATATGATATCCCACCTCTGGATGCCTTCTGATCTGTGTAACTTCTGAATCACTTAAAATTTCTTTTTTGTCCAAAATGCTTTTGCTTATCGTGATTTTACCAATATCATGCATCAGCCCTGCTTTTTTCAATTCCTCAACCCTATCGTTATCAAGGCCTAACAGCAATCCGATATTCGCGCAGATTCGACTGACCGATTGCGCATGTTTTTCTTCCCATTTGTTTTGATCGAATAGTGTCTTCAAAATCGAATTGATAGTTTTCTGATGCATCTTACCGCTCTCGAGCAGCTTATTGTGGTACATCTGTTCCTCAGCAATTCTGAAAACATCAAATATATCTTCCTCGGCATTATCTTTGGTAGCAAATCCAAATGCTACTGATAATTCAATAAAACCATATCTGTGTTTACCTAAAGCCTTAGCAATTCGCTGAATAAACGATGGAATTTTATGTGAATCAGATTGTGGGAGTATGATTGCCATCTCATCCCCTCCAGTCCTGGCTATGATTTCACCTTCCCTGCAATGCTTTTTTGTGGTTTCAGCTATTTTCTTCAATAACTCATCACCTGCTGAATGTCCAAAGGCATCATTCATCAGTTTTAATCCATTGACATCCATTATAACAAGGCTGATCGGTAAATTTCTTGCACTATCAAGCCTTTTCATCTCTTCTTCGAAAAATCTTTTGTTGTATAAGCCTGTCAATTGATCGTGATAGCTCATGAAAGCAATCTTGTCATTTGTACTTCTAAGTTTTTCATCTGCTTTCTTCTTTTCTATGAATAATCCTGTTTGAGATGCGAACAGCTCAACTATTCCAGGTCTATGAAGATGTTCTCCTTTTACCATTATCAGCGTGAAATCGCCTATCATCTGATTTTTATTCATGATTTTAATGACTGCCACCTGGCCGATTTCATACATTTTTTCAAGAGATTCTATCATCGCTTTATTAATGATATCGCCTGTCAAATCGCTTAATCTGCTAAAGACAGTGACTGTATTCGATTCGATTTTTTTAGCCCTGACGGGATCATGGTTCCATCCCTTTCCGATTAGGCTATATCCAAAGAACCCAAAAACCTTTTCTAGAACTTTATAATCCCCTGATATGGCCTTGGTTGTAAAATCAAGTCCGTTTTCATCAAATAGATTGAACACAGAGTACTTAGCACCTGAAAGCGTTCTCATATGGTCATTTATTTCATTGTAGTCGATATCAGTGTCCAGGTTTTCCAAGAAGCTCTTAGATATCTCAATTACCTTCAGTTGTGCGCTTATATCGTACAATAAGACAGTGAAAAAATTCTTTTTCTTCGAAAAAACTTTAATGTGATAATGCTTTTTTAAAGGCTCCAGATATTGTTCAAATTCCTCATATCCACCGCTAATTGCCACATTTGCAAATGATTTTTCCCAATAATTGTCTTTATTTGAATGCTTGGGAAATATTTCTGTATATTTTCGATTGATGAGATTCTCTTTACATAAACCGATATCTAGAGCGAGTGTCTCATTTATATCCAGACATACAAAATCGACAGGTTTATTCTGACTGTCAATTATGACCTCTCCATGCGCATACCCAACCATTGATTCATTCAAAATATCTCTGTAAAAATCATTGTCCACCAAAAATCACCCTTCCGCAAAACCTTTCTTTCAATTCAAATTCATTTTAACATTTATTGGTTGTTCTTTCCAATATTTTTACCGATTGCTATAAATCTAAAATGAATTTAACATTGTTTGTTAAACGAAGTAATGATAGAATAGAGTGCATACAATAGAAATTAAGGTGATAATAATGAACAAATCTCTAAGCTCGACAATAGACCATGCTATGGAAGTGTTGAAAGTTCTGGCTTCTTCTCCTTATCAATTTAAAATCAGCGAATTGGAATCCAAACTCGATATTGGAAGGACCAGCATCAGCAGGATTTTGCTGACGCTTGAAAAAAACAAAATGGTTATCAGGAATTCAGATACAAAAAAGTATAAGATTGGTCCGTTTGCTTATCATTTAGGCAATGTATATCTTGAAAACGGCAATTATGAGAGTCGCGTACTGGATATATTGGCTGAACTCAGCAATCGGTTGAAAGCCTCTTCAGGTTTGGCTAAAAGAGACGGTGATGAAGTGATATCCATTTTTTCCGTAGAGAATTACAAGCCTTTTAAAATAAACTATGTTCCTGGTACTTTTTTCCCGATTAATCGAGGATGCTATGGCAAATGCCTAATGGCTTATCACGATAGGGATAAAGTAAAAAAACTTATTAAATCCCAATCATTTGAAAAAATTTGCGACAACACCATAATAGATTATAAAGAGCTTCTAATAGAATACGATCGCATAAAAGAGCAAGGCTTTGTGACAAGCGTCAACGAGACTTTCCCTTTGGCTGTTGGAGTCGGTATTCCAATTCCAAGCAAAGACGGAGCAGTCAGGCATTGTGTTGCAGTTTCCTTTATCAAAGATGACCATTACCTTGAGAAAATTGAAGAATGCAAAAATATACTATTTGAATGTAAGGAAGAACTAAGCAATCTGATACCATAATTGAATAGTGAATATCATAATAACCCCTGCATTAATGAAAAATGTGTGGGTTTTTTATTGATTATCAGTCAAATAAATGATAAAATATACTATATACGTGCATTGCAACCGTTATTCGGTTATTGGAGGTGTTGTCATATGCTTAAACCAAAGCTTTTACGAAAAGGGGACACGATCGGCGTGATTTCTCCCGCCAGTCCTTCTTACAAGAGAAGCGACGTCAGAAGGGGAATGGAAACGCTTAAACAATGGGGATATAAAGTGGTTCTTTCAAAAAACCTGAACAAAAGAAAAGGTTTTGTGGCTGGTACAGATGAGGAGCGGGCCGAAGATTTCAATGAAATGTTCTCGAAAAAAGACATTGATGCCGTTTTTGTGACACAAGGGGGTTACGGCTCTGCCAGGATGCTGAAATACATAGATTTTGACGTCATACGGAATAACCCTAAAATCTTCTTGGGATTCAGCGATATCACATCCTTGCATTTGGCTATTCTCAAGAAAACGGGTTTGATCACCTTTCATGGACCCGGCATGTCAAGGTATAATCCGGAAGAGCTGACCGACTACACCAGGAACCAGCTTTTCAAAGCAATAGCATCAACGGAACCCATCGGTCCCATTACTTTGGCAGATGAAAAAAAGTGGATCAACACCATCAACCCCGGTATTGCGGAAGGTGCTATAACCGGTGGCAATCTGACACTGATCTGCTCAACTCTTGGAACACCTTACGAAATCGAAACTGAGGGTAAAATCCTATTCATTGAAGAGTTAGAGACAGAGCCATGGATTATCGATCATATGCTGACCCATCTGTTAAACGCAGGGAAATTCGACAAGGTAGCAGGCATAGTTGTGGGTGAATGTGTGAACTGTACGCCAAGGCAGCACAATCCGGGTTATTATGTCGACATGAGCCTGGAAGACATATTGTTCGAATTTATTAAACCGCTCAAGGTGCCATCGATACACGGATTGCCTATTGGTCATACAAAAGATATGGCAACTATACCGTTGGGTGTGCGTGTAAAATTGGATGCAACCAACAAAAAGCTTACAATTATTGAAGCCAGTGTAAAAGAATAAAATTTGGAGGGAAATTTATGAAAACCAAACGAAGAATAGTCATACTACTAACTATCATTATGGTATTATCAATGTTCCAAACCAACATATTCGGTTCTCAAACACAGGAACCGGATGCCATGAGAATTGGTATAACAGTTGAGATAGACTCTTTAAGTCCGTTAATCTCATATAGCCAGATAGGCTATGAAGTGTTTATGATCCTTTATGATTCACTGATTACTGTTGATGATAATCTTGAGCCTGTGGCAAATCTGGCTAAGGATTGGACTCTAAATGACGATCAGACAGAATGGATCTTTAATCTGCGTGATGATGTCACATGGCATGACGGTGAAGCATTTACTTCAGCTGATGTTGTTTTCACATATGATATGTTGTTAGGTAGCGACTTGGGAATGTACTCGGGTTATCTGGGTGGCATCGTTGAAGTGACTGCCCCCGATGACCACACTGTAATCATCAAGACAGAAAAACCTAAAGCCAATATGTTGCAGAACTCTTGTCCTATATTGCCTGAGCATATTTGGAAAGATGTAAATCCAGATGATTACATGACTTGGCCCAACGACCAGCCAATTGGAACTGGAGGTTTCAAGTTTAGCGAATTAAAACCAGGAGAATACTTGAAATTGGTTGCCAATGATGATTATTTCCTAGGTAGACCCGGAATAGATGAGTTGATATTTGTTTTATATGCCAATACAGACACAATGGCTCAGTCAATCAAATTGGGTGAAATTGATGCAGCTACTAATTTTAGCCCAAGTCAGTTAGCTTCTCTACAGAGCGAGGTGGATCTAGAGGCTATATCCGCAGTTGTTCTTGGTTTTACAGAGCTGTCTTTCAATGCATGGGATGATCCGACTTCCAATGCTAACCCATTGTTAAAGGATACCGTTATAAGACATGCTATCGAGTTAAGCATAGACAAGCAAAGCTTACTGGATATCGTTTATTCAGGTCAGGGATCTGTGGGAACCAGTCTTATTCCACCAGAGGGCTTCTATCATTATGAACCTTCAGCGGATGAGCTGAGAACCTTCAATATTGAAAAAGCAAATCAGATTCTGGAAGAGGCCGGTTATATCGATCTGAACGGAGATGGTGTCAGACAAGACAGTGATGGAACACCACTTGAATTCACCTTTACACTGAGAGCCAATAACACCGATGAAGTCAAGGCAGGTCAGATGATTGCAGGTTCGGCAGCAAACGCAGGAATTAAATTGAACATAGAAACTGTTGACGACGGTCTTTTGATTGACAAGATATATTCGGGGGACTTTGACATGTTCATATGGGGATGGGGTACCGACCTTGATCCAACCACTATTCTAAATGTAATGACCACATCACAAATAGGCAATATGAGTGACTCAAATTATTCCAACGAGCGATATGATCAATTGTTCATCGAACAGCAGACCATCATGGATCCAGCTGAGAGACAGCAAGTGGTTTGGGAAATGCAACAAATTTTGTATGAAGAAGCCCCTTATATCATACTTTTCTATGATAACAGTCTGCAAGCGGTCAATACGGCGAAATGGACCGGATGGAAGAGAATACCGGAAGAAGGTGGCTTTTTCTTCAATCTGACCAACTACAACTATCTGAATGTTCAACCTGCCTCAGACACCACACCGGTTGAATCAGGCAGCAACACAGCTTTATATGTGGTTGCTGCGGTGGTGGCAGCTGCGGTAGTCTTCATGTTCAACAAAAGAAAGAAGGCTAAATAAGCGACCATAGAAAGAGAGGCACTTGCCTCTCTTTCTTAAACATCAACAGGATTGAGGTGAGAATTTGAAAAAGCAATATGTGTTAAAGAAAGTGCTCCAGTCACTTGTTACCATTTTTTTTGTAATCGTATTCAACTATTTTCTTTTTAGGATAATGCCCGGAAATCCACTTGCGATGATTATGCGAAATCCCAGAGCCTCAGCGGAAGCAATAGAAAGGACCAAGGAACTTTTTGGTTTGGGGCGACCCTGGTACATGCAATTTTTCATCTATCTTGGTAATCTGTTGGAAGGTGATCTCGGCCTTTCATTTATTCATAAAAGACCTGTAATTGAAGTTATCTGGAGCAGAATCATGCCAACGATCATTATGGTGGGTCTAGCTCAGATTCTCTCAATTGTGGTTGGTATTCTAATGGGCGTTATCTCTGCCTGGAAAAGAGGTACAAAAATTGATGTCATCGCTCTGAGCTTTTCACTTGTCACCTATTCAGTTCCTACCTTCTGGCTGGGAATCATACTTATTTCAGTATTCAGCATCGGATTGAGGCTGTTCCCCACATCGGGCATGCTGACACCTGGAAGAACATTCTACGATACCGTGAGCATGCTTAAGGATTATGCCTCCCATCTGTTTCTGCCGGTACTGACTTTAAGCTTGGTGCTTATTGGTGAGTATGCTCTGACCATGAGAAATACGCTCCTGGATGTATTGACTGAAGACTATATGACCACAGCAAAGGCAAAAGGATTTGATGACAATTACATCATAAAAAAACATGCGGTTCCAAACGCCATGCTTCCGATGATAACCCTCATTGCCATCAATATGGGATTGATTATTGGAGGAACCATTCAAGTAGAGACCATATTCTCTTGGCCTGGACTGGGGAGATTGATGTATGAAGCTCTCAATGGCAGAGATTATCCTTTGCTTCAGGGTATTTTCCTGCTAATTACCATCAGTGTAATATTGGCAAATCTGATCGCTGATATCACATATAGTTATTTGGACCCAAGGGTTAAAAGTTGAGGTGTGACGGATGAGTACGATTAAGAAAGAAATGCGAAAAAGAAAAATAGATGGTTTTTTAAATAGCTACAAGACAAATAAAATGGGTCTGATCGGTGGTGGTATACTGGCATTTTTTATAATCATTTCCCTATTCGGACCTCTGATTTTCCCCTTCGATCCAATGGAATTCGGCCAGGCCAGCGATGTTCTACAGCCCCCAAGCTTCAATCATATTTTAGGAACCGATGATCTGGGTAGAGATGTGTTCAGAAATCTATTGGCTGGTGGACGGGTGTCTCTGATGGTAGGCATTCTGGCAACTATCATATCAATGCTATTGGGTACGACTATCGGTTTGATGTCCGGTTTTCTCGGAAACAAAACTGATATGATTCTTATGAGAATTACAGATTTTTTCCTTGTCTTGCCCTGGCTGCCATTGGTATTGGTGCTGGCGGCTATTCTGGGAACCAGTATATGGAATATCATTCTTGTTATCGGTTTGACCAGTTGGGCAGGTACAGCGCGTGTTGTCAGATCACAAACCTTGTCATTGAAAGAGCGCCCCTTTATCGAGCGAATCAGAGCTATAGGGGCAGACGATAAGACGATTATCATCAGACATATTCTACCTAATGTTTTCCCATTGGTGTTTGCCAATACCATATTGGTCTCAGCTGTAGCGATTTTATCTGAAACCACCCTCAGTTTTCTTGGATTAGGCGATACGACAAGAGCCAGTTGGGGAATGATGCTGCATTATGCCTTTCAGTCAGGTGCGGCGAGCTCCGGTGCTTTCTGGTATTTTTTACCCCCTGGGATTTGTGTGGTGCTGGTTGTTTTATCATTCACTTTTTTAGGTTACGCTTTTGACGAAATACTCAATCCCAAGCTAAGGAGGCGATGACCAATGGAACTATTAAGAATCAATAATCTCAAAACCTATTTCAACATCAGTTCCGGTACTGTTAAAGCTGTTGATGATGTCAGTCTGACACTTGACTATGGCGAGTCTCTAGGATTGGTTGGGGAATCTGGCTGCGGTAAAACAACAACCGCACTTTCCATTACTCAACTTTTACCCTCGGAAGGTAGTATCGTTTCGGGTGAAATCCTGCTGGAAGGGAAAAACATTGTGAATTTAAGCGATACCGAAATAAAAAAAGTCCGATGGAAAGAAGTATCCATGATCTTCCAAGGTGCCATGAATGCACTCAATCCTGTCATGAGAATTGGTGATCAGATAGCGGAGGCGATTATACTTCACGAGAAATTATCCTATAAGGATGCCATCAAAAGAGTGGAAGAGCTCTTTCAACTCGTTGAGCTGGAACCCAAGCGAATATCCAATTATCCACATGAGTTCAGTGGTGGAATGAAACAAAGAGCCATGATAGCAATGGCGCTTGCCTGCAATCCAAAGCTTATCATCGGCGATGAACCTACCACCGCACTGGATGTCATGGTACAGGCGCAAATACTTAACCTTCTAGACAAGTTGAGAAAAGAACTCAATATGGGGATCATTCTCATCACACATGATTTGTCCATACTGGGGGAGACATGCGATAAAATAGCTGTCATGTATGCAGGCAAGATTGTTGAAACCGGTTATGTCGAAGATATCTACAACAACAATAAGCATCCCTATACCTATAAACTGCTGTCTTCTTTTCCAAACATTCACAAGGAGAGAGTGATGCCGGATGCCATTGAGGGCATACCGCCTGATCTGATCAACCCGCCATCAGGTTGCCGTTTCCATCCAAGATGCCCTTACGCAAAAGATATATGCGGCAAAGAGGAACCAAGAATGGAATTAGCTAATGAAGGTCATTATTATGCATGCCATTTTGGGGGTGTTTATAATGAAAAATAAGCAGAAGATAGTATCAGTCACTAATCTGAAGGTTGTATTCGATATCAAACAATCTTTCATTAACGAGCTATTCTCAAAAAAAAGAAAAATCGTCAAAGCCGTAGATGGCATCAGTCTTGATATTTACGAGGGAGAAATAGTCTCCTTGGTGGGAGAAAGCGGTAGTGGAAAAACAACATTGGGAAAAGCAATTTTGAATCTGGTTCCCATATCAGAGGGCGAGGTTTTTTTCAAAGGTGAATCAGTTAACTTCAAAAATAAAAAAGAAGTTAAAAAATTCCGACAGAAAGCCCAGATGATTTTTCAGGATCCCTATCAGACCCTGGATCCAAAGAGCCTTATTTTTGACGCCGTCGTTGAACCCTTAGAAGTCAATAATATGTTAAAAACAGTTTCCGAAAGAAAAGAGAAGGCTGTGAAGGCCCTTGAAGATAGTGGTATGGCACCGGGAGAAGACTTTTTATACCGATATCCTTACGAATTAAGCGGTGGTCAAAGACAAAGGGCGGCTATTGCAGGATCGATTATTTTGAATCCTGATTTTATCGTTGCAGACGAACCGGTATCCATGCTGGATGTTTCTATCAGAACAGGTATACTAAAACTGTTATTGAATCTGAAAGACTCAAGAGATCTGGCATTTCTATTCATCACCCATGACTTATCTTTGGCATGGCTCATATCAGACAGGATTGCTATCATGTATCTTGGGAAAATAATGGAAATCGGAACGTCTGATGAGATCATCAAGGGATGCATCCACCCTTATACAAAAGCATTGCTAGACATAATGCCTGTGCCTGAGGTCAACAGAAACAGGATTAGGAAGGTTTTGACAGGCGAGATACCTGACCCTACAGAAATACCAAAAGGATGCAGATTCAACACAAGATGTGAATTTGCGTATGACAAATGTTATGTGGATGAGCCCGAGCTCACCAAAATCAGCAATGATCATTTTGTGGCATGTCATTTAGCCACGGAGGATATAAATGCTAAATCATAAAAATATTTTAGATAACTTTACTGAAAGCGAACTTTATCAATTAACTTCTGAACTGATAAAGATACCCAGCTATACCGGGTTGGCAGAGCAGGAGAAGCAGGTCGCCTCTTTCATATACGATTTCTTCAAAAGAGAAAATATACAGGTGGAACTTCAGGAGCCACTTGAAAATAGACCGAATGTTATAGCTACTCTAAAAGGAGAAGGCAAAGGGAAATCTCTCATGCTGACCGGACATATGGATACGGTACCACCCTACAATATGGTCAATTCGCCATTATCCGGAGACATCTCCAATGGCAGGCTTTATGGAAGAGGCGCCTGTGACATGAAGGGAGCACTTGCGTGTATGATGAGTGCTATGGCTGCCATCAAACGAAGCGGCATTAAACTTGATGGGGATCTTATTTTTGCCGGTGTCATCAATGAGGAACAAAAAAGTGAAGGAACAGAGTATATTGTTACAAACGGTCCACACACCGATGCTGCAATTGTAGGTGAACCATCAGGTCTTCAAATTGCTGCCGGACACAGAGGTCTGGAGTGGATAGAGATTGACATTACAGGCAAGACAACTCATGGCGGTACGCCGCATGAAGGTATAAACGCCATTTCTAAAGCGGCAAAGCTAATAACAAGGATTGAGAAGGATTTGGTGCCGAGATTCAAGGAGAGAAGACACCCGCTCATTGGGGATCCTTTGTTGAATTTTGGCGTCATAGAAGGTGGCGATCAACCAAGCAGTGTGGCAGGCAGGTGCAAATTGTTCATCGATAGAAGATGGACCCCTCTGGAATCCTTTGATATGATTATGGATGAATTGAAGGATCTGATATCTGATTTAAAAAAAGAAGATAAGGATTTCAATGCCCAAGTCAAGCGATATTTCGCTGATTCGAATATGATGCTTCATAAGCCTTTGGAGATCAATCTAGATCACCCTATTGTCGAATCCCTCAGAAGAGGAATCACCCGTTCTTTGGGAAAAGACCCGGAAATCATCTCTTTTCTGGCATGGACCGATGCATCCTTATTAAGTAATTATGCCAAAATACCAAGTGTGGTGTTTGGACCGGGAAATCTGAAAAATGCGCATTCAGAGGATGAATTTGTCGAGTTGGCTCAGCTGAAAGGTGCCTATGAGTCCTATGTGCTCACCGCTATCGACTTCTGCAATGGGGATGTGAAAAATGATTGAACGACTGATCGATGAGATTAAAAAAAGTAAAGAGGCTATAATAACGGATTCTCTCAGATTGATAGACATTCCCAGTCTAACCGGCAATATCGATGCAAACATTAAATGTCTTGACTATATAGCGCACTCCGCTCAAAATGTAGGAATGACTACAAGCTACACCAGGAAAAAGGATTGCCTGGTCATTCAAATAGGTGAGGGAAAAGAAACAATCGGTGTCTTGACCCATGTGGATGTTGTGGATGCAGGCGATTTGGGAAAATGGAACACACCGCCTTTTAAAGGTGCTTTTGACGGTGATTTTATTGTTGGAAGAGGTGCCATGGATGACAAGGTGCCCACATCTATTATATTTAATATCATGAAGGCTTTTCAGTCAAAGAATCTCCATTACAAAAGAAAGCTTCAATTAATCATAGGCACAAAAGAAGAAGAGATATGGACGGATATGGAGAGCTTCTTAAGTGAGTTCAATACGCCTGATTTTTCATTCACCCCGGATGGTGCATTCCCAATTCACAATATTGAGAAGGGCTATGCGGATATTGAGATTTCTTTTTCTTGCGAAAACATTTTTCCAACCGGCAAGATTCTGACTTTTAATTCCGGTGAGAGCAACAATACCATTCCCTCTAGGGGAAGCTTTATTTTCCAGCAGGGCTCAAAAGAGAGAACGATTGAATTGATCTCATCCGGCAAATCAAGTCACAGCTCATTACCCCATAATGGTGATAATGCGCTGACAAAGCTTTGCAGAATGATCAAGGGTCTAAAACTTCATAGCGAAAGATTCGAAGAGATATTGGATTTTATTTTGCTGATGGACAAAGTCTATGACGGTAGTTCACTTGGTTTTAAAAATGATAACAATCACTTGAATGGTGAGTTTATCGGAGAAACCTATGTCAATCCTACCACGATTCAATTTAGAGGCAACCAGGTGATTCTTAATATCAACATACGACACAAATTAGGTGTTAACCAACAATCAATAATGAATTTGTTCGATAAACATAGCAAATCCTTTGGCTTTGATTTCAAAATATCAAATTATCTTGATCCTTTATACGTTGACAAAAATCATCCATTGTTCGATTTAATGGAAAAAGCATATAGTGAGGTCACAGGTGCTAAAGGTGGTTTTAACATGGCAGGAGGCACCTCCTATGCGAAGGCGCTACCAAACACTGTTTCCTGGGGTCCTGTTTTTCCTGGGGAAAAAGACTCTTGCCACCAGGAGAACGAAAAAATAAGCATAGACAGCGTGATGAAGTGCGCTGAAATTTATGGTAGATTTCTCTACGAAGCCTGTATTGATTAGACATCACAATCTCAGTATGATTATTATGTTGAAGGAGCATTGATATGTTTGAAGATAAGATCAAGCCGCTTTTCAAAGTTCTAATGAGTGTTCAAAGCGACACCAATACTTCCAGGGAAGTCATCATCGAGGAAGTAATATTGAAATGGATAGAATCACAGACTTATTTTTCAGAAAACTCTCATTTATGCGGTGCTATTCCGATTGACAAGGATCCTTATGGAAGACAAGTGGTATGGGCGCTGGTAAAAGGCCTTGGCGATAAAACCATTGTATTGATGCACCACCATGACGCTGTTGACATAGAAGAATATGGTCATATCAAACATTTGGCACTGGAACCCGAACTTTTATTGGAGGCATTAAAGGATAAGATCTTATCCAATCAGACAAAAAAAGATTTGGAGTCCGGTGAATGGACTTTCGGTAGAGGCTCTGCGGATATGAAATCAGGGGCCGCCATTCAAATGGTTCTTACCGCTCATTTCTCTGAGATAAAGGATTTTGAGGGAAATATCCTTCTCCTTAGTGTTCCAGATGAGGAAACTTTATCTAGAGGGATGCTTCAGTCTATACCTCTGATGACTTCTTTGAGGGACAAGTATCAATTGGATTATGTGCTGGCTATCAACAGTGAGCCTTATTTTAACCAGATCAAAGGAAAAGCACTCTTTTACCAGGGTTCTGTCGGTAAAGTCATGCCCATTTTATATGTCAAGGGCGTTAAAAGCCATATCGGAGATCCTTTCAGCGGTTTCAACCCATCTCTGGTGCTTGCCGATCTGCAAAGAAAAACCGAGCTTAATGTTGACCTATGTGATGTACATAAGCTGGAAGCTACCCCACCGCCTGTTTGGGTTAATCTGAAAGATCGAAAAAAAACCTACGATGCCTCAATACCCGAAGCGGCAACCGGCTACTTCAACTGGTTGACTTTTACCCGTTCAACTCAGAGCATCATGGATAAATTGGTATCATTGTCCAAAAGAACATTGCGAGACACGCTGAGTCATTTTCAAGATGCCTATGAGAATTACTGCAATCTTACTGGTGTGATACCCGATGAGATACCTTTTAAACCTGTGGTTCTAACTTTTAGCCAACTGTATGATCGGGCGTCTCAAAAAAAACCCGAGTCTTTTCAACATGAGTATATAGCGTATCAGGAAAAAGTCATTGAAGCGCTCCATGAAAACAAGATTACACTGCCAGAGGCATCAACCAGACTAATCGAATTTGCAGTCGACTGGATCGAGTTGGAGGGACCTGCAATAATTGTAGCGATATCAGGACCCTATTATCCCCACATCAACAACCATTTTATAGACAAAAAGCTTCCCTTCCCACTTGAAAAAACTATAAATGATATTGCCGGCGCCAAGTATGACCTAGTCTTCGAAGGACAGGAATTCTTTATGGGAATATCCGACATGTCATATGCTGCCTGGTCCGGCAACACCGAGGACATTGAAATCATTAAAGCCAACAGCCCCGGATGGGATTATGTCTATCACATACCCTTCGATGAGCTCTCCACAATCAGTATGCCTGTTGTCAATATAGGACCTTGGGGTAAGGACCTGCACAAAGTCACCGAACGGGTATTGACAAAGGATATTTATGAGAGGATGCCTTATATCATAAAAGAATTGATACTCAAGTGTTTATAGCAAACAAAACTGTAGCATGTAATCAAATCCTACCTGATAACCTTGTTTATCAGGTTTTTTCTGCAGTTCACAAATATATTCTATATATAATTTGTATTTTTATTTAAATTATGATATTATTAATATTACAATATATATATAATAATATATATTATACTATATAAGGAATGATAGTTTTGATAATGAAATTTCGGTTGTTGATTATAATGTTTGGCTTGATGCTATTTGTTTTAGTGGGATGTGTAGGCTTACAGTACGGAAAAATAGTTCCTTCTATTTTAGAAATAAAATCTCAATCTGAGCCAACTGACTCATTAATAGAAAAAATAGACGTTCCACTGTCAGTGGTAAAACCAATAGACCAAATAAATATAGCGCCTCCTGTAAATTTTCAGGTATACCCGGGAGCTGTGCTTAATACCTATAACAAATCAACCAATGAGTACATATATTCTGTTGATGCTGATGCCACAACAGTCGCTGAATACCTGATCAAAGCATTAAAAGAAGACGGCTGGTATGCGGTCGGCACTATCTTTGCGTCATATATAACAGCGGATAAATCACACGACATCTTTGTTGTTGACGGTCGGGGAGTCTGGATAGCGT
>JAUYTY010000211.1 GCA_030694905.1 Eubacteriales bacterium | reverse complement strand
CCAGCGATTGCTTAGTGACATCTATATGAATGTTTCGGATGAGATTCATATCAAGCTTGATGAAATGCGGTTTTAAATCCGATATGAGATTTAGTCCTGAATACCCTGCACCGGCATCGTCTATTGCTATCATATAGTTTTGGTTTTTGTAGTTCTGTATTGTTTTGGTAAAATCAGAAATATTATTTACAGCTTCTCTTTCAGTGATCTCAAAAATGATGTTCTCTGAGTTCAATGACATCGAATCCAGGTATTCTTTGGTCAATCCCTTTAAAAACTTAGGATCCTGCATAATTTTGGGACTGACATTAATAAACAACTTCGTAGTTAATTGAAGCTGTTTAGCTTTTTCGATGGCTTTGACTCGGCATATCAACTCAAGATCCCAGGTAGAATTGTAGAGGTCAGCGTATTCAAACAACGTGTTAGGATATTGGAACAGACTGTCTTCCGGTCCTCGACTAAGGGCTTCAAATCCATATATGGCACCGTCACGCAATGATATTATCGGTTGTAACACGGTTTTTATACTTTTAGAATTTATGATTGCAAAGAATTCATCACGTAGTGCTTCACTTGTATGTTCCTCAAATAGATTGTCCTTACCTTGCTGTGTCATTTTCTTCTCCTGTATTACCGAATTGGTCGTTAGAAATCATTCAATATCCAGCTCAAAGTGTTATGCTGATTTGAGATTGCAATTTCTGTTTAGAACTGTCTTATAGCTTTCAATGAGACCTTCAAAGACCCTGTCCCAGGATTTTGTTTCCGCAAAGGCTCTTGCATTTTTAGACATTTCTATTCTTTTGGAGTCGTCTTCGATTAACGCTCTGATTCCTTGGTAAAAACTCTCGACCTCATTCGGCACACTTAGTATACCGTTGTAGCCATCAATGATGTTGTCCTTGAGACCTCCGGCGGAGGGTCCAACTACCGGAAGTCCTGATGCCATAGCTTCAAGAACAACATTACCTAGTGTTTCTGTTGAAGATGGGAAAGAAAAAATATCCGCGCTGCTGTAAATGTCTGTGAGGTCCTTGCCTTTTAAATACCCTGTAAACAATACATCAGGGTTTTTCTTTGTCAGCTCTTCAAGTCGTGGTCCGCCACCGGTGATGATCAATGCGATTTTTTCTTTATATTCTTTCTGAAGCCTTCTATAGGATTCTATCAGAATATCAATATTCTTTTCCTGGCTTACTCTTCCAACGTATAGCAATACAATTTTATCTTCCAATCCGTATTTCCTCTTGATTTCACTTTTGTCTTCCACTGGCTTGAATTTTTCAAAATCAATGCCTCTTCCCCAGAGCCCTACGTTGTTGATGCTCTGGCTTTCAAGAAGCTTTTTAGTTTCCAATGAAGGACACAGGCACATATCTGACTGGTTATGAATTTTTCTCATTATGCTCCAACTCATATCATATAGAAAAGGAAGATTGTAAAATTTCAAATACTCAGGGAAGTTTGTGGTAAAGGTTGATATTAATGGTATTTTGTTCTGGACCGCATAATTCATGCCTGCAAGACCCATGTTTATTTCAGTCACTGAGTGTATGATATCCGGCTTAAACTCATCCAAGGCGGTTTTTAGTCGCGTGAGATTAGGCAGGGAGAGCCTGCACTCGGGATAAGCAAAGAATTTCACGCTGTAGAATCTTTCAACATTTGTATCTTCAGACTCAAAATATTTGAAATCCGGTGCAAAAATCTTATACTCTATGTCATCTCGTTCGGAGAAATATTTTGTAAGCTTGGACAGCGTGTTTGTAACACCATTGATTTGTGGCAGATAAGTATCAGTGAAATAAGCGATTTTCATTGTCAATCTCCTTGTGGTGAATTGTTTTAAGCAACATGTACGCATTCTTTGGCTAAAATCTCATGATTGATCATATTGATGACCGCGACTGAAAACATCAAGGCATGGTCAGTGTCTCTTAATAAGGTTTTTTTGTTCTCGATATAGCTTTTGGTAAAGTGTTCATATGCCTCATTAAAATCATCAAAAAGCTCATTACTTGTGTTAATTACAGTTTCCTTTGAGTGCTTTGAAGCTATCACGAATGTGTAGTGAAGCGATATTTCGTACTTGACGTGCTCTACAATATTTCTTTCCCATAGATGATCCTCAAAATGATATCTGCAGAAGGTGTCGCTTAGAAAATGACACAAGATGCCCAACTTTAGGGAAAAAGCGTCGATGCTATGGGTTCGGGTGGTTAGCTCATTTTTCAGGCATTCCATTACATCGATTATGTCCTTGCTTCGGTGAGGAATTGATTTGAGGGTACGATTGATGTCAGGCTTAATATTCCCCAATATGAAGTGCTTTTTATCTAACACTAGATTGGTGCTTTCAACAATATGAGAATAAAGTAAATGACCTATAGCTGAATGGGTATGGATAATCATATTTATCACATCTCCTAGTAAAGAGTTCTTGGTTCATCATCAGTATATCTTTCATTTGTTAAGTGCGAGTTGCGTCGGTGTAAAATTCTTGTTAATAAACAGAGTTATTGGGTTCAGGTGGCGTTTCACACGCAATAAACTTCACTTAGTGTTCAAAATATATATCTTTACATAGGTAAATAATTAAATAATTTACCTATATTGTGTTGACATAGGTAAATTTTAGCAATATAATACTTATATGATGGAGGTGTGTACAATGAATGATAACAAATTACCTATGTTGCCACCGGAACTTGAGTTGGAAACAATAGCAGTGTTAAAGCAACTGGCTAGAGCCAATCGCGCTTTGGCTGAACTGAAAGGATACGCTGACACAATTCCCAATAAGCATATTCTGATAAATGCAGTAATGATCAATGAAGCCAAGGACAGTTCAGCGATTGAAAACATCATTACAACTCATGATGACCTATATAAGGCTATGAGTGAAGCAAGTGGTGCAAGTCCGGCAGCAAAGGAAGTTGCGAGCTACAGAACTGCATTATGGCAAGGGTATGAGTTGGTTAAAGCTCGAGAAATGCTTACAACCAATATGATTATAGAGATTCAAGGTATTATAGAAAAGAATCGTGCAGGTATCAGAAAGCTGCCGGGCACTGTCTCAAAAAATGAAAGAACCGGTGAAACTGTTTATACACCGCCTGCCGGGGAGGCCGAAATCAGAGATCTTTTAGGTAATCTCGAGAAATACATCAATGAAGATCACGATAATGATATTGATCCATTAATTAAGCTTGCAGTGATTCACTATCAATTCGAAAGCATTCATCCCTTTTATGATGGCAACGGTAGGACAGGGAGGATAATAAATGTCCTTTATTTTGTATTAAAAGATTTGCTTGATAGCCCAATCCTCTATTTAAGTAGCTATATAATCAAGAACAAGTCGGCATATTACAGATTGCTTCAGGAGGTTCGCACCGGAAATAACTGGGAGGAATGGATTCTTTATATTCTCACAGGTATTGAAGAAACAGCAATAGAAGCTTTGAGGCTAGTAAAGAGAATCAATTCTGAGGTTGAAACAATGAGAGCGGAGATTAAAGAAAAGCTCCCTAAAATATATTCCAAGGAACTAATCGATTTATTGTTCTATGAATTTTATACCAAGATCAATTATGTTGAAAAGGGTTTATCTGTAACAAGAAAGACTGCAGTCAGTTATCTGAACTCACTTGAAGAAGAGGGTTTTCTTACTTCAGAGAAAATTGGTAAGGAGCGGATTTATCAGAACAAGAGGCTGTACGATTTGGTTAAGCAGGACAAATAATCCCCTATTGACAAAAAATAAAAACAGGTATATTATGATTCTAACGAACGATAGATAAGGAGAAATCATGGAAAAGCCAGACATTAAGGAAACCATAAAAAAGAAAGCGGTTGAAATATTCAGTCAGAAGGGATTTCATGGAACGACCATCAGAGAAATTGCAAAGGAATCGGAATGCTCCGTGCCCATGCTTTATTACTACTACAATAATAAGAACAGCCTTTTTGAAGAGGTTTCCTACAACGAGTTTATTTTACTGATAGAAAGGCTAAATGCTTCGATCACCCTGAATGTTCCCCTTGCGGATATTTATTATCAAGCTGTGAAACAGAGAATGGAACTGAATGATTATGACAAGGGTGTCTATAAGCTGTCAATGAAGGTATGGTTGGGTTTCGATGGGAGTAAAGAGGTGAGAGATAAGATAGTGAAATGGGAGAATGAACGTCTTGAAAGGACAAAACGGATTCTAGCCAAAGCATGCGATGATCCTGAGGTGCTGCCTGTGTTTTCAAGTATTATGGTCCGAATTCTAGAGAACATGATGGAAAAGATTATTCTGTTGGATGAGAAGATATCAGATGAAGAAATCAAAAAGGAAATTGATTTTATGATGAATAGTGTTAAACCGAAGTAAAAATTTGCGCCAAACATATCTAACGATAGATAGAAAAATTAAATAAAGAGGAGTTAAATAAAATGGAGATGGAAAAAAAGATTAAATTGTTACAGGGAATGTATGCAGGCGCTCTTGCTGATTCGGTATTGAGAATGGGGAGGGAAGGCATTCTCGAGAAGGTTACAGCGGAAAAAAGGGCTGAGCAGTTCATAAGCGGCAAGATGCGTGCCGCACAGCTAGGTATCACCAAACCCCAGGAAGTCTTTGAAGTGCTGCCCGAAATATTTGGTTGTGCCAACTGGAAGACCACAGATTCAGATCATGGCTTTAAGGCTGAAGCGACTGGCTGCATGCTTTGCAGTCTTGCTAAAAGAATGGGCGCACAGAGCCCATGCAACATATACTGTCTGGACCCTATGGAAGCAATGGTAAATGGCATTGATGAAAATGCAACCTATACAGTTTTCGAAACATTATGGGAAGGGCAAAAGTGTCAAGTTGAGGTTAGTATAAAATAGTATGCAATTTGGAGAATAAAATGAAAAACAAAACCAACCGACTGATTTTATATTTTGTGCTTACTTTTGTATTCTCATGGTTCTTTTGGACAATACCGATTTTCTTGTCTCGGGGCATCTATAAAAATGATTCTCTCAGTTCTGCCTTCGGGCTCGGTGTTCTGGGTCCGATTGCCGTTTCCACTTTATTGTCGCTAAGGATCTTTGGCGGGAGAGGCGTCAGGGATCTTGTTTCTAGATTTGGTTGTAAGGAGGTTCAACTCAGATGGTATTTTTTTGCCGCACTCACTTTTGTTGGTATAAGCATAGCAACCCTGCTGGTTTACTTTATATTGGATGGGGCACTGGAAAAAACATTTCAATACTATTCATTTGGTGATTATATCTCTATGATGCCTGTTTTCTTGGTGTTTGCCACTTTTGAGGAAGTAGGCTGGCGGGGCTTTGCACTACCAAGACTTAGAAACACGCTCAGTCCTTTAACGGCTTCCATTGTGCTGGGTGTCATCTGGGGCGCATGGCATTTTCCCAAGCTTTTCTCGGAAGGGACAACCGATGTTAAATCATTCATTGTCATAATGATTTTCGCAGTTTTGCTATCGTTGTTTCTGTCCTGGATATATGAAAACACCAAAGGTTCCATCACTTTAGCGATCCTGGCTCATGCGTCGGTTAACGCAGCTATAAATGCCATAGACCCTGTAGTATTGATGAGGATCGGTTACAATAGGACATCCGTTATTTTTTTGATTGTTTTGTCAATATTTATCATCTTTATCTTTTTATTCAACAGTGATAAACTGAAAAAAACTCCCAAAATGCCAATATAAGTTTTATAAAGCATTAAACAAACTATAAATTAAGAAGAGGAGAAATCAATAGGATTATTATGAAAAAAGTGTTGATTATTGAAGCAAGCAGTCGGAAAGGTTTTTCACACGAGGTGGCGGTTCAGATGAAGGATGAAATGAGCAAGAAGGCATCTGTTGAGCTGATCGAATTGAGAGATTACGACATTACAAGATGTAAGGGATGCTGTGCCTGTTTTTCGGTGGGAAGCTCAAGCTGCCCGTTGAAAGACGATGATGTCAGACTTATTCTAGATAAACTGGAATGGTCCGATGGTGTGATTTTTGTAGTCCCTAATTATTCCTTATCAGTGCCGGGCATCTTGAAAGATCTGTTTGACCGATTGGCATATGTTTTCCATCGCCCAAGGCTATTTGGAAGAGTTTGCCTGCCAGTGATTGTGCAGGGGGTATATGGCGGGAAAAAGGTAGCAAAATATATCAATGAAGCCATGGGCTTTTGGGGTATGAAAGAAGTGAAGGGAGTCGTCGCTTCAGGTGGCATATACCCCAAAGTTGGATTGAAAGATGAGATAAAAGTGAAAAACAGCAAAGCCATCATGAGGGCTTTGGAGCAGTTCACAAAAGCGCTTCACAATGAAAAGCCTGTTCAACCATCCTTGTTCAAGTTCATGATCTTCAGAATGACCCGTTCGTCAATGAAATACTTCGATGAGGCTTTGGAGCCTGATAGAAGATATTATGAAGCGAAGGGCTGGCTTGATTCGGATTATTATTATGACGTTGAAATCAATCCGATTAAAAAAATCATCGGGAAATTCTTTGACTTGATGGTAAAGAGAATGGCCCATTCCAATCATTGACAAGACACCATATCTGGTTTAGAATTTTATCAGGTTATTATTTCACTATTTATCTAAAGTGGGGGTATTTCATGATTTACGATGTGGTGATCGTAGGTGGCGGAATTGCAGGATTGACAGCAGGGGCCTTTATCAGTAAGGAAGGCCATAAGGTTTTAATTTGTGAAAAGGAAAAATGGATTGGCGGGTTAGTCAATTCATTTAATTATAAAGGCTTCCGCTTTGATGGCGGCATAAGAGCCATGGAGAATTCCGGGGTATTGCTTCCCATGGTCAAAGGATTGGGATTGGATATAGAATTTAATAAAAGCTATGTATCTGTCGGTATGGAGGATGTGGTTGTCAGCGTGGAGACCAAGGATAGTCTGGCGGATTATCAGAAAATGTTGGAAAACCAATTTCCTGAAAACAAGGAAGACGTTAAAAAAATAATAAAAGAGATCAGTATCATAATGGATTATATGGATGTGCTGTATGGCATAGACAATCCACTCTTTATGGATCTGAAAAATGACAAGAAATATCTTTTCAAGACGCTATTGCCCTGGTTGTTCAAGTATCTGAAAACCATCAGAAAGATCATAAGGCTGGACCAACCTATAAAAGAATATCTGACTAAATTCTCTGACAATCAGAGCCTCATCAATATGATCGACCAGCATTTCTTTAAAGAAACACCAGCTTTTTTTGCCCTAAGCTACTTCAGTCTCTATCTTGACTACCAATACCCAAAAGGGGGAACGGGCACGCTGACAGAAAAAATGGCGGAGTTTATCATTGCAAACCAAGGCATCGTTCTTAAGGAAACAACCATACAGTCAATTGATGCTGATAAGAAAGAAGCTATCGACTCACAAGGAAATGTGTACGGTTACAAGAAACTGATCTGGGCTGCGGATCTAAAGCGGCTGTATGATGCTTTAAATATTGATTCAATAAATGATGATTCTATCAAGCAAAATATTCTTGAACGTAAGGATCTGCTTAAAGATAAGGTAGGTGGAGACTCAGTATACACCCTTTATCTGACTATGGATATGGATCCTGAGCACTTTAAAAAAATCTCAAATCCGCATTTTTTCTACACGCCTTTCAAAGACGGACTGTACAATGTTTCAATGGAAGAGATAGAGGTTAAGGATGGTCAAGTCCACGGGGACAAATATATAGCGGACAAACCCAAATTAATGGCTTGGCTTGAGAGATACTACAATCTCACGACCTATGAGATTTCGATTCCAGTGCTCAGAGACCCCACAATGGCGCCTGAAGGAAAAACAGGTCTGATTATCAGCACACTTTTTGAGCATTCGCTGGTCAAGCATATTAAAGAGATGGGATGGTACGAAGAGTTTAAACAAATCAGTGAGGGGCATATCATTGATGTGTTGGACAGGACAATATATAAAGGCATTAAAGAAAATCAGATGGACAGATTTTCCTCAACGCCTTTGACATTGGAAAGAATAACAGGCAACTCCGATGGCGGTATTACCGGTTGGGCTTTTACAAACAGACCCATTCCGGCTGTCAATAAAATGCCTCGTGTGACCGATTCGGTTTTGACACCCATACCGGATGTTTTTCAGGCGGGACAGTGGACCTATAGTCCAGCCGGGCTGCCGATATCAATTATGACAGGGAAAATAGCGGCAGATAAAGTTAATAAGACGCTATCCGATGACTAACAGTGCTAGGACCTCCCTGTTGGTGATTAAAGACCAGTCATACGCATGCTGAGATCATAGACTTTTTTACCTAATTCACGGTCAAGGGCGTGCTTGGCTGGCTTCTCCTCAATCGTCAAATGAAAGAATTTTCCACTTACATCAAGCATATCCGGATCGGCTGCCAGATAATAGATGGCCTCTCCTGATATGCTTGGTTCTTTTAGGGAGTGCCACGTGACATTGTGTAGAAAACATCTATACAGCCACCCGTTGTTGCTGCCGATATTGGTTCTCACATCCCCTGGATGCAGGGCATTGATAGTCACACCGGAGCCCTTCAGCTCATCAGCAACCTCCCATACCGTCAGCAGCTGGGCTGTTTTAGAGGCGCCATAACCTCTCAACCCTGTGTAAAACCGCTTATTCCAGTTCAGGTCATTGATGTCTAGACCATTGAAGCGATGTCCCTCAGAGTTGACTTGGATGATTCGGGCTGGTGCGCTTTCCTTCAAACGATCCATAAGCAACCTTGTAAATAAAAAGGACGCCAGGTGATTGACGCAAAAGACCATCTCGAAGCCCTCCCTTGTCATCACCTTTGTGGTGGAATGCAGGCCGGCGCTATTGATAAGCACATGTATCTGTTTGTATTTAGCTAGGATTTCCCCGGCTGCCCTTCTCACATCGGATAATATACTGAAATCCGCTTCAAATAGATCGATATTGACTGGCCATTTTTTCTGAATATCTTCCTTTATAAGCTTGGCTTTCTCCAAATTTCTGCACACCATGACGATATCGGCTTTTCCTTCGGCAAGCTTTTTCAAGGCTTCAAGTCCGACACCGGAAGTGGCACCGGTGATGACACAGACTTTTCCGGCCATGGAGGCGTCGCTCTTCTTTTGCTCAGCTTTTTTATTCTTCATAAAGATCAGTTCATCAGGCAATTCAAATCCCATAGCTTCCTCCGTTAACCGAATTTCTTGCGCATAAATTTTCTGTACGTCTTTTTAAAATAAGGTATCCCGTTGAAGATGTCACCCCAAAGGTCGTAATAATCTCTCTGTCCGATGATTCTGCCGTCCTCGTGAAGGGTGAGCTTGGTGGATCCGTACATGGGTGTGCTGGGATACTTGTTGAAGGACATGGTCATGGTCCAATCCATAATAATGAAATTGGCGCCCTGTGCGATTGAGTGTATGTCCATGTGCAGTTCCTGGCACCTTTCCGTGAGGCGTTCACACATGTCGATAAACTCAGTCTTACCCTCGATTTTCTGGATGGAATCCTGAAAAACGATGTTTTCGTGATAATAAGGGTAAATATGAGACCAGTCAGGTTTTCCTTTGGTGTTGTAGGTCTGGGACCAGAGCTCAAGAACGCTCTCCACGTTCAACGCCCTCAATTCATTTTCATGGTCGCTTTTAGGTATAATTGCTTCGTTCATTCCTGCCACCTCTTAGTATCAATTGATTTGATCATATTGCATTCATCTCATTATAGAATCTTTTTGACGAATAATCTACAGTTTCTATATATTGTTAAAATATAGTCAGTATTTATTAAAATTGAAAAACATTTTAGTTAATTCTAAAATGACAATTCTGTAATAAATAATAGTATAATCAAGAAAAGATTTTCAATATCGAAGATTTCCATTGAAATCATGCCGTGCCTAATCCAAAACACCATATCATAATGCGTTATGCGATTGTTTTTTCGAAATTTTTAGTTGATTATACGGTGTCGGATAAGTATGGCTTGAAAATATATCCTTAAGGAGGATTTTTATGTCTAATGAAGTAACTGGCTACAGAATTATGGGTATTCAATTACCTGTTTTTGGAGCGTTGACAGCAGTTGTTCTGATTGGTACCTACATGGGTGTGTTGCCAAAAGGAATGATAGGCGCTTTTGCAATTATGATGATTATTGGTGCTATACTAAATGAAATTGGTGGCAGATTACCGATCGTCAGGAGTTATTTAGGCGGTGGTCCGATCGTTATCATATTTGGCTCAGCAGCACTGGCTACCTACAGCGTGTTGCCGGAAGCGACTGTCGAAATCATAAAAAACTTTATGGTCGGCGAGGGTTTCTTGGACTTCTACATCGCAGCCTTGATAGCAGGTAGTATACTTGGTATGAACAAACAGTTGCTTATAAGGGCAGCGGTCAGATACCTGCCGGCAATCATCGGGGGCGTATTGGTGGCTCTCGGTGCAGTAGGTCTTGTTGGCGCATTGATTGGCTATGGCGCAACTGAAGCCATCCTTTACATCGGCGTGCCCATCATGGGTGGCGGTATGGGAGCTGGAGCGGTTCCACTATCAAATATCTTTGGTGAGGCCCTCAGTAGAGAACCCGCTGAAGTGCTATCCGTCATGATTCCTGCAGTAGCAATGGGTAATGCCATGGCAATAGTGGCAGGTGGATTGTTGAACAGACTTGGCAAGAAAAGGCCTGCTATGACAGGGGAAGGCGAACTGATCATTGCCTCTTCAAATAGAGAGCAGAAAGCGGACATAAAAGAAACAAGAGCGGCAATCAGTCTTGAGATGCTTGGCAAGGGATTATTGTTTGCAGTGACCTTCTTTGTGCTAGGAAGGATTATTGGTAAATTTGTTCCCGCTATCCACTCATACGCATGGATGATCATAGCGGTTGCTATCGCTAAGGTAACAGGTATAGTACCTGCAGAGTATGAGGAAAGCGCATACCAATGGTTCCAGTTCATCATGAAGAACCTTACCCCAACTCTACTCGTAGGTATCGGTGTTGCCTATACAAACCTGCAACAGGTTATCGACGCCTTCACACTGCAATACGTGTTGCTGGTGGGCGTGACAGTATTAGGCGCAATCATCGGTTCAGGTGTTGTCGGAAGATTGGTTGGATTCTACCCGATAGAATCATCCATAACAGCTGGATTGTGCATGGCGAACATGGGTGGCACTGGAGACGTTGCGGTTCTTTCCGCAGCAAATAGAATGGACCTGATGCCTTTTGCACAGATATCATCACGTATCGGAGGGGCATTTATGCTGATCCTCGCCAGTTTCCTCATAAGACTCTTTTTATAGCGTGTCTGATGTGATAGAATTGATTCATAACACTTGATAGACGTTAAGACGAGAACAGACAGCAGTGTCTGTTCTCGGCTTGTTATCTCAGTGAGGAAAAAGGAGGACTTCAATGCATGCGATTGAAAAGATTTTAGCGAAAAATAGCGGCAGGGAACTGGTTGAGACTGGAGAAATAGTCATGGCAAAGGTTGACTTCGCAGAAATCAACGACCTGTATCTCCAGACAGTTTATTCATTTTACGAAATGGATGGCGAAAAGGTATGGGATAAGGACAGAGCGGCCTTTGTATTCGACCATTACGCGCCAGCACCGACCATAGCATCGGCACAGATTCACAAGGAAATGCGGGAGTTTGCAAGAGAGCAGGACCTGACCTATCATTTTGACGTCAATGCTGGTGTTTGCCATCAGGTCATGCCTGAGGCAGGATTGGTTTATCCCGGGATGATACTGGTAGCCACTGATTCACACACAACCACACACGGCGCATTTGGTGCTCTTGGGACGGGCGTAGGGGCTACCGATATGGCAACAATACTCATGACAGGCGAGCTCTGGTTCAGAGTCCCTGAGGTGATTGAGGTCAGAATAGATGGAATACCCAAGCACGGTGTCATGCCCAAGGATGTTGTGCTGCTAGTACTTGGAAAGCTGAAAGCGGATGGTGCTGTCTACAAGGCCATTGATTTTACCGGAACATATATTGAACAGCTGGGTGTGGCCGGTAGGATGGTCATCTGCAATATGGCAGTGGAGATGGGCGCAAAAACAGCCTATATGCAACCCAATGACGAAGTACTGGAATATGTATCAAAAAGAGCGGTAAGACCCTTTGAAGTGGTTTTTACAGACGATGGCTATCAATATAGCGAAACCTATCATTTTGAAGTGACGGATCTTGAGCCTCAGGTAGCAGCGCCATCAAGCGTGGACAACGTCTTTAATTTAGATGATGTGGAAAAGGTGAGAATAGATCAGGCCTTTGTCGGCACATGTACAGGTGGACGATTGGAAGATATTCAGGCGGCAGCGGATATACTCAGAGATAAAAAGATAGCTAAGTGGGTCAGACTGCTGGTCATTCCCGCATCCACCGAGGTCATGCAGGAGAGTATAAAGAAGGGTTATTTGCAGGAACTCATGGATGCCGGTGCCACTATATCAACACCTGGTTGCGGACCGTGTCTGAGTGCTCATGAAGGGGTCATAGCATCTGGAGAGGTTTGTGTATCCACCTCAAATAGAAATTTTCCGGGCAGGATGGGTAGTACGGATTCCAAGATATATTTGGCATCACCAGCGACTGTTGCCGCTTCAGCCTTGACGGGCTATCTGACAAATCCGATAGAGAGGGGGGATAAATGAGATGGATACTAAAATATCAGGAAAAGTGATTGTACTAGGAAACAATATTGATACTGACCAGATTTATCCCGGAAGATTTCTCGAAATCACCAACGCCGAGGAGATAGGCAAGAGGTGCCTGAGTGGTGTCAGTCCTGAAATCGCCGAAAAATTTCAAAAGGGCGATATCGTAGTGGCAGGAACTAATTTCGGGTGCGGATCAAGCAGGGAGCATGCCGCTATAGCCATCATCAACATGGGTTCCAGCGTGGTGCTGGCGGACTCATTTGCCAGGATATTCTTCAGAAATGCAATCAATCTGGGACTTCCCCTAATCACATGCAAGGGAATCAGCTCGAAGGTCAAGGATGGTCAGCTGGTCGAACTGGATATTGAGGCAGGAGAATTGACTGTAAAAGAGACTGGAGAAGTTCTGAAAACTGACAAGTTGGGCGACTATGCCATGAGTATATTGGAAGCTGGGGGCATCAAACCCCTTATGCGAGAAAAAATGAGGAAGCTTAAGGCAGATCAATAAGATATGTAAAGATATTTATCGGTCAATAAGGATAAAATAGGAGGATTATAAAATGGACTATAATCAAATGGCATTGGATCTACATAAGAGATTGGTGGGTAAGATAACAGTCAACAGTAAGGTACCGGTTAAAAATAAGGAAGACTTATCAATAGCATACACACCAGGCGTGGCTGAGCCTTGCCGTGAAATACACAAGGATCCCTCAAAGGTTTATGACTACACATCAAAGTCAAATTTGATTGCCGTTGTATCAGACGGCACAGCGGTACTGGGTCTTGGAGATATAGGAGCCGCTGCGTCTATACCCGTAATGGAGGGCAAATGCGTTTTGTTCAAGGAGTTTGGCAATGTGGATGCGTTCCCAATCTGTCTGGATACCACAGATCCGGATGAGATTGTCAGGATTGTAAAAATGATGGAGCCTGTATTTGGCGGTATCAATCTGGAGGACATCGCAGCGCCAAGGTGCTTCGAGATAGAAGAGAAGCTCAAGAAAATCATGAACATACCTGTGTTCCATGATGACCAGCATGGAACGGCCATTGTCACATCAGCCGCTATCATCAATGCTTTGAAACTGGCGGATAAAAAGATTCAGGATGTCACAGCTGTCATCAATGGCTCCGGTGCGGCAGGAAACTCGATAGCCAAACTATTGATCAGCCTAGGGATAAAAGATATCTTCATGTGTGACAGGACAGGCATTATCAGCAAGAACAGGAAAAATCTGGATCCATTCAAGCAGGGATTGGCAGACACTACCAACAAGAGCAACAGAGACGGTACTCTGGCAGATGCTATGGTTGGAGCGGATATATTCATAGGCGTATCAGCGCCTGATGTTGTCACAAAAGAGATGGTGGCATCCATGAATGAAAAATCAATTGTTCTGCCGATGGCCAATCCATTACCCGAAATCATGCCTGATCTTGCCAAAGAAGCGGGAGCATTTATCGTTGGGACTGGACGTTCCGATTTTCCTAATCAGGTCAACAACGTATTGGCATTCCCGGGAATATTCAGAGGAGCCTTGGATGTGAGGGCATCAGACATCAATGAGCCTATGAAGATGGCCGCAGCGTTGGCGTTGGCGGATGCTGTCGGTGACAAGCTAAGTGTTGACTGTATTCTTCCATTGGCTTTTGACCAAGGATATATGGAGAAAGTGGCTGAAGCTGTCAGACAGGCGGCTAGAGACTCAGGAGTCGCCAGAATATAGAAATTGGTCTTGACACCTTCATCCTTACTGCTATATAATTCAATCAGGACATGGGAGCCAAAGGATTGGCTGAGATCGAATTGATACTATTCTGACCATTTACCTGATCTGGATAATGCCAGCGTAGGGAGCTTCTTTCAACAACAAACCAAAACAACCAAATACCTACAACGACAACTACCAGACCGGTAGTTGTTTTTTTGTCTAAAGATAAGGAGGCTAAAAATGCCAACAATCAATCTGAGTTTGCAGATCGTTCCAAAAATTCCAAACGTGGAAGACATATATCCCGTAGTGGATAAGGTAATCGAATATATCCAAAGCACAGGTGTCAAGCATGAGGTCGGCCCTATGGAGACAACAATGGAGGGTGAGTTGCCCGAGTTGCTGAAAATTGTGGAAAAGGCTCAGGAAATATGCGTCAATGAGGGCGCTGTCAGGGTATTGTCCTTTGTGAAGATAGACTATTCTCCGAAAGGTGTGACCATGGATGAAAAAACCTACAAGTACAGATAATAGAAGGCTTATCAACAGGGCATCGATATCTCTGTTTTATGTGGGGATCCTTTTGCTATGGCAGTTTGTGACAGCCATACTCGAAACACCGAACTATATATTGCCTTCACCTTATGCGATCTGGCTGGAGCTGATCGATTCGTTCCCGCTTCTGTTGATGCATGCCAGGATTACAGTGATTGAAGTTCTGGCGGGTTTTTCTATCGCGCTGTTTCTGAGTGTGTTTTTATCCATCGCTATGGACAGGTATCAATACATAAAGGAGCTGCTTTACCCCATGATGGTCATCACACAGACTGTGCCGATCATGGCAATCGCACCGCTGATGATGATCTGGTTTGGCTTTGGTTTGACACCAAAGATAATAGTTGTGGTGCTTGTTTGCTTTTTTCCCATAGCGGTCAGCCTGACAGAAGGCCTTTCATCTGTGGATCCTGAGCTGATTGATTTGATGAAGACCATGGACGCCAGCGAATCACAGATTTTCTTAAAGTGCAAGCTACCGGCTTCCATGCCATCGTTTTTTGCAGGCTTGAGGATAGCAGCCACTTACAGCGTCATGGGTGCGGTGGTCTCTGAGTGGGTTGGCGCCCAGGAAGGTTTGGGCATATTCATGACAAGGGTTATGAAATCCTACAGAACACCGGCTCTGTTTGCCGTCATCATATTCATCATTGCCATAACATTGATATTTGTAGCCGTAATAGATGCCATAGGCAGAAAAGCCATGCCGTGGACAAACGAAAGAAGGAGCTTAAGATGAAAAAAATAGCGACATTGATACTGATAGCAACAATTTTATTGACAATGGCAGGATGCCAAGCTAAAACACCGTCCGAAGGTGAACCCGACAAGGTAATCTTCACATTGGACTGGTTTCCGAATACCAATCATACAGGTGTCTATATCGCCAAGGATAAAGGTTATTTTCAAGAGGAAGGCATAGAAATAGAGATTATACAACCAGGTGAAAGCACCGCCGAGCAGCTTGTGGCATCAGGATCGGCCCAGTTTGGGGTGAGCTACCAGGAGAGCGTGACCTTCGCCAGATCAGAAGGGATTCCTGTAGTCTCAGTTGCTTCGGTCATCCAGCACAACACCTCAGGATTCATGTCTCTCAAAGAAAAGGGAATTCTATCTCCCAAGGACTTTGAGGGTAAAAAATACGGCGGATGGGGATCTCCCATAGAGATAGCGACTCTTGCCTATCTCATGGAACAGGATGGTGCGGATATCTCTCTAGTCGAGATAGTGACTATTGGCGATATAGATTTCTTTGCAGCCAGCCAGACGGGTCAGGTGGATTTTGCCTGGGTCTATGAGGGTTGGTCTGTCATCGAAGCAGGGCTTAAAGGCTTTGATGTCAATTACATAGATCTAGGCCATGAGGCTGAAGTGTTTGACTACTACACGCCTGTCATCATCACCAGTGAAAAGCTTATCGCAGAGAACAAGGATCTGGTGGAGAGATTCATGAGAGCCCTGGCAAGGGGCTATGAATTTGCTGTGGAAAATCCCGAAAAATCAGCACTGATCTTTCTCAACAGCGCGCCTGAGCTGAATGCTGACCTGGTCAAGGCCAGTCAGGTATTTCTGTCAACAAAATACATTGACGATGCAGAATACTGGGGATATCAAAATGAAGAAACTTGGGACAGATACACGGACTGGCTTTTTGAGAACGGATTCATAACCAACAGGGTTGAATCGAAGAAGGCATTTACCAACGACTTTCTGCAATAATGGGGTGTGATAACATGGCATCTAGGGTTGTTCTGAAAAATGTATCCAAAACCTATAGGATGGATCAGGGGAAGAGACTTGATACCCTGGATGATGTGAGCCTTGCATTGAATGACAAGGAGTTCGTATCAATCGTCGGACCAAGCGGTTGCGGGAAAAGCACCATATTTCGTCTCATCACAAAGATTGAGGGTTCATTTCAGGGAGAAATCCTGATCAATGATGTGCCGGTAAAAGACTCAAGAGAAACCATAAGCTATATGCAGCAAAAGGATCTCCTGATGCCCTGGAGGAAGATCATGGATAACGTCATACTGCCTTTGGAGCTTAAAGGCTTTTCAAGAGAGAAAAGTCAGAAATTGGCTTCAGAGCACATAGACGAGTTCGGGCTGACAGGGTTTGAACAGGCCTATCCCAACCAGCTTTCCGGAGGGATGAGACAGCGAGCGGCATTATTGAGAACATTTCTGGTAGACAGCAATATCATGCTCCTAGACGAGCCATTCGGCGCATTGGATGCCATGACCAGGGGTGGAATGCAGGAGTGGCTTCTGAATATCTGGCAAACCTATCAGAAGTCGGTGCTGTTTATTACCCATGACGTTGATGAGGCTATATTTTTATCTGACCGTATTTACGTTTTAAGCGAAAGACCTGGACATGTCCTGCATGAATTGAAGATTGACTTTGACAGACCTAGGAACAAGTCTATCATGCACTCGGAAAAGTATTTGGCATATAAAAAAGAAATCTCCGCTTATTGTTAATGAAAATCATTTGCAAAATCATTATTTTGTATTATAATGATTATGTAAACAATTTTTGCAATAAGTCATCAATATGATGAAGGAGGAATAGAATGCCAAGTAAAGGGATTATACTGGCTGTGGTTTTAGGAGTGATTGGATTAGCTTTGATTCCAAAATATATAAATGCCAATAAAAAGCAGGAAACAACCAACAATGAGAATACAGCCGTGACAGTAAAACAAACAAAGGAGGAAAGTGAAATCGTGATGAAAGAAATCCACCTAGCGGGAGGATGCTTCTGGGGTTTGGAGGAATACATGGACAGGCTGCCAGGCGTGTTTGATGTGACTTCCGGCTATGCAAACGGAACGACAGAAAACCCCAAGTATGAAGACGTTCTTTACAAGAATACCGGCCATGCCGAAACGGTACATGTTAGATATGATTCAGAGGTAGTGGACTTGAGGACATTGCTGCTGTACTATTTCAGAGTCATCGATCCCACCAGTGTCAACAAGCAGGGCAATGACGTGGGCACTCAGTACAGGACAGGCATCTACTACACAGATGAGGCCCAATTGGCTGTCATCAACAAAATCATCGCCGACGAGCAAGTCAATTACACCAAGCCCATAGTGGTTCAAGTGGAACCATTGAGACACTACTATCTAGCAGAGGAGTATCACCAGGACTATCTCAAAAAGAATCCAAACGGTTACTGCCACATCGATCTGAATCTGGCGGATGATATTATCATAGATCCTGATAAATACATCAAGCCGGAAGATGAAATCATCAAGCAAAACCTGACAGATTTGGAGTACCAGGTTACCCAAAATGCAGCCACCGAGAGGCCTTTTACCCATGAGTATTGGAACTTCAATGGAAAAGGAATTTATGTGGATATCGTCACTGGAGAGCCACTGTTCACATCTTTGGACAAGTTTGACTCCGATTGCGGATGGCCAAGTTTCGCGAAACCAATCGAGGCGGAAGTCATTGAGTATGAAAAGGATACAACATTCAACATGATCAGGACAGAGGTCAGAAGCAGGGTAGGAGACTCCCATCTGGGCCATCTTTTCGAAGACGGTCCTAAGGAGCTGGGTGGACTGAGATACTGCATCAATGGCGCATCCCTGAAGTTTATCGCTTATGAGGACATGGAAAAAGAGGGATATGGCGATCTGATGAGACTATTTGATTAGCAAGCAATAAAAACATAATAGCATGATTAAGCCTCAGCTGTTTTAAGGACTGCTGAGGCTTTCTTATTGTTGTATGATAGTATGTAGTATAATTCAAGTCTGATCTTTTATCCGATGATTCGGAGTCCATTATCCCTATCCAAGAATTTTATGTGCCATATTGACCAAAATATTAATTCCGTTCAGCATCGCATCCTTGTTAAAAGTCATTTCCGGATTATGAAGCCCCGGAACCAGATCACAGCCCAGACCCAGATAGGTTGTTTTTAGGGAGGGCTTTGCCTTTGTAAATTCATGGAAATCCTCAGACCCTGTTGTTGTTCTTTCGCCCAGCAATCCCTTGTCACCCAGAATCTCAACAATAGACTGGCTGGCAATCTGAATCATGCTGTCATCATAGACCGCTGCAGGCAATCCGGGAACTACAGTAATCTCTGCCCTGCAACCTACAGTAGATGCGCCGGTCAGAATGGCATTTTTGACCTTATTGATCAGCAAAGACATGGCCTCATTGGTATTGGCTCTCAGATCTACTGCAAGCTGTCCCAATTCAGGAATTGATGTGGTTCGGGCATCGCCTGCATTGATGGCAATCAGCTTGGCGGATGTGGGGATGGTGGGGTCTATCCAGATGGCATTAATGGCATTGATGATGGCTGCCATGGCATCTATCGGGTTTTTTCCCATGTGAGGGCGTCCTGAATGGGAGGTCTCGCCATGGATGGATGCGACAATAATCGTAAGGGCACCGTGTCTCAAGGCAGAGATAGCCTCACCCAGCTTGGCCTCTTCAATGGGACGAAGGTGTATTCCCACGCACATATCCACATCATCCAAAACACCTGCCTTTGCCATGGCTCTAGCGCCGCTGGTGGTTTCCTGCTCCTCAGAAGGTTGAAAAATCAATTTTAGGGTTCCGCGTTTCACTATATCTAATTCCTTCGCTAAAATCCCGGTGAACAATCCCATAGTAGAATGGGCATCATGACCACAGGAGTGCATCGCTACCTTCTTGCCGTCAATGATGTGGTTAAGGGCATCCATGTCGGCTCTGATGGAAAGCACTGGACCAGGCTCGACCCCTTGTAGTGAAGCTGTCAAACCGGTTCCCGCAATTCCGGACATCACTTCAAATCCATTTTTTATGAGGTATTCAGCGAGATAGGCTGAGGTCTTATATTCCTGCATGGCCAATTCGGGGATGGCGTGCAAGTCATTATAAACCCTAAAAATTTCTTCTCTCTTGCTGGCTGATAACGCTATAATCTGATCGATCATGAAAAACTCCTCTATTCCATATTTGCTAGCTGGTAGGTTATACGCCTGGTAAGTAAATTATACACGACATAGATGAGTGCTACAATAATAATCAGGTCAATCAATAGAATGATCAAAGTTGCCAAATTGATATTGATCATCAGATAGGTCAGGAAACCGATGGCTAAGGCCATGATGGCGCCGATAGCCATAGCGATAATGACATTCATATTCTGCTTCACTGCCCTCTGTGGGTTATCCCAATCAAGCAATGGACGGCTGATATCGATGAGTATGCCTGACAGAATCACAGGCAGGGATGCCGCAAAGCCAAGAAAAGCCGATATCACCATTGTGCTGAGGTCTAATGGGATGTAAAATCGTATACCGAATGAAACCACTATTATTGTAAAAATCTGCATCAGGACAGGGGCTAGCGCCCTCCCAACAATATGATCCTTCGCTGCAACGGGGATGATTCGGGTGATATAAAAGGTTTTTCCTTCCCTTGAGAATGTGGTTGAAGCTGTTGGATTGAGGGCTGCAAAAAGCATATAGGCTCCTGCAAGACCGAAAGCAAAAAGCTTCACGTTGGACTCATAGATACCAATAAAAACATCCATGTCCGAGGATACACCGGTCAAGGCAGGCATGACCAAGAATATGAACGGAACCAGCACCACTATGCTGACACAGTTGAACATATAGATTGGCGTTTTGATCAGGGTAATCAGATCAACCCTGAAAATGGCCATAAAGCTGCTTGAAACCTTTCCGGACGCCTTTACAAATTCTTCCTTTGATAGAGCTTTCTTTTTGGACTGTGTTTCGTTGCCACCTATAATCCCGCCAAGATACATCTTTTCACTGAAAAGAACCACTGCGGTAAAAAAAACAATGCTCGTCAACAACAATCCCACCAATCCGGTTAAAGCGGCCATGCTGTTGTCAGCAAGGCCTAAAGCAGCCCATTTGGATAATGGATAAAACCGTCCCAGCATATCAATCATATACCGGTTATCCGTAAAAAGCTTCGAAAAGAATTCCTGCTCGTTGCCAAAAGGGATATTCATCATGGCCCTTTGTATAACGATTTGAAGACCTAGAAACACAAACAGGAACAGAAACATGGAGACAACGCGAATCAGATCCTTTTTGCCTTTAATGTTTGTGAACTTCATGATGGTGATGATGATGACAGATGCAAGGGACAAAGGCACCACAGGTGTCAGAAGAAACACCAGCATGGCCTTGAGATAGTAGACCAGTCCACCACCAACCAGACTGTGATTTATGATGATTGCAGGTATGATAAAGATACCCAACACAAAATACTCAAATACCAGGAGAGAGATGAATTTTGAGATGATGATGCTCCTCCCTTTGACAGGAAGTGGTATCAGCATATCAGTATCTCTCGAAAAATAGTAATAGGAAAGGACATAAGTCAATCCTAGAAAAAACACCATCATGACAGATGCATAGTGAGCCAGTGCCATGAAATAGGATTCCTGATTAATCATCAGAAAAGAAAACCCTATCTGCCTCATCAACCTGATGTAGAGAACATAGGCCGGCATCAAGGCGACGACGACAAAGATGAACAGCAATACCTTTCTTGCTTCCTTCATATTCCTATATTGATTGAAATTTGCCGGATTAAGCGAATGCAGATTAAAATTGTTGATTAGGCTCGCTCTAGTCAATATGAAAATTTCTCTCATTATTGTGTCACCTCCAGGAATATTTTCTCGAGGGACTCCTCTCTGCCTGCTTTAGCCCTAAGCTCAGTCATTGTACCCTGGGCGATTATCTGTCCATTGTTGATGATACTGATGCGGTCGCATATCTTTTCTGCCACTTCCAAGACATGAGTTGAGAAAAACACCGATTTCCCACGATCGCACATTTCACGCATGACTTCCTTTATATTGAAGGCGGATTTCGGATCAAGCCCTACCATAGGCTCGTCCAATACAAACAAGTCGGGATCATTGATCAAAGCACCGGTCAGTACAATCTTCTGCTTCATACCATGGGAATAGGAGTTGATCAGGTCGTTGGCTGCGTCTTCCAAACTGAAAAGCTTCAGATACTTTTCGATTCTTTGCGTGCGGTCCTCTTTGGATACTCTATAGACATCCGCCATAAAATTAAGATACTCAAGACCCCTCAGCTTGTCGTATATCTGGGGGTTGTCAGGAACATAGCCCATCTTAAGCTTGGCTTTCAGGCTATCCTTGCCTATATCGATTCCATCCACAAGAATCACGCCGCTGTCCTGCTTCAACAGACCAACGATCATTTTTATAGTAGTGGTTTTTCCTGCGCCGTTTGGCCCCAAAAAACCATATATCTCGCCAGGCTTCACCTCAAATGAAATATTATCGACAGCCTTTGTGGTTCCTTTTGAATATGATTTTGACAGGTTTTCAATTTTTAACATTTTTTCCTCCAAATATTGGTTAAGTGTATTTATTTTAAACTATCATTTATCTGATCCTATGATTTCTTAATTTTGCAGCATCAACAGGATTCTTGGATTCAGTTGGCATTTGGAACGCCATTAGAACCTTAGAAACCGTTATCCAGGGACTCTACAGTGCCTATCTTCAACTTCTATAAGTGGGAGTCTTAGCACTGTTAATCATTGGATAAAGTTTATAATATAGTCCAGCAAAGACGGATACACCTCATTCTTGACGAAATATTCCTCCGGTGTCGGTTTTCCCTCTCCGAGCATCATCAGATGATTCATGCCGCTCCATATTTGCAGCGTGAAGTTTTCCTTGTCCTTCACCGCTTCATGTATGATATCAAATTCACTCACCGGTACCTGATAGTCCCTGTCTCCCTGAAAAACATAGACAGGCTTTTCAATTTGTCTGGCCATTGCTGCCGGATCATAGTTTGCTAGATCTTCCCAATAGGCTTTGTAGGCACCCATAACGGCCTCATCAGCGCCTATAGAACCTGGATTCAGTGATTTCTCAGCCTGGATTTTCATGTCGTCTATGTAGGTCTGCTCCTCTTCAGATATTTCTCCATCTATCATTGCAAGATACTCCAACTGATAAGGAATGATTTCGCCCAGACCTGAAAAAATACCGGCAGCTATGATATAACCCCTGGCTTCAGGTGTCATTTCCGCGATTCTTGGTATCAGATAGCCACCTAAGCTGTGCCCTAGTACGAATATCCTATCATTATCGATGTAATCCAGAGTTGAGACATAGGCAACCGCTTCAGAGGCATCATCGATGGTTTCATCATATACAGTCAGATCTTTCAGCCCGGCCATCTGTGTGCCATAAGTGAAGGTTCTCTTGTCATATCTGAGGACACTGATGCCTCTTTGGGCCATATAGTAGGCGATATCCTTGAAGGGTTGATTCACGCCGACCGTTTCATTCATATCATTAGGACCTGAACCATGGACCAGAATCAGAACCGGATGCTTGCCTGGAAGTGGATTCTCGCCATCGTTTGATGGTATGGTTATTTTGCCCCTCAACGGCCAGTCTTTCAAACCGAATTCGACGTCGATTTCCACTAAACCGCTTGGTTTTTCTGAATCAATTTCATCGTCGAATGTAAAGGGCGTAAAATTGAAACCGGCTATCAATCCTTTTTTATCAAATACGACATTGGCGTTCATTGATGTGGTTTCTAGAATCACACCGGTTGTGTAGAAGCCATAGTCACCCTGGAACCGGGTTTCAGCTCCGACGAATTTCTTAAAAGCGCCGTTTTTGGAATACATGTCATCGAAAAAAGCCTTGTAGGAATCTGGGTTGATGGCTTTGGTCATAGCCTCATCATGCAGATAGACAGTATAAGCCTTCTCGTATTCTCCACTGAATAGACTCTTCAGATAGGCGGAGCCTGTGCGAGCTAGATAAGCCTCATCCACGACAAGCTCCTCTGTCGGATCAGTCTCTCCTGATGAGGTTGCTGTTGTGGATGGGTTTTGATTTCTACATCCCATTGAAAACATAAGCGGTATGCAGAGCATCATTATTATTATTTTTTTCATAAAATCCTCCAGAATTTCTATTAACATTTAAATCAATCCCATTATACTACAGACAGTATAATAAATCATCCGAGAACGAAATTTATAATCATTATTTAATCAATTTTTAATATTGATCAAAATCCTAGCAAAATTAAATAGCAAAATTAAATAGGGTTTAATAAACCACTTAGATTTGATATAATATCAGATGGATTCAGTATTGAATATGAAGTATTAAAAAACTATATAGGAGAAAAGAAATGGAAAAGCAAATCAAATCGTTTATAAGAGTGCGAATGAGCGCGCATGATGCCCATTACGGAGGGCATTTGGTGGATGGCGCCAGGATGTTGAACCTGTTCGGCGACATTGCCACGGAGCTATTGATTATCAATGACGGAGATGAGGGATTGTTTGTTGCCTATGACAATGTTGAATTCACAGCGCCGGTCTATGCAGGAGAGTACATTGAGGCTGAGGGATGGATCACGAAAATAGGAAATACCTCAAGGAAAATGGCGTTTGTGGCCAGAAAGGTCATTGTACCAAGAACCGACATCAGCGAATCTGCCTGTGACATATTGGAAGAGCCTATCATTGTCTGCAAGGCAAGCGGCACCTGTGTTGTCACCAAGGAAAACCAGAGAAAAGGATAATGTTCTAAAGTTAAGAAAATATTAATTGTAATTTGTTAAGATATATACTATCATTGACATGTTAAAGGTGGAGGTAATATGAAACAATTCTTAAAGATCTTTTCCATCGCGATGGCCGTATTCATGGTTATCGCCGGTGTTCAAGTGTATAGCATATATCAGAACATTTTAGGATACAACAATCGGGTTCCCTCATATGATGAGAATTGGCTCTCTGACTATGAAAATGAACTGATTAATCTGGAAACATACGAGGCATACATATCAGGGGGCAATCGCATCAATGTCCTGATAGTTGGATTGGAAGAAGTCAGGACAGATACGATCATACTGGCCAGCTATAATATCAAGAGCAAAAAGCTGGATATGATTTCGATACCAAGGGACACCTATTACTATAAAGAAGGTTTCAGAAGCGGTTATACATATGTGGCAAATTATAAAATCAATGCGGTCTTCAGCGGCGACGGGATAGAAGGGTTGATAAGAGCCGTTGAAGATATCGTAAATATTCCTATACATCATTATGTCACTGTGACCATGACCGGTGCCGCGAAAATCGTGGACGCAATGGGTGGTGTGGAGTTTGATGTACCATTTGACATGAAGTACGATGACATATACGACAGCCCGCCATTGCATATCGATCTGAAAGCAGGTCTTCAGGTGCTAGATGGTGAGAATGCAGTTGACTTTTTGAGATTCAGAAAAAATAATGACGGGACCATATCCTATGGCGACATTCAGAGAATTGAGGAACAGCAGAAGTTTCTGGCACAGGCGGCCAAGCAGGCCTTTGGTATCAGATTTCCACTGGTGGTAAAAGAGGTATTCGATGCCATGGATACGGATGTGAAACTGTCAGAGGCTCTAACCTATGCAACCTCGACGATTGGAATCAAAACAGAGGATATCAGTTTTTACACATTGCCTGGTGACGCCGAGTATATGCAGGGTGTGTCATTCTATATGATGAACGGCACGGAGATCCAAAAAATCATATACGAGATATACAACATTCCGTTTGAAAAGGCAAGCACCAATTAATGGAATAATAGATCCGTCATATCAAACCCAGAACTTGGGTTTATTTTTTTTACCATGTGATATATAATGATTTTACACAGATTTAACCTAGAAACACCCAATTTAGATGCAATTCATTATACAATATGATCAATGAGATAGGAGGTGCAGGATGAGCAGTGTGAAAATAGGATCAATCATTTACATAGGGTCTACCGAAATCACCGTGACCATCAAGCAGATCAAAAAAAACAGTCTGCAGATGGTGGAAAGGGCGAGTCACAGCATAGCAATAGGCAAAGAGGCTTTTGAAACAGGAAAGATATCAGCTGAAAAGGTTGACCGGATAGTTGAGATTGTTTCCAATTTCAAGCAGCTTTCTTTGGAGTACGGTGCCGAGAGGATTGCTCTCTTTGCATCAACGGCCATAAGGGAGTCAGATAATAAATACTACATAAGGGACAGACTCTATCAGGAAACAGGCATAGTACTTGAAGTCATCAGTGATTCCGAGTTAAAGAACATCATCTTTATGTCCAATCTGAAGGTGTTAAAGGATGCGGACTATCTGAAGAACAATGCCATCATAACCTTTATAGGAAGTGGCAATTTGGGGATAGCATTTTATGAGGACATGTCCATCAATTTTTTGCAGAATATTCTCATTGGTACAATCAAGCTTTATGAGATAGCCAAAAATGCCGACAAGTATTCAGATAAAATGAACATCATGGTTAAAGAACAGCTTAATACCTATTTCAATTTCTTGCCGACTTTTCTGCCAAAAAGCAATATTAAGGATTTTATCGTAACAGGTAGAACCATTGACACCATCAAGATATTATGCGAGGCTGAGGACAAGGGAGAAATCAGCTTCATATCAAAATCGAAGCTTGAAAATTTCTACCATGAGATTGTAGCGTTGAATGCGGATAGCATCGCAATCAAATATAATCTAAACCGGGAATTTGCCAATGAACTGGTCATTGCAACCATAGTTATAGAGAATCTCCTTGAAATGACAGAAGCCGAAACGATAGTAGTACCAAACATATTCTTCTTCGATATTGAGTTTTACGAGATGATGCTTCCAAAACAATACGAGGAAATAAGAACCATGTTTTATGGCTATGCCATTGAATCGTCCAGGAAACTGGCACAGATGTACAAATCATATGGGAAACACATCGAGTTTGTCGATGAGTTGGCCAGTGCCATACTCAAAAAACTTTCAAAAACAAACCGATTCAGGGAAAAAGAGATTATCTACCTAAAAATTGCGGTTATATTGCACAATATCGGCAAGTATATCAATCCAGATAAGCATTATTTGAATTCGAGCTACATCATAAAAAAAACAGACATTATCGGCCTGAGCGAAGAGGACAGAAAAATGATATCTCTCATTGTCAAATATCAGTCCTATTTGCTGCCGAGCGAAAAGGATGAGGAGTACGCGCAGTTGAGCCCCGTGGAGAAAATATCAGTCTCAAAGCTATCGGCTGTGCTGCGAATGGCAGATGCCCTGGATAAGAACTACAGCCAGAAGTTCAAAAACATCAGTATCAAGCAACAAAAAGGATTGCTGATAGTCGAGGTTGAAAGCAAGACCAACACCTATATCGAACAGATCAAATTCAACGAGTATCGTGAGTTTTTCAAAGAAGTATTTGGGATAGAAGTGAAATTAGTGATAAAAAGGGGAATTTAATCCATGGATCACAATCAAGATCAAAAATACATCAACAGAGAGCTCAGCTGGCTCATGTTCAATGATAGAGTTCTGGAAGAGGCCTATGACAAAGACAGCAAAGTCTTTACCAGGCTAAAATTTCTGGCGATTGCAGCCTCCAATCTGGATGAGTTCTTTATGGTAAGGGTGGCTGGTCTAAAACAGCAGATGGCAGCCAAATACAGGAAGAAGGATATTTCCGGCAAAACACCTGAAGAGCAATTGAACGCCATCTATCTGGAAACCCAATTGATGATGAAAAAGATATATAGCTGTTTGAACAAATCATTGATGCCGAAGCTGGAGGAGTCCGGTATACGATTTAAAAGATACAGCGACTTGAATGAAAGACAAATCACATATGCACGGGATTTCTTCGATGAATTTTGCTTTCCAGCCCTTACCCCGCTCGCTATAGACGCAGGCAGACCATTTCCGTTGCTTCAGACAAAAGGCATCAACATAGGCATCATGCTAAAATCGGCAGATGAGGAGGAGCTTTACGCCGTGGTAAAAGTTCCGACTGTGCTGCCAAGATTTGTCGAGATTCACAGCGAGGAAGGCTTAACAGAATACATCTTTCTGGAAGAGTTGATTCTTAATAATCTGGAGAAGCTTTTTACCGGTTATGAAATCATGGAAAAATCGATTTTTAGGATCACAAGAGACGCTGACCTGGGAATTGATGGAGACGATGTCGAGGATCTGCTGCTTCAGATTGAAAAGAACATCAAGAAAAGAAAATGGGGCGCTGCTGTGAGGCTCGAGATACAGAGCAAAGGCGATAAGAAAATAAGGAAATTCATCAAGAAAAAACTGGAAGTGAAGGACGAGGAGACATATGAAATCAATGGCCCGCTGGATCCTACCTGCTGGTTCGAATTTATAGAGAATAAAAAATTCGCACACCTGTTGGATATGTTGCCTAATCCCCAGGATTCCATAGATTTCTTCGGCCAGGAGGATCTTTTTGAAGCCATAAAAGAAAGAGACAGATTGTTGCATCATCCCTATGAATCCTTCTATAAAGTGTTGGATTTTGTGGAAAAAGCAGTTGAAGACCCCAGGGTTCTGGCAATCAAGCAGACCCTATACAGGGTCAGCAACAATTCCCCAATAATATCAAAGCTTATAAAGGCAGCTGAAAATGGCAAGCAGGTCACCGTGGTGGTGGAGCTGAAAGCCAGATTTGAAGAGGAAAAAAATATCCTGTGGGCAAGAAAGCTTGAACAGGCAGGATGTCATGTGGTTTATGGATTGCCGGGACTCAAGATTCATTGCAAAGCCCTCCTGATTGTCAGAAGGGAAGAAGACGGCATCCACCGCTACGTGCATCTGTCTACAGGCAACTACAATGACACAACAGCCACACTGTATGAAGACATAGGCCTGTTCACCTGCAGGGAGGATATTTGCATCGATGTATCCAATATGTTCAATATGATTACCGGCTATACAAAAGCGCTGCGTTATAAGAAGATATTTGTGGCACCGGGCAATCTGCGTGCCGGATTTGAATACTACATAGACAGGGAAATCAGAAATGTCAGAGCGGGTGGTGAGGGACATATCATCGCCAAGCTGAACTCCTTGATAGATCAAGGTATCATTGACAAACTCTATGAGGCATCCCGCGCAGGCGTGAAAATCGAGTTGATCATCAGAGGCATGTGCGGATTGAAGTCACAAGTGATGGACCTTAGCGAAAACATTACTGTCAGAAGCATAGTCGGAACATTTCTGGAGCACAGCCGTATCTACTATTTCTATAACAGTGGGGATGATGATCTGTTTCTATCCAGTGCGGATTGGATGGAGAGAAACCTGGACAGAAGAATAGAAATCCTATTTCCTGTCGAGGAACCACAAATTAAAAGAAAACTTCTCGATTTCCTGGACATCTTGCTGGCAGACACTGAGAAAACAAGGATACAATTGGAAGATGGAACCTATAAGGACGTGGACAGAAGAGGCAAGGAACCTGTCAACGCGCAGATGCTGATGCATCATAAGGCAACGGAAGCTATCAAAAAAGCCAAAAAGGATATGATAGGATTATGAAATATGGAATAATAGATATAGGGTCAAACACATTCAGATTGATCATTGCTGAAATCAAGAACGACTCTTACTTTATCGTTGACGGCTTCAAGGAAGGCGTGAGGCTTTCGGAAGGTTTGGACAGCGACAGCATGCTGAATGAGGAAAAAATGGCTTATGGATTAAAGACATTGAAAATGCTTGTCAACTACTGCAGGCTGAGCGGTTGTGAGGAAATCAGGGTTGTGGGTACGGCCGCATTGAGAAAGGCCAACAACAGAGACGTCTTCATACAGAATGCTAAAAGAGATATTGATATAACTGTTGAGCTGCTTACTGGAGAGATGGAGGCCGAATACGGCTACGTGGGATCCATCAATTCCATCAGCCTAAATGACTATCTGTTTATGGATATAGGTGGAGGTTCTACTGAACTGGGACTAATATTTGGCAGACAATTAACTGAGAGCATCAGCTTGCCATTCGGGGCCGTCGATTTGGCAGAAAAGTTTAATCTTAAAGACAAGCCGGATGACAAAGACATCAAAAAACTTGAGAAGTTTCTAACTGATCAATACAAAAGTCTTGGTTGGCTGAAGGAAGCTAAAAAACTGCCACTGGTGGGAATTGGCGGAACAATCAGGGAGATTGGAAAGATACAAAAGCGAAAGGCCGACTATCCTCTAAGCGCTATACACAACTATGTGGTCAAGCCACAGGAGCTGGATGATATATACAAAGCCGTGTCGACCTTCAGCTTTAAGGAAAGATGCGGTATAAACGGGCTGGGAAAGGACAGAGCTGACATATTTGTGGGTTCGTGTGGTGCAGTCAGACAACTGGTGGATTATCTGGACAGCGACGGCCTCATCATCAGCAGGGATGGTTTGAGAGAGGGTCTTCTCTACGAGAAGATGGGCTATGGCATAGGCAATGTGACGGCAAATCCCTTGGAACTATCAGTGGAAAATATGTTAAAGGTATATAACATAGACCATGGCCATGCCTCACAGGTATTGTTTCTATTTCGCAAGCTTTTTGCAGAGCTCCAGGAGATTCACCTGATTAAAGAAGACGTGGATGAAATCATATACACAGCCAGTATGCTACATGACGTCGGTAAGCTGCTAGACTACAAGAATCATCACGAGCACACATTCTACATCATGCTCAATTCACTTCTCAGCGGCATCAGCCACAAAAAACAGCTCATGTCCGCCATAGTGGCAGGCAACCATACCGACAGCAAGCTGAAGAACAGCCTAGACATGTACACCAAATTATTGACAAAAGAAGAGCTCCAAACAGTAGACAGGCTCAGCATTCTTATGAAGCTGGCAGAAGGACTGGACAGAGGCTTGTCTTCGAAGGTCAAGGATATCATGTGTAGGTGTGTCGACAAATATGTCATCATCAAGACCATCAATTACGATGACATTTCATTGGAGATCGCCTATCTGCGAACATTGGAGAACGACTTCGAAAACGCCTTCAAGCTCAAGATGATCATCGTCTGATCAAAAAACAAAAGGGACGGGTCCTTTTGTTTTTTGCCGCTTAATAATAAGTTAAGATATGGTTGATATACTTGTTATACTTGAAAAATAAGTAAAAAAAAAGTTGATAGACTATATATTGCAATAGAAAGAAGGGAGCAACGTATGCTACAAAATCTTTTACCCAAACTTCTTATCATACCGGCGATCCTTATTGCCATATCCATCCACGAATATGGACATGCATTGGCGGCGGTCAAGCTGGGAGATGACACACCGCTACTTCAGGGAAGATTGACTCTAAATCCTATTAAGCATCTGGATCCTATGGGATTTTTGTTTCTTATGATTGTTGGATTCGGATGGGCCAAGCCAGTCATGATTAACCCCAAAAATTTTAAAAACCCTAGAAGAGATGATATTATCGTATCTTTAGCAGGTGTCACCATGAATCTCCTGACAGCCATTGCTTTTGTGCTGATTATCAAATTCGTGGTCAATAATTTCTATAGTTTCCTTATTACTGAAACTGGGCAATATGCCATCACCATGCTTTATGCCGTGGTTCAGATCAACATTGTCCTTATGATATTCAATCTGCTGCCCATACCACCACTGGACGGACATCACATCGCTCAAAGCATAGGGGGATGGAGAGTCTATAATTTCTTCAGACAATACGAGCAGGCAATCAGAATAGGAATGATCCTGTTATTGGTCACCGGCTATATCGGCAGGATTATTGGGCCACCGGTTTTTGGCATCACCAATTTCCTATTCTCAATATTCAATGTTTTTTAGTTCTGATACTTCGAAATCTAGACGTCTTATGCGGCTAGATTTTTTTGTTTTTTTATAATTAAGTGGTTGAACAGTCTGAAAAATTATGATATATTCTTAAGATGTTAAAATAAAAAACAGTTGTCTACGAATTAAAAACAAATAGTTGATTAATTCAATGGGAGGGAATATGGAAAAAGTCAGAATAGGTATTTTAGGAATGGGGACTGTAGCGTCCGGGTTGGTTAACATCATGTCAATGAACCGGGATATAATCCATAGTAGAACGGGTAAGATTTTAGAGATAGATAAGGTATTGGTTAAAAATCTTCATAAAAACAGAGATGTCGACCTGGATCAATCTAAATTCACAACGGATGCAAACGAGATCATCAATAACGAGAATGTTGATATTGTGGTAGAACTAATGGGGGGAATAGAGCCTGCCTTTGAATATGTGAGAGACGCGCTGTTGAACAAAAAACACGTGGTAACAGCCAATAAAGCCTTGATTGCCACTCATGGCGAAGAGCTTGAAGGCATTGCGGTTGAGAACGGTGTTAGACTGATGTATGAGGCTAGTGTGGGAGGCGGAATCCCAATTATAAATACGATGACCAATAATCTATCGGCAAATGATTTTACCGAAATATCCGGCATTGTAAACGGCACAACCAATTACATACTGACCCAGATGACAGAAAGAGGTATTGAGCTGGATGAAGCTGTCAAGGAAGCTCAGGAAATGGGATTTGCAGAGGCTGATCCATCCTCGGATATTGAGGGTGATGATGCGGCTTATAAAATAGCGATCCTCTCATATATCGGATTCGGTCAGAGGATTGGCCTGAACGAAGTGCCAAAGGAAGGCATAACCCATATCTCCAGAGAAGATATAAAATATGCAGATGAGCTTGGATATGTTATTAAACTGATTGCATCTTCTCAAAAAAGGGAGAATGAGATAGAGCTGAGAGTCCATCCCACATTCATACCTAAAACACACCCTCTGGCAACAGTGAAAAATGAATACAATGCAGTAATGTTGAGAGGAAACGCTGTCGGTGAAGTGATGCTTTATGGAAAGGGAGCCGGTGCAATGCCTACAGGAAGCGCCGTGTTGGGGGATATTATAGCGATTGCCAAGGGGATATCCAGCGAAGCTAAAGAAGCGATTCAACCCTTAACGAAGAGATACCAGGTTGTTAACAAGGGCTATAGTCAATATTACATAAGGATGGATGTCGTCGACAAGCCCGGTGTTCTGGGTTACATATCCAATATATTCGGGAAAAACAACATCAGCCTGGCATCCGTCGTACAAAGATATAAGCATGATCTGGTGGCGCCATTGGTTTTTATCACCCATGAAGTTGAAAGAAAGAATATTAATGAAGCCTTGCAGGAAGTCAGAACATACGGTAATGTCCTAAAGATTGCCAGCATAATAACAGTGGAGAAATCACTATGATAAGCAAAAGAATCAAAAACATGACCCCTTCGGCAACATTGGAGCAATCTGCGAAAATGGCCGAATTAAAAAAACAAGGCATTCAAGTCATAGGGTTCAACGTTGGTGAGCCTGACTTCAACACACCGATAAACATCATCCAAAAGGCGGAAGAGGCATATCAACTGGGACTGACACGGTACACACCAGCAGCCGGCATGATAGAGCTTAGAGAAGAAATCTGCAAAAAATTCAAGAAGGATTATGGCCTTGATTACACACCCAAAGACGTGGTGGTCTCTTCAGGTGCCAAGCAATCCCTGACAAATGTTTTCATGGCGATCATAGACCCGGGTGAAGAAGTCATCGTACCTACACCCTGCTGGGTCAGTTATGTGGAAATGATCAAGCTGGCTGAAGGCATACCTGTTTTGGTTTCTCTGGATGAAAAGGACGGCTTCAGACTGGATGTTGACAAGATAAGAAAAAGCATCACAGAGAAGACAAAAGCCATCATCATCAATTCACCCAATAACCCGACCGGTGCGGTTTACAGCGAGGAAGACCTGAGACAACTGGGCCAGCTGGCTGTTGAGCATGACTTCTATATCATTTCAGATGAAATATACGAAAAACTAATATATGACGGGGAGAGAAATATCTGTGTAGCTGCACTATCACCTGCAATCAAGGCTAAAACCATCACGATTAATGGCATGTCCAAGGCCTATGCCATGACTGGCTGGAGAATAGGCTACGCAGTCGGACCGGCACAAATCATAAAAGCCATGACCGATTATCAGGGCAACACAACAACAAGTCCCAACACACCGGCCCAATATGCCTCTATAGAGGCACTGGCAAATTCCGAAGGGTCTGTGGAGATTATGAGACTCGAGTTTTACAGAAGAAGAAAATACATTATTGATAGAATAAATGCAATAGAAAATATCCACTGCAGCACACCTAAGGGCGCCTTTTATGTGATGCCCAATGTCAGCTATTTCTATGGCAGAAAATACAAGAATTTCACAGTCAATAATTCTCTGGACATGGCAAACTATCTTTTGGAGGAAGCTAAAATCGCTGTCGTTACAGGTGCGGCATTCGAAGCACCAGAGAATATACGCATATCCTACTCCAATTCTATGGATAATATCATAGAAGGAATGAACCGCTTGGAAGTGGCGTTAAGCAAGCTTAAATAAATAGCAAAATAAAAGGGCTCTGAAATTCAGAGCCCTAAATATTTGCTTAAATAACTAGCATCTGCCACCGGCATAACCCATGACATCCACAGTAAATCCTTTTCTCAGGAATGAACTGGTATAATCAACGGTAAAACCAGGGTAACTCATCAGCTCTTCTCCCACAAGGAAGTTCAAGCCATCCTGTTCAAATACTTTATCAGTTTCTTTTTGTTCGTCCAGAACAAGCCCTAATCTAGGGCCGCCTCAGCCAAAACCTGCGATATTGACACGAACTGATTTGGTAGTTTCTTCTTTTTCTTTAAGTACTGCTTTCAAAGCATCTACTGCTTCCTGTGACACCTTTAAATTCATTATAAATCTCCTCCTTAGTTATTGCTATCCACTAGCATGTTATACATGGTTTCCATCTGTTCAAAGGTCAATTTTCCTCTGTATCCTGTTACTGCGACACCGTCTTTGTTGACAGCTATTGTCAAAGGAATGGAATTGGCACCATATAATGCCGCAATTCTGGAATCCTTATCCAATAAGACGGGAAGTTCAATACCGGCTTCTTCCAAGTAGCCCCTGGCTTTTTCCGCACTTTCCTGAACATTGATTGCCAAAACGATAAAGTCATCATCTTTGTACTTTTCATAAAGCAATTGCAGATCCGGCATTTCATCTACGCAGAAGGGACACCATGTGGCCCAGAAGTTCACCAGAATATTTTTCCCCTTGAGATCAACCAGTCTGACTATATTGCCGTCCAGATCCTCCAATTCAAATTCGGGAGCGTAAACGACTTCTCTTACCGGTTCCTCTGTTTCTGATTCTTCGCTTGTCGCTCCGCTGGTTGATGGTGATGGAGCCGTTGTATTGGCAGGCGACGGGGTTGTGCACGATGCAAGCGCCAACGACAATATAAGAATCAATATTAAAAAAATCAGTTTGTTTCTTTTTTTCATTTTTTCACCACCTATAATAAGTATCCGATTAGAGAGACCAATCTATTGGTATAGATCAATACGCCTAATACAATGAGCATGATACCGCCGATTTTATTCAATACACCAGAAAATTTTTCAATTTTCTCCAAATGACTTGTGAACTTTCCTATAAACAATGAGGCTGTAAGGAATGGGACGGATAAACCTGCTGAATACGCTACAAGCAATATCACGCCTTGGCCTAATGTCTGTTGGGTACCTGCAAATACTAGAATCGATCCCAGTATAGCGCCAATACATGGTGTCCATCCAGCGCCAAATGCAATTCCTAGAAGAATCGAACCAAAATAACTGTCTACAATTCTTGGAACCTTCAGTCTTTTTTCTCTTCTTAAAAAATCAATCTTCAGGATATCTAGCATGAAGAGGCCAAATAGGATGATAACAATACCGCTGATTCGTCTAAAGACCAGGAAATTAAACGATAAAAACCTGCCAATAGTTGTTGCGGAAGCACCCAATAAAACGAAGACAATGCTGAATCCAAGAATGAATCCAGTGGTCCGATAAAATGGTTTAAGCCATGACATATGCTTTTCACCGGAAATAGATCCTGAAATAAATGATAGATAAGCAGGAATCATTGGTATGATGCAAGGCGAAAAAAATGATACAATACCTGCCCAGAATGCTATTATTAAAGATACATCTGTCATATGGTCACCATCCTTCTTAAAAATATAACATACCCCATGGGGGTATGTCAAGCTATTTCCAATTGATTCTCATCACTCAAACCGGCTAACATATTCGTTGCTTTTAATTCTGCTATTTTCAAGGAATTGGTAAATCGTATCAGAATCCTTCTCAACCAATGCTTTCTTCACCAGCTCCATGTTATCATTGAAAGCAGTGATCTGGCTGATTAGAAAATCCCTGTTTTGCATGAAGGCGTCAGTCCATAAGTCAGGGTTGATATTAGCAACCCTTGTTGCACTCTTGAAGGATCCACCAATAAATTGGTTGATATCATTCGAAAAATTTTCGTTGTTGACGATTGAAACAGCAATCACGTGCATCAGCTGGCTGGCATAGGCAATCATTGAATCATGGGTTTCGATATCTGTCCTATACACCTTTGAGCATCCAAAGCGTTTTGCCATCTGTTCGATCAATTCTATATTTTCTTCCTTATTCTTTGGGGTAGGCGTTATAAGATAGCTGTTGCCATGAAATATCTTTTGATCTGCGTATAGAAATCCCTTGAATTCATTTCCAGCCATAGGATGACCCGGGACAAAATCCAAGTCGTCTCGTATAATAGCGACGATTTCGTTGACAATGTTTCTCTTCACACCTGCGGCATCGGTGATGATGCTTCCAGGCTTGAACAATGCCATGTGATCTCTGATAAAATCGATGATATCAGAGGGGTATATGCACATGATCACCAAATCCGATTGGGGTAAAATGTCTTTGGGCTCGGTGCTTCCTTTCTGTATAACACCCAACTTTTCAGCGGCTATCAGTATATTTTCATTTATATCGATGGCAAAGAGATTTTTGGGCCTGATGTAATGGTTGATTGCTATAGCATAGGAACCACCCTCCATACCCAGTCCGACAATGGTTATGTTCATATCGTTAAAATTCATGGCTTCACCTTAGTTTAATATCTTGTTTTCTAATACTAGGTATTTTTCCAGTTTTTTCATCAGACAATCAAATTTTTCAGGCTTGATTGACTGGTCGCCATCGCACAAAGCATTGTTAGGATCATTGTGGACCTCGATAATAAGACCATCCGCTCCAGCAGCGACTGCCGCCTTCGACATGGGTTCAACCAGCGACCATATGCCTGTGGCATGACTTGGGTCAACGATGACCGGCAGATGAGTCTTGCTCTTGAGAATTGGAACCGCACTCAGGTCAAGCAGGTTTCTGGTCTCGCCCTGGTAGCTTCTTATACCTCTTTCGCAAAGGATGACATTGCTGTTTCCTCCTGCCAATATATATTCTGCGGACATCAGCAGCTCTTCCAAGGTAGCGGACATGCCCCGCTTCAACAGGACAGGTTTTCTCAGCCTGCCAACTTCTTTGAGCAAGTCGAAGTTTTGCATATTTCTAGCGCCTATTTGGATGACATCAATCATTTCATGATACTTTTCCAATTGATTGACAGACATGATTTCCGTCACAATAGGAAGACCCGTCTCTTTTTTCGCCTCGATAAGAATATCGAGAGCCTCAGGTCCCATTCCTTGGAAGCTGTAAGGTGAAGACCTAGGCTTAAAGGCGCCGCCTCTCATCATTCCAGCACCTGAAGCCTTGACGCTACGGGCTATTGAAGTCATCTGATCTCTGCTTTCCACAGAACAGGGACCTGCAATCACTGAAAAAAAGCCGCCACCCAATTTATGGCCATCAACATCCACTACCAGATCTTCGGGATTAAACCGGCGATTGGCTTTCTTATAGGGCTCCTGAACAAAAACGACCTTGTCGACAATGGGCTGGGCTCTCAGTATTCCCGGATCAAGTATTGACGTATCACCTACAAGTCCGAAAAGATAATGGTTTTCACCAAGAGACTCGTGAATATGAAATCCCTTTTGCTCCAACGACTTTCTCAATAATTCAATTTCTTTGATATCCGCATTTTTCTTAAAAACAACTATCATTTTCTTACCCTCCTGTTTTCGATTAAAAAAAAGGACTCTTAACGAGTCCTCTAAAATCAATATTTCTATCGAGATGATACAACTAACCCATTAATCCTAACAACCTTCTATTCAATTGCACCTTAATTCATCTTCGCTACGATAGCCAAGATAATAAGCATAATATGTGCAATTGTTAAGTTGTGATTGTCGATTAATCATTGTATTCTCCCTAACATTATTAAAAGAATTATAACACAACTGAAATGATAGTCAATCATTATTTTGTTAATTCCATATTAATCCACATTATTTTGAGAACAGGGACATCTTGGAAATGCGGTCAAAAGCCAATTTCAACTTTTCAACACCGACGGTGCAGGCAATTCTTATATAGCCTTCCCCACAATCGCCAAAAGCGTTACCCGGAATGGTCAATACATGAGCTTCCCTTAAAATCGCATCGGAAGCCGCCATTGATGTCAGATCGGTTTTTTTGATGTTGACAAACAGATAGAAAGTCCCCTTTGGCAGCAAGACAGACATGTTTGGAATGCTGTTGATTCTTTCAGCAGCATACATGACTCTCTTTCTATACTCCTCTACCAACCCAGGCTGGATGCTGTGCCTATTGCGCAAAGCATAGATTGCAGCTCTTTGTGATATAGAGGGGGCTGTAAAAACCACATTTTCGTTGATTTGTTGCACGATGCGGATGATATAGTCGGGTGCAATTATATTGCCGATACGCCAGCCTGTCATGGCGTAGTCTTTGGAAAAACTGTTGATGGTGATGGTCCGGTCTCTTACGCTTTCATTTGTGATCATTGGGATGAATGGCTCGGAAAAGCTGTATGACCCATATATGTCATCTGCAATAATGATCAAGTCATGCTTTATAGCCAAGCGAGCGACCTTTTCCATAGTGTCTCTTGTAAAGCAGGCTCCGGAAGGATTATTGGGCGTGTTGACGATGATTGCCTTGGTTCTTTCGGTTATGAGCTGCTCCAATCTTTCAACATTTATCTGAAAATCCTCTTCCTCCAGTGTATCCAGGACTGTTGGAATTCCTCGAGCCAGTTCAATCTGCTGCAAATAAGGTGTAAAATAAGGTGCGTGTATGATTACCTCATCACCATCATCAAGGATAGCCTCCAATACAAGATACATAGCCAGACATCCGCTGGCAACGACCATTATTTCACTATCGTCCAATACAACACCGTGATCTTCTTTATATGTTTTAAGAATCTCGGCACGCAGCTCCGGATCGCCTCTGAAATCTGTATATTTCGTATGACCCGCTTTTGCATCCTTGAACGAATGCTCGATAATAAGATTGTCTGTAATGATGTCAGGGTCTCCAAGGCTCAGATTGATCACATCGTCGAATCCTTTAGACAGCTCGTCCACCTTGCCCATTGGTGTTGATTGGTCAATCCAGTAACGCTTCGAAATAAATCTATGTTTCATGGATTCCCTCCTATTGAAATCGCGCTTATCTTTAGAGTAATCTTAGCATCCGATAATAGACAATGCAAATTTATTTCCTTTAACTAAATCATTGTAATAAATATATCGTCGTTATATACTATTAATAGCAGTAATATATCAACCGAAACCATGGAGGCGGGATGGAAAACACAAATACAAATGAGAAAATCTACAATATAATCAACCAGAGAATTTTGAATCTGGAATACAAGCCCGGCGATATTATTGAAGAAAAGAAAATTGCAGAGGAGTTCAATATCAGCAGAACCCCTGTTAGGGAAGCCCTTTTGCGATTATCCAATAAATCCATGATCAATATGATTCCCAGAATAGGCACTTATGTGACACAAATTGACATCAAAGAAGTTAAAAACGCCTATCAGGTTAAAAAGAAGCTAGAGGCATTTGCGGCTGAGCTGACGGCTGAGTTTGCCTCAGAAAAGGAAGTCGAAAGGCTTTTAGAAATCTCCGCAGAAATGGACACCTATCTGGGCAGCAGCGATTATCTCAAGTATATCGAAGCCGATTATGAATTTTTTAGAATCATCAGGGATAACTGCAGAAATGAGCTGCTAAGAGATACACTGGAAGACTGGAACAACATTATCGTCCGATTCCTAAGATATATACAATATGTCTGCGAGAACCCCAAGTGGCATGCCCAGTCATTAAACAGCATAGCAATGTCAATCAAAAACAAAGATGCGGAAACCGCATATAAAGAGACAGAGTACTTCGACTCTGTCTATGTCAAGAAACTATTCAATACCTATTTTGGTTAGAGAATCACTTGCGTCTATAAGGACAGTTTTCCGACGGACAGGATGAACAGTCAAAATCCACATCAGAGTCAGGTTGTTTCGGATCAGCTCCATACACATAGAGAGTGGATTTTTCGGGATCGATCATATAAGCGCTGGTTAGAGTGCCTCTGATTTCAAATGACTTTTTTAGCTCATCCATGATCAGTGATTGGTAAGTCATATCCAATGTGCATTCTCCCGGAGAAAACCGCTTGCTCAAATTAAGGCCTATTGGTTTCAATAGGCTTTTTATCTGCCTGTATAGCTGATTGGTGGCATCCATGACAACCTCATTAGTCATTTCATTCAGAAGATATCCCTCCAACAACTGGCCATTTTCAAACATTCGACTAACCTCCAGGCAAACCTTATCGCCTATGGTAACATAGCAAAAGACAATCTTATCACAATCCGAAAGTGGCGGTTGCTCAAATCCAAAACAATTGTCCTCAACTGCAAATACCGCCTGATAATCAACCAACTTTTCAATCAAAGGAATCAATCCATCATAAAGCTCATTCACTTTCTTATAAATCCGTGATGATTCATTAACCCGTATTCTCTCAAGAACCAGAGGCTTGTTGATTTGCAGAACGGGAATAAAACTAGCTTTCATTGCCAGAACCTCCAAAAGACATGTTTGCGATGTATATGGTCTGGAACTGCGGATCTGAGGCAAGCTCCACGTGCCTTGTATTTTTCTTGACCACTTGGCTGACAGATGATTGGTCCTTATCCAGCAGATACTTCTGGACACCTGTTCCGGCACCGTTGCCTATCGAAATAACCGGCACGCCCTCAAATTTTGGAATCAGGCCAATATACTCCGCATTCTTGACGTTGATATAATTGCCAAAGGCACCGGAAAGCAGTATTTCATCCAGTTCATGCCCCTCAATTCCATATTTCTCCAGCAGCATCAGGCAACCCGTCTTGATGGCGCTCTTGGCCAGTTGTATCTGTCTGATGTCCTTTTGTGTAACATAAATACCTATGCCATTAAGACTATTTTCCGATGACACCACCATGAAAGCGGCAATGCCATTAAAATCTGAAATCAGATCTGATTTTTTGTTCATTTTACCGGTTTTGTCAATCAGTCCCTGTCTCAATAATTCAGCAACAATATCAACTATGCCTGAGCCACATATCCCAGCCGGTTTGCTATTTCCGACAACATTGTAATGAATCCCGTCATTTAACATTTCAAAGCGTTCGATGGCACCGAGCGTACCTCTCATGCCAAAAGTTATTCCCGCACCTTCCAATGCAGGTCCGCAGGCTGTAGAGGCCACATAGTACAAATCGGTATTGCCGACGGCAATTTCGCCATTTGTGCCTAAATCAATCACTAGTCTTTTTTTCCTATCCTTGTTGGTTGTCAGTAAAACCGCCAATGTATCAGCGCCGACAAAACCGCCCAGCAATGGCAAAAAAACAATACTGCAGGTAGCAGGGCACTTAAGTCCATAGTCAGCGCCCTTGGATTTCAATGCGTCTCCGTGAATCGAGACAAAGGGATATTGCCCTAGAGAACCGGGGTTGAATCCATGAAAGAGATGCTGCATGGTGCTGTTGCCACATAAGACAATATTGAACAAATTTGATTTCACATCATGATGTTCATTTTCCGCCTTGTCAATCAGACGGTTGATTGTGTTGATAATCTTATCATGTAGCTCTTGGGTTCCGTTATCGGATAGGTTGCAATGCATGATTCGACTGATGACATCAGCCCCTCTCTCGATCTGGTCATTAAGACTGGAGTAGGTTCCCAGCAGTATGCCATTGGTCAGATCATAAAGGTATCCGACGACTGAAGTTGTGCCTATATCAACAGCCAATCCATATAGAGAAGAAGAGGTGTCACCGATCTGCACATCTAATGCAGTTTCACTGTCCACTATTAGCGTCAACCCTTCTGATAGGTTTTCTGCTATTATCTCTGCGATTTTACTCACGGCTTCATAGTTGAAAGTCATATCCAATTTACTCCCGATCTGTTCCATGAATGATCCATAGCTTTGTGGAATCAACTGCTCTTGATTAAGATGGATTTTACGGATAGCAGGGCTGAAATAAAATGATTTCCCTCCCGAACCAAGGATCTGGGCCTCCTTGCTGATCTGCTCATCAGTCAGATAAATGGAAATGTCCTCTATAATTCTTGTGGTGCAGGCAAGCACGTTTTCTTTTATGCCATCTCTTCTGATTGTAACCATACATTTTCCACAGGTACCTTTCCCGCCACATACCAGATCAAGCGGATAGCCAGCCCTCGAGCACGCTTCAGATATAAGGGTGTTCTCCGGAACGGTCCATATGCTGTTGCTGTGGTTAAAAAATATTTCGCAAGGTTTCATAATTTACTCCCTATCAAATCAAAATGGTGGTTTCTATTTAGATTATAGATTAATTGACATAAAAGTCAAATTTATCACAAGTTAACAACATATCACCAAGTTTCTACTTGACAACTGCTTGATTATTCACTATAATCTGTTACAATCAAACAAAAAGCGTTGAGTAAGAGTAGTAGATTGTTCGGAGAATTGATAGAGAGTCGGTACTGGTGGAAATCCGATGGTTCGAGAATAATTGAATGGACTTATGAGCGGCTTCTGAAGTAACAGTAGGAAAGCCCGGGATTCTCCCGTTACAGAGATAGGATATCGGAATTTTCCCGTATCTGAAAGAGATAATCTTTTTATAAGATTAAAAGAGGTGGCACCGCGATTATTCGTCCTCTATCCATAGTTTCTATGGATAGGGGATTTTTTAATGTCCCTTTCTCGACTCTCCGCTTAAATCTAAGGAGGAAACAAAAATGGAAAGAAAAGAGTTTTTTGGTCAATTTGGTGGTACGTATGTACCAGAGGTTTTGAAGGCGGTTTTGGATGAGGTGGCAGACAACTTCTATCGCTATATAGAAGAGCCTGAGTTTAAAGAGGAACTTATGTACTACCACAGACAATACACTGGAAGGCCCAATCCGCTTTATTTTGCAGAGAGGTTGTCAGATAAGATCGGCGGTGCAAAGATCTATTTGAAACGAGAAGACTTGAACCACACAGGGGCACATAAGATCAACAACACAATCGGCCAGGTGCTGCTGGCTAAAAGAATGGGCAAGAAAAGGATTATCGCTGAGACTGGAGCAGGCCAGCACGGCGTGGCGACAGCTACTGTCTGTGCCATGTTCGGTATGGAATGCATCATCTACATGGGAGAAATCGATACAAAAAGACAGGAGCTGAATGTATTCAGGATGAATCTGTTGGGAGCCGAGGTTGTTCCTGTCACCACAGGAACGAAAACACTCAAGGATGCTGTGGACGCAGCACTTATGGACTTTGTGCAACACGCCGATGATACTTATTATCTGCTGGGATCTGCAGTCGGTCCTCATCCCTACCCGGTTATGGTTAGAGAGTTTCAAAGTATCATCGGAATAGAAGCGAGGGCTCAGATATTGGAACAGGAAGGCAGACTGCCTGATTATTTGGTGGCATGTGTCGGTGGCGGCAGCAATGCCATTGGATTGTTTCACCCATTCTATGAAGACAAAGGCGTGAAAATAGTGGGCGTCGAGCCTGCGGGAAAGGGATTGGACACACCGGATCACGCGGCATCCATCACCCTTGGATCTCCGGGAATCATTCACGGCTTCAAATGCTATACCCTACAGGATAAAAACGGTGAACCATTGCCGGTACATTCAATCGCTGCCGGTTTGGATTATCCTGGGGTTGGACCTGAGCACTCATTCTACAATGAGAGCGGAAGGGGACAATATACATCAGTGACAGATGACGAGGCGCTGGAAGCATTCTATGAACTATCTAAGGTTGAGGGAATCATACCGGCTCTTGAAAGCGCACATGCCGTAGCACATGCCATGAAGCTGGCTAAACAAACAGAAAAGGATCAAATTATTATTGTCAACTTATCAGGCAGAGGCGACAAGGACGTGGCTCAGGTTAGGGATATGATGGGTGCTTAGACCCATATGGGTGCATTTAATAGCTCAATCAACAGGCTATAAAATGCACCTTTTTTTTATTGATTATTTTTTAAAAATAGATTGAAATTAAATATTATTTAGTTTATTATATTAGTAATATATTACAAATATAATAACAGTATAACTATAAAAGTTTTAGGAGAATAACCTTGAAAAATAGCGAGATTGTCTATAAACAAATAAAACAGATGATAATTAGAACCGAGCTAAAACCGGGAGAGGTTATATTTGACAACGATCTGATGAAAAAGCTGAATATTGGCAGAACGCCTATTAGGGAAGCGCTTATCAAACTGTCATGGGAAGGACAAGTAAGGATCATACCTAGACAATGTATCATGGTTAGCGAACTGTCGATCAAGGACATGGAATCGATATTTCAAATCAGATACTCGTTATCAACACTTGAAGGTGAACTGGCATCCAAAAGAAGGACAATTAATGAGCTGAATCAACTGTCTGACATCATCAATCGAATCAAAAATGAAGAACATGACGAAGAAAGAATAATGATGGACAGAGAGTTTCACTTAGCAGTATCAAAAATGACGAAGAACAGATTTTTGGAAGAAACAATGAACCGAACGCTGGATTTAAGCATAAGGTTGCTCTTTTTAAACAGAGAAGAAATCAATAGCATCGATGATCATATAACTGAAGAATATGAAAAAATATATGAAGCGATACAGGATCAGGACGAACAAACCACTTCAGAATTGTTGAGACATCATGTGGAGACATTTAGAGACAAATTCCTGAAGGTTCAAATCTGATATAAGATAATTTTTTATGCATTAACTTGTTAAAAATAAAACAAACAGATATAAACTCATGCACTTCGACACAATAATAAGATCAAGTCGTGAGAAAATAATCAACAGCATTTATGCCATTATGTGATATATCAATAATATAATTACAATATAATAATGAAAGGTGAGTCGATGATGCCATGAAGAATAAAATACTGCCACTTTCAAAACAAGCAGACATGAAGAATGATTGGTTACAGCACAGACTTAAACACATATTGCCCGAATTGATGCAAAAGACCGAAATCGATATGTGGATCATACTTGGCAGGGAATACAATGAGGATCCTGTCATGGAAAGTCTTTTCCCGGCACCAGCCATGAACGCATCAAGACTGACGGGAATCCTATTTATTTTAAAGGATGACAAAGAAGTGGATTGTCTTAGTTTATTTCCTTCTATCAGCTCAGCTTTTACGCCCTATTATCAGCCTATGTGGGACAAGGCAAATGAAACGCAATGGGAATGCATCAACCGCATCATAAAAGAAAGAAATCCAAAAAGAATTGGAATCAACACTTCTAAAAACATTGCCCTTGCTGATGGACTGACCCAATATCTGCATGAAGAGCTGTTCAACAGCATTGAGGATGATATCAAAGAAAAAATTGTCAGTGCTCAGGATCTGGCAATTGGATGGCTGGAAAAAAGATCACAAAAAGAACTTGAAATCTATCCCGAGATAAACCATATCATTCACAGCATTATCGAGGAAGCTTTTTCGGGTAAGATTGTTAAACCAGGCATTACGACCACAACCGATGTGGAATGGTGGATGATGGAAAAGGTCAAATCGTTGGGCCTGAGGCCATGGTTTCCATTCGATGTCGATCTTCAGAGACAAGGAGAGCCCAACAATAGACTCAATAAGGCTGTCATAGAACCTGGCGATCTGCTGAGATGTGATGTGGGGCTGGATTATCTGGGGTTGAAGACTGACACCCAAAGAATGGCCTATGTGCTGAAGCCGGGTGAGGACAAAATACCAGAGGGAATCCAGGAAGCCATGAAAACAGGCAACAGATTTCAGGATATAGTCTGTGAAAATTTCAGGGAAGGCAGATCCGGAAATGAGATATTTACCGCTTCCATAGAACAAGCGAAATCGGAAAACATCGACGCCAGATTATACACACACCCCATAGGGTTTCACGGTCATGGTGCCGGGACTATCATCGGCATGTGGGACCAGCAGGACATACTGCCTGAAAGAGGCCATTACAAGCTATATGCAGACACATGCTATGCATTGGAGCTAAACATCTCCAGAAAAGTTCCGGAATGGGACCAACAAGATGTCTATATGTTTCTGGAGCAGACAGTCGCATTCACTCAAGGCAGGGTTGATTTTCTCGATGGCAGGCAAACGGAGATCATAGTTATCAGATAAAGGAGTATAATATGGTTTTTAAGCAATCAATTGATAATGATAAGAATGAGATAATACGCCATATCCAAAAGCTGGTTCAGATCAAAAGCGTTCAAGAGGAGCCCAAAACGGGAAAGCCATTTGGAGAGGGTCCGTACAGAGCGCTGGAATATGTGTTGGAACTAGCTAAAAGCTTGGGCTTTGAATCAAAAAATTTCGATGGCTACGCAGGACATGTCGAATATGGCAATGGCGATGAGATCGTCGGCGTACTCGTACATGTGGATGTCGTCCCCGAAGGCAGTGGCTGGACCTATCCGCCCTATTCAGGCGAAATCGTGGACGGTAAGATATACGGAAGGGGTTCATACGATGACAAAGGAGCTTGCATTGGTTCTCTTTACGCATTGAAGGCACTTAAAGAATCCGGACTTAAAACAAACAAGAAGGTCAGGATAATATTCGGGGCCAACGAAGAAACGGGTATGAAAGACATTCCATACTACCTGACTAAAGAAAAAGAACCGGACGTGGCTTTTTCTCCCGATGCGCCATTCCCGGTTGTCTATGGAGAGAAAGGAATTCTTGAGCTGTCATTTGAAAAAACAATCAGCGCTCCGCTGGGAAGCGATATCCTAAAAAGCATTAAGGGAGGCACTTTAGTCAAAAAAGTTGCTCACCAGTGCGAAGCGGTACTTTCTGTCAATGATCACATCAAAGAGGCTATACTGAACGAAATGAAAAATCTGGATAGCGCATTCAGTTCATCCTACTCCTTTGACAAGAAAGAAGGATTGCTGAAGATCGAGATAGTGGGCAAGGAAGCGTATGCGACAAACCCTCAAGATGGAAAGAATGCAATTGCCGGAATGCTGTCCGTTTTAGGCGGCATTGATGGATTGGAAGAGGAGCTTAAGATATTTATTGACGAGTACAATAAAAAGATAGGCGAGGATTACAGCGGTGAAAGACTAGGGTGCGATTTTACTGATTCCATATCAACACCACTGACATTCAATCCGGGAATCATCAATTATGAGAACAACACATTGGAGATGAAAGTACATATCAGATATCCGATAACAGTTTGCCACACCAACATAATAGATAAGATAAGAGAAAATTTCAGTGACCATGATGCTTCAATACGAATCAGCAATCATTCCAAGGCACATTATATTGATAAGGACAGCTTTTTGGTAAAGAAACTTATGAGCGTCTATAAAGAAGAAACAGGCGACATAACCGCAGAGCCGGTTACCATGACGGGAGGCACCTATGCCAGAACACTTAGCAATGCGGTGGCGTTTGGTCCATTGTTTCCAGGAGAGAGGCAGGTGGCACATGATGCCGATGAGTATGTCAACATCGACAGCATCATAAAAGCAACCAAAATATACGCTAAGGCTATCTACGAATTGGCCAAATAGGCAAATAAAAAAGGAGAATGCGAAATGGAAGGCAAATACACAACGGTTTATGACTGGAACAAGAAGATTTTGGGAAAAGCGCAACAGGATATGATAACAAGAAGCATCGTTAAGGACAGATTGGATGGTTTATTATTGGACTTGCTTAAGAGAGAAGTAATAGATCTGTGGATCATACCAGCCAATGAATGCAACAATGATCCTGTATGGGAATCTCTGACAGGCAATAAGCTAGCCAGAAGAACAAGTATTTTGCTGATAGGGATCAGAGATGAAAAGCTTTGGACTGGCTGCATATGCAGATATGAAATCGAAATTGAGGGCCATTATGAAATGCTGTGGAATGCTGAAAGCGGAGAGGACCAATGGCAATGCCTGAGCAAAATCGTCAAGGAAATCAATCCAAAGGTAATTGGGTTGAATTATTCGGATCACTTTTCATTTGGTGATGGCATCAGCCATTCCCTCTACAAGAAAACGGTGGCTGCACTCGGTCCAGAGTTATCAGAAAGGATTACAAGCGCTGGCAAATTGGTAGTTGGCTACATGGAGAAGAGAATAGAGCGGGAGCTTGCTATCTATGAAGGCATATCGTCAATGACCAAGGGCATAATAGCCGAGGGTTTTTCCGAAAGAGTTCTCCACCCAGGCGTCACAAAAGACGTTGATATTTTGAAATGGTTCAGGGATTATTCCGTCTATTTTGGAATAGGGTATATAAAAGTACAGAGAAAGGGATATTTTTCTCCGTCAGGCGGTTGCTTTGTCGATTCTGAATGGAAACCTAAAGAAGGTCAGAACACAGAGCCTTTAAAGAACACTGTGATCCTGCCTGGAGATTTGGTCAGATGCGATTGTGGCATGCAGTATCTGGGACTATTCACCGACATACAGCAAAACGCCTATATTTTAAGAAACGGCGAGACTGATGCACCCGAGGGTCTTAAGGATGCAATGAAGGCAGCCAACAGACTTCAGGATATTGTATGTGAGGAATTCAAGGAAGGGGTCACAGGCAACGAAGTCCTTCAAAGAGCCAGGAAGAGAGCCATTGAAGAAGGGCTTAAGCCTAGCATTTATGCCCATCCCATAGGCCTTGAGGACCATGGCGCGGGGCCGACTATAGGACTCTGGGACAATCAGGAGTGGATTGACGGTAAAGGGGATTATCCGATTTATAACAACACATGCTACGCGTTGGAGCTGAACAACAGATACTACGTGCCCGAATGGGATCAAGAGGTCATTCTGGCATTGGAAGAGCAAATTGCATTTGTAGATGATAAGACATATTTTATAGGTGGCAGGCAAACAGAATTTTATCTGATCAAATAATACGTTGAATTTCAGGAGATGTGAACATGGGTAAATATATAGTAAAAAGATTCTTCATATCAGTTGTAACAATATTGGTACTCATAACGATTGTCTTTGTTTTGGTCCGCTTATTGCCTGGGGATCCCTTTAGTGATCCGTTGGTTCCCGATGAGATCAGATTGAGGATGCTGTCCTATTACGGATTAGATAGACCGGTGCTGGAGCAGTATGGACTCTATATGAAAAATTTGATGCAAGGCGATCTGGGATACTCTTTGCGTTTTAAAGGCAGGACTGTTAACAGAATAATTGCAGACTCGTTTCCTTATTCGTTGGATTTAGGTCTAAGGGCACTCTTCACAGCAGCTTTTGCTGGATTATTTCTGGGGATCACCTCTGCTCTAAACAAGGATAAAAAATGGGATGGTCTGACAATGCTTATTGCCATTGTAGGGGTTTCAGTTCCCAGCTTTATCATGGCCAGCCTGCTTCAGTACTTCTTGTCTTTTAAACTTGGACTATTTCCGGTAGCGCAATATAGATCCTTCATGCATACGATTCTGCCCACCTTTGCCCTGTCTTTAGGGACACTGGCTGTATTGGCCAGATTGATGAGAACAAGCATGCTGGATGTTGTGGGAATGGATTATATTAAAAATGCCAAGGCAAAAGGATTAAGCCAGTTTCAAATCACATGGAAACATCAGATCCGGAATGCCATATTGCCGATTGTTACAATTTTAGGAATGACTGTTGCAAGCTTATTGACAGGGACATTTGTTATTGAAAACATATTCGCAATCCCTGGCATGGGCAAGCACTATGTTATGGGGATACAGAACTTGGATTATCCCATGATTTCAGGGTTGACCATAGTTTATGGCACCTTCCTGGTTTTTAGCCAATTCTTAGTAGATATTCTATATGGCTTCATAGACCCTAGAATAAGAGTAGACAAAAAAAATTGATTTTGAGGTGAAAAAACATGAGTGATATCATGAGTGACGTTTTAGGTTTGGTGGATATTCCGTTAGAGGAATTTGGCGTTTTAGGTAAAGACGAGTATGTCAGTGAGGTTGTCAACAGACCTAGTGTAGGTTATTGGAAGGATGCCTGGAGGAGATTGAGAAAAAACAAGCTTGCAATGATAGGTCTATGTATCATCATTATTTATACGATAATGGCAATCATCGGTCCATGGATGACATCTTTCAGCTATCGGACAAATTATCTGATGGAGACCAATATCAGGCCAAATGCCCAGCACTGGTTCGGAACAGATGTGTTAGGTAGAGATTTATGGGCAAGAGTGTGGGTAGGTGCGAGGATTTCACTTTTTATAGGTTTGGTAGCAGCCCTCGTTCAAACATTTTTGGGAATTCTGATCGGAGGCGTAGCGGGTTATTTCGGAGGAAACCTGGATTTGGTCATAATGAGAATTGTTGATATATTAAGCGGCATACCCTTTTTAATATTTGTCATATTGATTATGATGGTAATCGGATCGGGACTCTTTCCTATCATTATCACATTTGCAATTACCGGATGGCTTGGAATGGCAAGGCTGGTCAGGGGTCAGGTTCTTCAGTTGAAGGAGCAGGATTTTATGACTGCCGCAAAAGCAATGGGAGCGAGTTCATCAAGGCTGATCCTAAAGCATCTTATTCCTAATATGTCAGGAGTCATAATCGTTACATTGACCATGAGAATACCGCAGGCTATATTCACAGAGGCTTTTCTGAGCTACATAGGCTTGGGAGTCAAGCCACCGATGACCAGCTGGGGGCAGTTGGCAAATGCAGGAGGACAAGTCATGCAGGTACACCCTTATCAGCTATTGATACCGGCATTCTTCATCAGCACCATGATGCTAGCGCTGCAATTGTTTGGTGATGGATTGAGAGATGCCTTAGACCCTAAATTAAGAAAGTAGGTATATCGATGAATAATAAAGAAACTATACTATCTATACAAAATTTATCCATATCCTTTGCAACCTATGAAGGCGAGATAGAAGCGGTACGGGACATCAGCATTGAATTGTACAAGGGCGAGGTTCTCGCGATCGTCGGTGAGTCAGGCTGCGGCAAGAGTGTATCCTTTCTCTCCACAGTCAAATTGCTGCCCTCTCCACCAGCAGTCTACAAAGGCGGTAAAATAATATACGAAGACAAGAATCTGATCGATTTCACACAAAGGCAAATGGAAAATATAAGAGGCTCAGAAATCGCAGTCATATTGCAGGATCCTATGACATCCTTGAATCCCACCATGCAAATCGGCAATCAGATTATTGAGAGCATCGTAAAACATACCAGTGTCAGCAGGTCAGAGGCATATAAGAAAGCTGTGGATATTTTGGAGCTCTGCGGCATACCGAATGCATCGGGAAGGATGAAGCAGTACCCTCACGAGTTCAGTGGCGGGATGCGGCAAAGGGTATGCATCGCCATAGCCTTGTCCTGCAACCCGAAATTGCTGATAGCCGACGAACCGACCACAGCGTTGGACGTGACCATTCAGGCACAGATTCTTGATCTGCTTAGAGACTTAAAGAACAAGCTTAACACCTCAATCGTATTGATCACCCATGACCTTGGCGTAGTGGTGGATATGGCCAATCGCATAGCAGTCATGTATGCAGGGAAAATTGTTGAGATTGGGACAGTAAATGAGATTTTTTATGAATCCGGACATCCTTATACTTGGGGATTGCTGAACTCGATTCCCAAATTGACAGACACCAACAAAACCGATTTGAAAGCCATCACAGGTACACCTCCGGATCTGTTTAAACCACCGGTTGGTTGCGGCTTTGCGGCAAGATGTGAATATGCCATGAAAATTTGCTATAAGCAGCAGCCTCCTTTATTTGATTGTGGGGGCATTCACAAGAGCGCCTGCTGGCTAAAACACGAAAATGCACCTGCAGTCACAAGACCGGGTAGACATGGAGGTGAAACCCTTGAATAATTTTGAGAAATTGGTTGAAATCAACAACATTAAAAAGTATTTTTCCATGAGCAGGGGTAGAATTCTAAAGGCAGTTGATGACGTAAGCTTCTACATCAATAAAGGTGAAACCTTGGGATTGGTAGGAGAATCAGGCTGCGGCAAGACCACGCTTGGTCGTGTTGTGAATAGGATTTATCAACAGACAGAAGGTCAAGTCATTTTTGAAGGCAAAGACATCTCTCATTACAGTAAAAAGGATTACAAGGGGATAACAAGAGAAATGCAAATGATATTTCAAGATCCCTACACATCCCTTGATGCACGGATGACAACAGGAGAAATCATAGCCGAGGGCATGGTAATCCATAATCTATACAAACAAAAGGATAGAACCAATCGGGTTTTTGAGCTTCTGAACCTGGTAGGATTGAACAAAGAGCATATAAATCGGTTTCCCCACGAATTCTCAGGGGGGCAGCGACAGAGAATCGGAATTGCCAGAGCATTGGCCATCGAGCCAAAATTCATCGTCTGTGATGAGCCTATTTCAGCTCTGGATGTCTCGGTGCAGTCACAGATTGTCAATCTGCTGATGAGGCTGCAAAGGGAGTTTGGCTTGACCTATCTGTTTATCGCCCATGATTTGAGTATGGTGAAGCATATTTCAGACAGAGTTGCGGTAATGTATCTAGGTTCTGTGGTGGAACTGACTGAGAGCAACGATTTGTATAAAAATCCACTGCATCCATACACACAGTCCTTGCTTTCTGCCATACCGATTGCAGATCCAATTCTATCAGCCAATAGACAAAGGATGCTGCTGCAAGGAGAAGTACCCAGCCCGATCAACACGCCTCCGGGCTGCAAATTCAAGAACAGATGCCCTCATGCGTCCGGTGATTGCTCGGAAGAAGCACCTATATTGAGAGAGGTAAGTCCTGGCCATTTTGTGGCATGTCACCTAGTTAATTAGATGTTGAAAAAACAACATTTGATCATAAAAAAAATAATTAAGAGGAGAAAATTTATGAAAAAGAATCTGAAATCAATTCTAGTGTTGATTCTGGTACTGGCATTTGTGCTTTCCGCATGCACGACACCGGGTCAACAAACTACGGCAGCTCCTGCTACAACAGCAGGTCCGACGGAAACGCAAGCGCCGCCGGCAGAGCCAAAAGTCCTTAGAGGTCGATTAGCTGCCGAGCCAGCCAGTCTTGACACGCAAGCCGGTCAGGACGTCAATGCTTCACAGGTAAGATCATTGATATATGATCCGATCATCAGAAATCATAATTTTGAGTTTATACCTGGTGGCGCTGAAACCTGGGAAGTCTCAGCAGATGGACTGGTCTACACTTTCCACATGAGAAAGGATGCGAAATGGTCAGATGGACAACCTTTGACAGCCCATGATTATGTATATGGCGCAATCAGGCTGATTGACCCTACCCCACCGGCTCCTAACGGAAGCATGGCGTTTTATGGATTTGTCCTGAAAAACGGTGAGGCATTCAACAAAGGCGAAGTGACGGATCCCACTATGGTAGGCGTTAAAGCACTCGATGACTACACAGTAGAATACACCTTGGAAAAACCTTATCCATATTTTCTAGACTATGTTTCATCAAATCTGTTCAATCCAAACAGAAAAGACTTCACTGAAAAATATGGTGTGGAATTTGCTACTTCTACAGACAAGCTTATCGGTAACGGACCTTTTGTTCTGGTTGAGTGGAAACCGGAAGACAGATTTATCTTTGAAAAGAATGAAAACTACTGGAATAAGGATGCTATAAAGCTTGACAGAATAGAGCTTTATGTCATAGGAGACGGAAACACAGCAATCCTGATGTTCCAAAATGGCGAGCTTGACTATGCTGATATACCTAAGGACTTGATTCCTGCAATGGATGGATTGGGAAGAGCTATTTATACAACCTCTGGTACCACTATGTGGATGGAGTTTAATCTTGATAGCACTAGTCCCGCAGCCAAGTTTCTAGCAAATGCCAATTTCAGAAAAGCAATCGGCCATGCAATAGACAGAGAACTATTTATCAAAGCAGCTCTTAATGATGGATCCATACCAGCGCTTAGCTACGTTCCAAAAGCTATGGTAACCAATGGGGAATTGTGGGGAGAGAAATTCAACAATGAATTCTATCCGAAAACCGCAGATTTGGTCAAAGCTGAGGAATATCTTGCCAAAGCACTCGAAGAGCTTGGCGTGGCAAGAGCAGATATCCCAACAATCAAGTACCTGACTGATGACAGACCGGATAGAAGATTGATGGGTGAGATTATTCAGGACATGCTGTTCACAAATCTGGGATTGAACCTCGATATTACATTGGTACAGTCAAGACAAAGATGGGACATGATGACAGCCGGAGATTATGACATCGTGTTTGCAGGTATTGCATCATCCAATCCTGATCCAATAGGATACTTGACAAGATTGACTTCGGAAAACGGATTGAATGACACAAGATACGCTTCAGCAGAATATGATGCGCTGATTGCAGCATCAGATTCAGAAGTAGATCCAGAGAAGAGAGCAGAACTCTTATATGAGGCTTTAGTGCGTCTGATGGATGAAGGACCACTCGTACCTGTTTACAACGCAGGTGGTGCCTGGGCCAAGAGAGATGACCTGATCAACATTTTTAAAGGTGGAATCAGATCGCCGGATCCTGACTTTATATTCGCAGACTTCGCAGAATAATAAGTTTTTTTTAGTTAATTAAACGATAAACCCTGTTGATTTCAGTCGGGGCATAGGCATACTATCCACCCAAACCTTGTCTATGCCCTGACTGTTAATAACAGAAATGAGAACGGATTAAAAGTTCCAAGAACTGTCGCAGGACAGGTTTGATAAATGATGCGCAGATATGATTTTGATTTTAGCACGATTACAATAAGGAAGGACTGGAATAGAATGAATAAAGAAAAATTGAAAGAAAAAGTCAGTTCCAAAATAGACAATGATAAAGCAATCAAATTTTTAGGTTCCTTGGTGAGACTTCCTAGCGAGAACGGTCAACCCACGCTTGCCCAGGAATTGATATTGCAAAAGATGGAAGAGCTTGGCTTGAATATAGATAAATTCTCCGGAAACACGGCAGGAGTCGAGGATTACGCAGACTATTGCCCATTGAATGAAGGGGAAAAAGTGGATGAGAGAGCCTATAATCTTGTGGGTATAAAATCAGGCAAGGGACAGGGCAAATCACTGATGCTGTTTGCCCATATTGATACTGAAACCTGCGAATCAGCTGATATTGCGAGTGTATACGATCTCAAGAGAGTAAACAACAGGCTATACGGCCATGGAATAGCTGACGACAAATCAGGGATGGCAACCATCATGCTGGCAGTAGAGGCCGTTTTAAAAGAGACAGACCTTGACGGAGACCTGATAGTGATGAGTGTTCTTGGAAAACGAGGCGGCTCGGCTGGAACGTTGAGTGCCATAGCCAAAGGTTATAAGGCGGATGGCGGTATCTATCTGCATCCTGCTGAAACCGGCCATGGCTACACAGAGGTTAAAATCTATTCCATGGGTACCGTTGATTTTTCAGTCACAATAAAAGGATCTGAAGGCAGGGAGAATGACGAACTGGATAACAGTGAAGTCAACGCCATCAAAAAAGGTTCAATGGTGGTAGAAGCCATGTCGGATTGGGACAAGGCTAGAAGAGAAAGAATTCTGTTCACAGAGGGAACTTATGCCGGCACACCTAAGACCAAGCTGAATATCAGCACAGCTGAAGCCGGTATCAAAGTTGGCAGGGATCCCATGACATACACAATCAAATCAAGACTGTATTTTGGTGAAGAAGAAACAATATATTCGGTACTGGAAGAATTAAAGGATTATTTTCATAAGCGTTTTGCCGGTGACGACTGGCTGTCCGTCAATCCTCCTGAAATCGAGATACTCAACCTTAGAGCGACACCTGCAATGGTATCGAAGGATTCGGATATTGTCAGGACAATAGAAAAAAACATTTCAAGCGTCAATGGCGTTGAAAGCTTCATCTATCAATATCACGGTGCAAGCGATATACGCCATCCAATCGTTTACGGCAATACACCGACTGCAGGAATCGGCCCCTTATGCGGCGGGCTTTACGGTGCGGATTGGACAGAGTGGGTCGATGAAAAGGAATTTGTTGACGGCATAAAGATGCTGGCTTCCATTATAATCGACTGGTGTCTAACCGATAAATAAACAGCTTAATACAAGGGAATTGGTATGTTTGATCTGATTATTCTAAATGGGAAAGTGATAGATGGCACCGGTTCACCAGAACAGAAACTGGATATTGCTGTCAAGGATGGCAGAATAGTTGAAATCGGTTTATTAGGCGATGCCATCAGCAAGGAAGCATTCGATGCGGAAGGTTTATACGTCACGCCTGGCTTTATTGATATGCACAGCCATTCAGATTATACGCTTCTTTTGGATGGAAAAGCTGAAAGCTTTGTCAGACAAGGTGTCACAACAGAGGTAATTGGAAATTGCGGATTATCCTGCACCCCTTTTAAAAGCCTGGAACACCTGAAGCGAAATGTTTTCTGCCATGTTGAAGGATACAGGCCTGAATGGAAAAATTCGAAAGACTACTTTGATGATCTTCAGAACAGACCATTGGGCATCAATGTAGTTCCTCTAACGGGTCATGCTGCCATCAGAAGCTATGTGATGGGATTCGAGAATAGGGAAGCCTCAAGCAGCGAAATACAAAGCATGAAAAGGCTACTGGAAGAAAGCATGGAATGCGGATCATTTGGTTTCTCCACCGGGCTCGAGTATTTCCCAGGGAATAGTGCGGACAGGAAAGAGATTTTCGGGCTATGTGATATCGTCAAAAGATATGATGGCCTATACGCCACCCATGTCAGAAATAGGGATGAGCAATATCAGAAGGGCTATGGAGAGGCTTTCGACACGGCAAATAAAACAGGTGTCAGGCTACAGATATCTCATGCGGTGCCAAAATATGGCGCCCCTGAAGAGGCTACCGAATGGGTTTTGGACAGAATGCATCATTATGGCAGCAGTCTGGATATGGCATGTGATGTCATCCCGTATGAGTGGGGACCGACTACCATGACCGCCATACTGCCCAATGAGCTACTTAGGAACAGACCCGATCAGATTGCTAAGCTATTGAGGGATAAGTCTGTCAGGGACAGTGTCAGAAACCAGAAAAAGCCATTTTGGCTGCTAATAAGAGATGACAAATGGGATGAGATTCTATTGTATCATACGGTAAAATCACCTGAGTTCAAGGGAATGACTTTCCAGAAAATAGGCAACGCACTGCATATTGATCCCTTTGATGCCATGATGGATTTGTTGATTGCCGAAGGGTCAGATATGTTTGGCGCATTGATGATGGGCAAAATAAAATCTAAAAAGAACATTGCGAGTTTTTTGAAACTCGGGCAAGCAGGTGTGATATCCGACGGGGTGTCGTTATCGGACAAGGGTCCTTTAAGACACATCAGGTGGTCACCTGGTTGCTACGGATGGGTTCCAAGGTTTCTTGACGAGTATGTATCCAATACCGGACTGTTGACGTTACAGGAAGCAATCCACCGAATCACCGGATTGCCGGCCAAACGGCTGGGTCTTAAAAAACGCGGTCTTCTGAAAAAAGACTTCAAAGCAGATATTACCGTCTTCTCGAAAGAGGATTTCAAAGAGAGTCCTTCGACGACAGGATACAATCAGTTCGCCTCGGGCATCAAGCTGGTAATCATTGGCGGTGGGATAGTCATTCGAGATGATTGCCATTCAGGTGCATATAAGGGTATTGTATTAAAAAAACACATAGATTGATTTGCAATATTAAATCTGAAGGGAGATAAAAATGGGTAAAACTAGATTTGCATTAATAGGCGGGGGAATGGCAGGCCCCTTGAGTGCAAATGCAATAAAGAGCATAGACAATGCAGAGATTATAGCATTCTGCGATGTGAATGAAGCCGTATGCCAACAATATAAAAAAGAATACCAGATTCCGTATGTCTACACAGACTATAAAGAAATGTTGAAAAATGATGACATTGACGTCGTGTGCGTCATCACACCACCTTTCCTTCATGAACAGATGGTCAAGGATATTGCAAAGTCGAAAAAGCACATTATCTGCGAAAAACCCATCGCAACAAATCTCATCGAAGCGGATAATATGATTGCCGTTTGTGAAAAAGAAGGGATTACACTTGGCGTCATATTCATGTATAGATTTATGAAACAGGCTTTAACCATTAAAGACGCTATTGATTCCGGAAAAATAGGTCGACTTCTATCAGTGGATTGTATCGGGAAGAGCTTTAGAAGCGATGAGTACTACGCCTCAGGAAAATGGCGGGGTACATGGTCCGGCGAGGGTGGCGGGTCACTGATCAGCCAAACGGTGCATTTTATAGATCTGATGCTGTTTATTGCTGGTGATGTGGAAAGCCTGTCCGGCGACTACATGACCACAATACACGATGATATTGAAGTGGATGATATGGCTAATGCGATCTTCAAGTTTAAGAACGGTGCTATCGGCAGTGTGGTAAGCTCTACAGCCATTAAGCCCGGATATCCTAGAAGACTGGAGATACATGGCGAAAAAGGAACCATCATTCTGGAAGAGGAAAAGATAATCCAATGGAAAATCGAGGGAATGAACGAGGATGATTATTTGACAAAAGAGATAATCGATTCGGGAGATACCGCCACTAAGGCCGGTTATGTCAATTACGAGCTGCATAAGCTGCAGATTGAGGATTTCATTGAGGCAATCCAGAACAACAGAAAACCAAAAATTGACGGACACGAAGGCAGAAGAGCCCTTGAGTTTATTAGGGCGATTTATATCTCAGGCATGACAGGAAAAAAAGTGCAATTCCCTGTTGAAGACGACGGGAAAACATATAAAAAAAGCTTATCATAAATACGGAGGGAATACTATGAAACGAACACCTATAATGGAACAGATTGTCAATGTCAATGCAAAAAGAACCATTGATGAATTAGAAGCGGCTATCAAAGCGGGTGATATGGAGAAAGCACTCGAACTACATCGCAAGAATGTGACGGGCAAGCAAAATTTTCACGACTTTGCAGTCAGATGGGTTAATCTGACACTGTCGCACTTTAAGAAAAACGCATCAGATGAAGCCATATTCGAATGCATGAAGGAATATGCGACCACATTTTATCCGCCTGTCATTAAGGATTGGATCAGTGCCTATGACGCAGGAAAAGCAACCTACAAGGATTTTCCGCTGGAAGGATTTTTGGAAAATAGGGCAAACCTGTGGCAGATGGTTCACGACAATGAGCAAATCTGGGAAGAGGACGATGAAAAGATCACCTTCATCCTTGATAAATGCAACAGCGGCGGCTATCTTGTGAAAGAGCAGCCTGACCCGGTAGCGGTAACGGATGAGGCACATACCTGGTGTTATGATAAAAAAGGATTCCAGTGCTACTGCCTGAATTGCACGACAATGTGGGAATTCGGATGGTATGAGTGGTTTGGATGGCCCCTTTTCATCATGGATGTGCCCGGAGTGGGAAGTGACGGCAAATGCGTGATGACATTGTACAAGGATCCTAAAGATATTCCCGATGCCTATTATGAAAAAAGAGGACTGAAAAGAAAAATATAATTAAAGGGAGGCCGTTGATGTCGGTATTTGACTATAAGCAATTTTTACCAAGGGATAGTTATGATAAAATCAACCAAATCAAGACATTTGAACCGGAAATAATCGCAAGAGAGCTTAAGTCCAGGATAAAACCAGTGTTCAAAAACCAATTGGTGCTGGTGGCGGCGGATCATAATGCCAGGATGATAACAGCCTATAACGGCAACAATATCGGGTTGGGAAACAGACACGAATATCTGTCTAGGGTTGCAAGGATGCTGATGAGTTCTTTTGTTGATGGAATAGAGGCGACTGCCGACATCATTGAAGACCTGCTTATTCTAAATAGCATAATGAAAGAAAGGCACAATGTTGATATGCTTGAAAACAAGCTTTTAATAGGGACTGTCAACCGTGGTGGACTTAAAAACACATCATGGGAAATGGATGATATGTGTACCTGCTATACTGTGGAAAAGCTAAGTGAAATGAACCTGGATGGCGTCAAATTCATGTTCAGGATCGATCCTGATGACAAAGATAGTGGTAAAACAATCAGATACTGCTCCGAAACAATCAATATCGCTGAAAAAAACAAGCTGCCGATATTCATAGAAAGCCTGTTCGTTAAAAAGACTGAAAATGGATACGCATTGGAAGTCTCAACAGAGAGATTGGTGCAGACGATCGGAGTTGCTGCAGCACTTGGAAACACATCAGCTCGAAAATGGCTTGAAGTGCCTTTGAACAATGATTACAAAGCCGTGACCGATGCCACAACCTGTTCAATTCTGGTTGTTCCCGATGAGGCAAAAACCAAGGCCATAGAAGTCGTGGAAGAGTATGTCAAGGAACGCGGCATCAATACCAATATCCGAGGGATATTGCTTGGTAGAAATGTCATGTACAATCAAGAAGATCCTTATTATATTGCCGATGCAATCGGTATTTCGTGGCACCAGGGAATTGACGGAGCTCAATCATATGGTTTGTCCCTGGAAAGAGAAGCCGCACTGCAGCAATTGTGATTTAAAAAAGACAATTTACGAGGAGATTCGAATATGAAAGTATTAAGTAAGAATGAAGCGCTTTGTATCGGTTGTAAAAAATGCATGGTAGAATGCGCGACAACCTATTACAAGGATGAAACAGGAGACAAATCGGTTATCAGAATAACAGAAAGCACTAATGATAAATTCGATATTAACGTATGCAATCAATGTGGTTATTGTACAACCATATGTCCCACACAAGCCTTGACAATATCGAAAAACGGCGTCATAACATTGAATAGAAAAAAATGCGTAGAATGTTATGCCTGCGTTGGCTTTTGCGACACATTGTCCATCCATTACTTCACAGGTGAGAGAAAACCAAGCAAATGCATTGCCTGTGGAAAATGCGCCGCAGTTTGTCCGACCAGCGCGATATTTATAGAAAATCTTGAGTAGACAGGAGGAAAACATGGATTGCAAGTATAAAGAAATACTGGAGACACAAATAAAAGACTATAAAAGAGAACAGATCGCACAATCGCCATTTGAGTCCAAAAAAATCGATAAAGGCTATGCCGATCGCACATTATACATTAATATCGGTGAGAAAAAAGCTGAAATAAAAACCGTCAGTTCTGACATGCGAGAGAAGTTCACCGGCGGTAGGGGATATGGCATGAAGCTGCTCTGGGACGCTGTAAACAGTGACACCAAATGGAACAGTCCAGAGAACGAAATAGTCATTGCCCAGGGACCCATAGGCGGAATTACGCAGTATCCGGGATCAGGCAAAACATATGTGGCAACCATATCGCCATTGACAGATATTCCCATTGACAGCAATGTAGGCGGTCACTTTGGACCCCTTTTCAAGCTATGTGGATTTGATGCATTGGAAATACAGGGTAAATCAGAGACTCAGCTTGTCATCTTCATAGATGGTGAAAATGGGATGATCAGCTTTGAAAAATACTTGGGGGATTGCGAGGACAGTCATATTTTAGCAGAGGTGTTGACGGATGTTTTTTCAATCAGTGAAGATGATAAGAAGAATGTTTCAATCATATCGGCAGGCAGTGCGGCGGGCAATACAAATTTTGGCATATTGAACTTCTCATATTACGATATACACAGAAAACACACAAAACTAAAGCAGGCAGGCAGAGGTGGCATAGGGACAGTTTTTGTGGATAAAAATATCAAGGCTGTTGTTGTCAGAAAACCCGGTATGACTGGAGACATGAACAACGTTGCCGATTATGACAAGGTAGCCAGAACGGGCATAAGGCTTCACAGAGAATTACATGATAACGACGGCAGCCAGGCCAACATGAGGCTGAATGGAACCACAAGACTTGTGGAAGCGATGAATGATTATGATCTGGTTCCGGTTAACAATTTCAGATATGGCTATCATCCGGATGCCTATAAAATGAGGCAACAGTATTGGCAGGAAACCTTTACACAGGGAATTCCAGATGGATGCTGGTACGGCTGTACTATGCAATGCTCTAAAAGCGTTAGCAATGTCGAGCTAAAAACAGGTCCATACAAAGGGCACAAGGTATTGATAGATGGTCCGGAGTATGAGACGGCTGCCGGTGTTGGAACCAACTGCGGTATTTATGATCCCCATGCGGTTCTTGAATGCAATTTCTACTGCGATACCTACGGCATTGATACCATTTCGTTTGGAACCACCTGTGCCTTCCTTATGGAATGCTTTGAGGAAAATCTGATAGATGTTGCCATTACAGGAGGACTTGAGCTTCACTTTGGCAATTGGACCGCACAGCTTGAATTGCTTCATCAGATGTCAAGAGGAGAAGGCTTTGGAACAGTGGCGGGATTGGGCGTCAAGAAACTGAAAGAGATTTTTGTCGATCAATACGGCATCGATGCCGATTATCTCAATGATATTGGAATGGAATGCAAAGGATTGGAATATTCGGAGTACGTCACAAAGGAATCACTCGCACAACAGGCCGGATATGGAACAGCCAACAAAGGGGCTCAGCATGATGAAAACTGGCTGATATTCATGGATATGGTAAACAACCAGATTCCGACATTTGAGGATAAGGCGGAAGCGCTATATTTCTATCCTCTATTCAGGACATGGTTCAGTCTGGTAGGTCTGTGCAAGCTGCCCTGGAATGACATAGAACCTGCCAACAATGCGGAAACCGATGAACCGGCAAAGGTACCTGAGCATATAGAGAACTATATCAATCTATACAATGGCGTCACTGGAGCAAATGTGCAACATGTCAGCGAGTTGGTTCTTCAATCTGAGAGGGTGTACAACCTTCAGAAGGTTTTCAATCTGAAAATGGGCAAAGGCCTTAGAAGAGATGATGCCATACCTTATCGATCTGTGGGACCTGTGACGATAGTTGAGTACAGATCAAGAATGGAAAGATACGACAAACAGCTAAAGGAACTTGGGTTTGATATAAAGGGAAAAACCATAGAAGAAAAAATGGGAATCCTAAGAAAACACAGAGAAAACCAATACGAGATGCTTTTGGATGCGGTGTACAATAGACGAGGCTGGACCAATAACGCGGTTCCAATGCCTGAAACACTTCAAAGACTTGGAATAGACTATCCGGAAGTATTGGAAGTCGTCAATAAACATCTATGCTAAGTCAAAGATCCGCAAACATGAAGCCATCCGCCACTGTGGAGCTTACAGCAAAAGTGGCAAAAATGAAAAAATCAGGAAAAGATGTCATTGACCTGAATGTCGGCGAGCCTGATTTTGAAACCCCGAGAAACATATGTGAAGCAGCTATACAGGCCATCAATGAAGGGTTTACCAAATACGTCACGGTAAACGGCATTTTGGAGTTGAGACAATCCATATGCAAAAAACTTAAAGATGACAATGGGATTGAATATTGGCCGGAAAATATCATCGTCTCAACAGGAGCAAAGCAATGCTTGAACAATGCTGTGCTAACAGTTTGCAATGAAGGTGACGAAATAATTCTACCGACACCTTGCTGGGTAAGCTACGAGGAAATCATCAGATTATCTGGAGCAGTTCCTGTTTTCGTTAAAACCGATGAAAGAGATGGTTATCAGCTAAACATCGACAATATTAAGAAAGCCTTGAGTCCTAGGACAAAAGGCATAATGCTTAACACGCCCAATAATCCCACAGGAGCAGTCTACAGCAGAGAATCCCTGGAGGCGCTTGGACGGTTGGCGGTTGAAAATGATTTTCTGATTTTTTCAGATGAGATTTATGAGAAATTGGTTTATGACGATGCTGTGCATGTATCGATTGCTTCCCTGTCGGACGATATCTATCAAAGAACCATTACAATAAATGGATTCTCCAAAGCCTATGCGATGACGGGATGGCGAATTGGATACGCGGCGGGCCCGGAAAAAATCATCAAAGCGATGAGCGCCATTCAGGGGCATATGACCCATGCGGCGAATTCAATCACTCAAAAGGCGGCCATAGAGGCGCTGGAAGGTCCTCAAGAAAGTCTTGATATCATGAGAGATGAATTTGAAAAGAGAAGAAATCTTCTGTTGGGGCGGTTAAATCAAATGAACGGGGTATCATGCATCAACTCTGAAGGCGCGTTTTATTTGTTGCCCAATGTCTCGAAGCTTTATCAGAAGTCCTATAATGGAAAAACCATAAAAGACTCCATGGATCTGGCCAATCTTTTGTTGGAAGAAGGTCTTGTGGCAACAGTTCCAGGTGATGCATTCGAGTCACCGGACAGCATTCGCTTGTCTTATTCAAATTCATACGATAAAATAGAGGAAGCCGCAAATAGAATGGATAAAATTTTTAAAGAAATCAAATAATCATGAAGGAGGGACTGCATGTTAAAAGGTATCTACACACCTATTATCACACCATTTAAAGAAAATGGTGATATTGATTACGAGAGTATGGACTATAATCTTGAAAAATGGATTGCAACCGATTTAGATGGTCTGGTGGTGCTTGGGTCAAATGGAGAGTTTGTATTTCTATCACAGGAAGAAAAGATAGAGCTGATGATCCATGTTATAAAAAAAGTTGACAAGAGAAAAAAAATCATCGTTGGAACAAGCTGCGAGTCAACCAGAGAGACCATCAAATTCAGCAATCAGGCAGCACAGGCTGGAGCCGACGCAGTACTTGTTTTACCACCGAACTATTTTAAGAAAGCTATGAATGATGAGGTGTTGTTCACATACTTCACAGAGGTTGCCGACAATGTCAATGTACCGCTAATGATTTACAATATGCCTGGAAACACAGGTATCAGTATGACATCATCAGTGATTGCACGATTATCAAAAAATAAGAATATCATTGGTATCAAGGATACATCGGGCGACATTGTTCACATTGGTGAGATGATTCGTGATGTGGATAAGGACTTCACAGTATTTGTCGGAAATGCAGGCTATCTTTTACCCGCCTTGTGTCTGGGAGCAAAAGGCGCTACCTTGGCATTGGCAAATTGTTTGCCTGAAGACTGCTGCAAGCTTGTGCAACTGCACCGAGAAAACAAATTGGCGGAAGCGATAGCGCTTCAACTGAAGATGATAGAGATCAATAAGATGGTCACTGGTGTCTATGGGATACCCGGATTGAAGGTAGCACTTGATCAAAAGGGCTATAAAGGCGGTTTTCCAAGAAGACCACTGCTTCCATTGGAACAGGGTAAAAAAGAAGCTTTACTGAAAATCATAGAAGAATACGATCAACAGAAGTGGGAGTCTTAGCACTGTTGGTCATCGGATAAAAACTGAGCTTAAGCGAATATTTGCGAATACGTCATGAAGGGAGAAAAAATGAAAAACAAGAAATTAGTCATGATACCGGGTCCGACACCTACTGTCAACAGTATCATGGTCCAGATGGGAAGAGAGACAGTATCCTTTAAAGATGCTGATTTTGTCAAGGATTTCAAAGGGCTGGTACTAGATCTTAAAGATATGTGGCAGGCCGAAGAGTGCTTTGTCCTATCAGGAACAGGCACTATGGCCATGGAAGTGGCAGTTGCCAATTCAGTCAAGAGCGGCGATAATGTTTTGGTTGTGTCTCACGGATATTTTGGAGACAGATTCATAGATATATTTGAAAGAAGAGGAATCAACACAGATGTATTGTCATCTGAATGGGGCAAAGCAGTTCCTATAGATCAAATTGAAGCAAAGCTAAAGGAAAAGCATTACCACGCCATAACAGTCACACATGTTGACACCTCCACAGGCACACGCTCTGATATTGCAAAAATAGGTGAGATGCTGAATCAGTTTCAAGACACGCTATATATCGTCGATGGCGTCTGTTCAACAGCCGGTGAAAAAGAAAGCCTGAAAAAGATGGGGATAGATATACTGTTTACCGCATCACAGAAGGCATTTGGCGTATCACCGGGCCTGGCGATTATTTGGGCAGGTCCAAAAGCAATCGAAAGAAGAAAAAATCTGAAAACCATAGCGGATTCATACCTGGATTTTGAAAAATGGCTTCCGATTATGAATGACCCGATGAAGTACTATGGAACGCCACCCATCAATCTGATCTGGGCGCTGAAAGAATCTGTCAGAATCATCAACGAAGAGGGATTGGAAGAAAGGTTCCAAAGACATTTGAAGGACGCCAGAGCTATTCAAAAGGCACTTTTAAGCTTAGGCTTTTCTATATTGGCAGATGAACAAAATAGGGCAGCCACACTGACCAATGTGGTCTATCCCGAAGGTATCGATGACGATAAATTCAGAGCGATACTGGCTGAAGAGGGCGTTGTTACCGCTAACGGCCTAGGAGCTTATTCAGGCAAGCTTTTCAGATTGGGACACATGGGCAATATCGACAAGCATACAATTGTTTCCACATTAGCAGCCATTGAAAGAGCGTTATATCGATCTGGCATTGACATTCAGTTCGGAAAGAGTGTTGGAATCTATATGACAGAGGTAATGAAATAAATCGCTAAAAACTCATTTTTTAGCAGTCAGGTGCCAGCCATGGGTCTCCCTCCCATACCATGGCTGGTATCTTTTGGTTAACACCTATAATGAATTTGGAGGCAACAAATATGAATGATATCAAATCAAAAGAATTGGCGCAAACTATCGTTAAATACTCGCTTGCTCTGCAGAAAAATGAAAAGGTGCTGATTGAAACAAATGGCCCTGTCAACTCATTCATCAATGAACTGATAAAAAGCGTTTTTGACGTCGGTGCTTTGCCGATACTAAATCTGAAGCAACCGGTCGTTGAGAGGACAATAATGATGGGAGCAACCAAAGCGCTTCTAAGCGAGATGTATGAACTGGAAGCGTTCCGCATGGAAAGGATGGATGCCTATATAGGGGTAAGATATCCGGAGAATGCGAGTGAACTAGCTGATGTGCCCTTCGACAAGCAAGAACTATACAATAACATTTACAGCTCAAAACTGCATATGGAAATCAGATGTCCAAAGACGAGATGGGTCGTATTGAAGTATCCCACACCAGCAATGGCGCAGGCGGCTTCTATGAGCACAGAAGGGTTTTCGGATTTCTATTTCAACGCGTGCAATGTGGACTATCAGAAGATGTCTTCAGCTATGGATCCATTGAAGGAACTGATGGAGAAGACAGACAAGGTCAGAATCATAGGACCTGAAACAAATCTGGAATTCTCAATCAAAGGCATGACTGTTGTCAAATGCTGCGGAAACATGAACATACCTGATGGAGAAGTCTTTACAGCGCCATTGAGAGAGTCTGCAAATGGCTATTTGACTTATAACACACCATCCATAAGAGGTGGATTCACCTATGAGAACATCCAATTTAAGTTCAAAGACGGCAAGATTATCCATGCCACAGCTAACGATTCAGAACGAATAAATCAAGTGCTGGACTTGGATGAAGGTGCAAGATATATAGGAGAGTTTGCCATCGGCGTCAACCCTCACATCACCAAACCGATGAAGGACACCCTATTTGATGAGAAAATCATGGGCAGCATTCATATCACGCCAGGAAACAGCGTGGTCGGCTGCGACAATGGGAACAAATCAGACATCCATTGGGATCTTGTTCTGATACAAACTCCGGAATGGGGTGGCGGAGAGATATGGTTTGACGATGCACTGATCAGAAAAGACGGTATGTTTGTACATAAAGATTTGTTGGGATTGAATCCCGAAAATTTAAAATAAGTCAAGTCTAAATCCGGAGGAGAAAGCAAATGAATATCGATTTTTACAGGACCAACAGACGAAAAATATTGGACGGGATGGAAGACGAAGCCGTAATGATTATATTTTCAGGTCAGGCAAAATACAAATCCCACGACCAGTTTTACAAGTATGTTCCCAACAAGAGCTTTTATTACTTGTCAGGTTTTGACAAAGAAAAATCAATATTAGTGCTTTCGAAATTCAGGAAGTCAGTCCAAGAGATGCTGTTCATAGAAAAACCGGATAGCTATCTGGAGCTCTACCATGGAAAGATGACTGACAAAGAAGATATTGTCGCTTTGACAGGTATTGAAACGGTCCATTACATAGAAGATCTGATGAAAATCCTGTCAAAGATGTTTGTGAACAATTACTACCGGATAGCCTATCTGGATTATTTCAAGAGAGGGATAAGAGCAATTCCAACAGAAGAAATGTCATTTGCGGAGCTTCTGGAGAAGAATTTTCCGTATCTGAAAATGATGGATGCCTTTCCATTGATTGCAAATCAAAGAAAAATAAAAACAGAAGAAGAAATCGAGGCCGTTAAAGAAGCGGTAAAGCTGACAGAATTAGGCCTTAACAGCATATTGGAGCACTTGAAGCCAGGTTGCATGGAGTATGAGTTGGAGGCGCATTTTCAGTTTGCAATGAAAATGAATGGTGGTGGAGACTATGCATTCGATCCAATTATAGCCTCCGGCAAGAATGGGGTTCTGCTTCATTATGGAGAAAATAACAGCCAAATCAATGACAATGAGCTTGTTCTGATTGACATAGGGGCTGAGTATGGCTATTATGCTTCAGATATCAGCAGGACATACCCATCATCAGGCAGATTCACACCAAGACAAAAGGAATTGTACGAAGCGGTGCTGGAAGCCGAGGAAGAGATTATAAGGGCCTTAAAACCGGGCATGCCCATAGACCATATGCGAAATATTGCCGATGATATTTTAGCTAAGAGATGTATTGAAATCGGATTGATAAAGGAGAAGGAAGAGATTATCCGATATCTGTATCATGGCGTTGGCCATTATATCGGTCTTGATACCCATGACGTAGGAGACAGAGATATTCTTGAGCCTGGCATGGTGCTCACAGTCGAACCGGGTCTTTACATAAAAGAAGAAGGAATAGGTATCAGAATAGAGGATGATGTGCTGATTACTGAAAATGGTTGCGATGTCCTTTCAAAGGATATTATCAAAAGCGTAAATGACATAGAACAAGCTATGAGAAGAAACTAAACACGCCTATAAAAGATATTGAAAATCCCCCCAAAAAAGAATTTAGGGAAAAGCAAAATACATGTTGACACTGGGTATAGGCAGATGATAAACTATCAAAGTTGCCGGTCGGGAAGACGGGCAAAACAGACGCACATAGACAATAGAATAACACATAGTCAACGTAATTCTTTAGAGAATTAGAAAGCAGCACAAAGCAGTACAAACAAAGTAATTTTGGGACTTTTCAAAAAAAGTCAGCGAAAAGAAATGAGCGTTAAGCGAAAGCTTAAGAATAGGTTATAAACGAGAGTTTGATCCTGGCTCAGGACGAACGCTGGCGGCGTGCCTAACACATGCAAGTCGAGCGGAGATAGTGTTTGGCACTGAGTTTTTTCGAAAGTAGCTTGAGAGAAGTTGCAAACCGGTCGCGAGTCTTGACTTCGAGGAATGCATTGCAACCCCATAAAAGGGAAGCAATGGGTTTTGAGGGAAAAGGGAGCGTCAGGGGGCAACGAAGCGAAACGGGAAGATTGAGTGTCAGACACTGTCTTAGCGGCGGACGGGTGAGTAACGCGTGAGTAACCTGCCTTACACAGGGGAATAGCCTCGGGAAACTGGGATTAATGCCCCATGACATATCCATGTCGCATGGCTTGGATATCAAAGTGATAGCGGTGTAAGATGGACTCGCGTCTGATTAGCTGGTTGGTGGGGTAAAGGCCTACCAAGGCGACGATCAGTAGCCGGCCTGAGAGGGTGAACGGCCACACTGGAACTGAGACACGGTCCAGACTCCTACGGGAGGCAGCAGTGGGGAATATTGCACAATGGGGGAAACCCTGATG
>JAUYTY010000210.1 GCA_030694905.1 Eubacteriales bacterium | reverse complement strand
AGAAGAAAGATTGTTTTCAACATCCTGCTGTTTGTTCTGGCTATAATAAGTTCGGCTTATATTATCATATATACCGAGGTGTTCAACATCAAGGAGATTCAAGTCTCTGGAAACAAGCAGATGTCCGAGACTGAGGTTGTGGAATTATCAGGGCTGAGGCTTGGGGATAATCTTTTGCGGATAGATAAAAAGCTTTCAGAAAACAGGCTAATGACAGGTGTATTGATTAAGAGCGCTGAGATCAAAAGGAAGCTTCCAAACATTATTGAAGTACATGTTTTGGAAAGACAAGAGGCTGTATTTATGGCGGGCATCAATCAGGCTTTTATTCTAGACTTTGAAGGCATTCCCTTGAGGGCTGCAGAAATTGGTGAAAGCAATCTGCCGATGATCAGGCTGGATTCTGAACTGAACTTGAGGTTGGGAGAAATGGCCTATATTAGCGGCAGTGATATTAATGTATTGTCATTGATAGAACTGCTTTATTATGTCAAAATAAATGGATTTGATTACGTGGATTATATAGATATACGCGAAGACGGCGTTTATCTTACCACTACCTATGGCACATTAATCAAACTGGATCAAAGCTCAAATATGAAGTATCAAATCTTGTTTACCAAAGAGATAATAAATGATAGAATAAAAAATAATCAGGATGTATTGGGGTTATTGGATTTTACCAAAGGTGAGAATCCGGTTTACATAGATTTTGACGATATGGAGGTCAAGCTTGAAGAATAGAGTGTTTATAATGTTGATCAGCATTTTTTTAGGATTGGTACTAGCTCTGCAATTTCAGTTAGTCAGAGATACTGCAGGCGGCATCGTTTTTTCTCAAAAAATAAATCAGCTGACAAGTGAGATAAAGAAAGCCAATGAAGAAAAAAGCCAGTTGATAAAAGATCTTGATGAGCTTGAGGACAGATTGAGAGACTATGAGAACAGCGCGGCTGAAGAAAGTATTTATATCAAATCATTAAGAGATGAATTGAATAAATATAGAATAATGGCAGGTTTTACAGACGTTAAAGGGCCTGGTGTGATTGTGATTTTGGATAATCCGCCTGAAGAAAATCAGTTTACGGAATTCTCAAATAATCTGGTGTACAACTACGAGTACATCTTATTGGTAATCAGCAATTTGAATGCAGCAGGGGCTGAAGCCATCTCCATAAACGGACAAAGACACACAAACTATACCGAGATAGTCCCTGTGGGCACATACTTAAACATCAATGGTGTTTCTGTGCTGCCACCAATAGAGATTAAAGCGATTGGCAATACCCAGACTTTGGAATCAGTGTTGAATTTTAAAGGTGGCGCTATCTGGGAGATGAAGAATCTGAACTACCAGATCCAGATCAACGTTCTTAATGAAATAGAAATACAAAGACAAATCAGGGTTTTTGAGTTTAGATATGCACAGCCTTATTAGCCATCATCGATTATTGGGCATTTATAGACAATCGGAAAGAAATGTGGTGTTCATATGACAAAAAACAGAATTTTGATTACGACTTTAGCCGTTATTATAGGTTTTCTTGCCGGACTGCAGATTATGAATGATTCAAAAAGCTATGCTTTTATCAATGTCAATTCAGTTGCGGTTTTTTCCAACGAGCTCAATGCGATCAACAATGAGATAGAAGGGCTTAGATCAATAATTATCTTAACCAGCAGAGACCTTAACAGGTATCAGTTGTCTGAATTTAACAGTGACTATATTGCAGGCTATCTGGAGGAAGAGATTGATAGAGTAAAGGCCATAGCTGGTTATACCAATGTCAGAGGAGAGGGTGTGCTGATCAAGTTGTCAGACAATGAATCCATAACACAGGGAAACATAAACTACGACTTGGTGCATGATGTAGATATAGCGATGATAATCAATGATTTGATTAATTCGGGAGCGGAGGCCATATCTATCAATGGGAAGAGAATACTTGCGAAAACCGAGGTAGTCTGTGTAGGTCCTCTCATTAAAATAAATGGCGAAGGTGTCGGAGCGCCATTTATTATCAAGGCAATTGGCAATAAAGATCTGTTGTCAGCAGCAATCAATGCCCCCAATACTTATGCCTATAATTTAAAAAATGCTTATGGCCTTGAAATAGAAACGATGAAAAGTGATTTTATTCTGATTCCAAAATACAATGATTGACGGACTCATACAAATAAAAGGAAGGTGTATTAAATGATATTCGCTATAATTGGATTGGCAATGGGTGTATTGCTTGGATTGACATTATCTTTCTCATATAGTGCCACATTTACCATCTATGTGACCTTGATCATTTTGATTCTTCTGCAGAGCTTGCTCAGAATAATCAAAAACGAGAGCATGGAGTTTAATATCTACAAGGAGGCAATCCTTATTACATCCGAAATACTCTTCGCATGTCTTTTGGCCTTTATTGGTGAAAAGCTGGGCATATCACTTTATCTTGCCATCGTTTTGTCATTCGGACTAAAAATATTCAATGATTTCAATCTGATTGTCAAAAAGTTAATTAAATATGATAAAATAAGTTAAAAATCAGCGGTTGTATGCTATACTTATATATAACAAAAAGGGGAGGTATAATATGTTCGAATTTGATGTTGACCCTGTGGGATTAGCAAAGATAAAAGTGATTGGAGTAGGTGGTGGTGGGAATAACGCCGTCAATAGAATGATCAATGCGGATGTCAAAGGAATTTCTTTTATTGCTGTCAATACTGACAAGCAGGCTTTAATCAACTCTAAATCAGATAATAGAATACAAATCGGAGAAAAATTGACCAATGGATTAGGTGCCGGTTCTAATCCCGAAATAGGTTTAAAAGCGGCAGAAGAAAGCAAAGGCGAAATACAGGAAGTGCTCGAGGAAACAGATATGGTGTTTATTACTGCCGGGATGGGCGGGGGTACAGGGACAGGAGCAGCACCTTATATCGCACAGTTGTCAAAACAGCAGAATATTCTTACAGTGGCGGTGGTTACCAAGCCCTTTTTGTTTGAAGGCAAGAAAAGAATGGAGAACGCTCAGCGAGGCATAGATGAACTGAGTAAATTTGTGGATACCATTATCATAATACCTAATGATAAATTGTTGGAAATAACAGATAAGAAGGCTACCTTGCTGGAAGCTTTCGATATTGCGGATGATGTTTTGAAACAGGGCATTCAGGGCATATCTGATTTGATTGCCATTCCTGCTGTTATCAATCTTGATTTTGCAGATGTTAAAACAATTATGTCCGGGCAAGGTCTTGCCCATATGGGAATTGGTTATGCAACCGGTGAGAACAGAGCACTGAACGCTGCCAAACAAGCTATAAAGAGTCCGTTGCTGGAAACGTCAATCAATGGTGCTAGAGGCGTGTTGATCAACATAACCGGTGGTTCTGATATCGCATTGCATGAAATCAACGATGCGGCTAGACTTATCACCGAGTCAGCAGATCCTGAGGCCAATATTATTTTTGGCGCCAATATCGAGGAGAGCTTGGGCGACTCCATTAAAGTCACGGTTATCGCAACTGGTTTTACCGAGCAAAAAATAAAGTCAAAAGAACCCTCCAAGGATTTGAAGGACACTCTAGCCAATAAAGAGGGATCCCTAAAAGGAGATGGCTTTGCCAGACCTTCCTGGAACCTGGATATACCAAATTTCATAAAATCTGATGATAAGATTCGATTTGAAAAAGAATAACTCATAAAATAAATAGACTGAACTGATTGACTCAGTTCTTTTTATTGTATAGGAGAAAAGTTAGAATGAAATGTCCATATTGTGAGTTTGAGGAAACAAAAGTCATTGATACGAGACCAACTGATGAAGGGCACACAATCCGTAGAAGAAGGGAATGTATCAATTGCGGCAAAAGGTTCACGACCTATGAAAAAATTGAAAACATCCAACTGGTTGTTGTCAAGAAAGACAAGACCAGAGAGGCTTTTAACAGGACTAAAATTCTAAATGGCATCATAAAAGCCTGTGAAAAAAGACCTGTTCCTTTGAGAGATATTGAGGCAATTACAGATGGTATTGAGAGAAAGCTTCAAAATGCCATGGAAAATGAAATCACCACTGATCAGATTGGAGAAATGGTTATGGAAGAATTGAAAAATCTTGATGACGTGGCTTATGTCAGATTCGCTTCTGTATATAGGCAATTTAAAGACATAAATACCTTTATGGATGAACTGAAAAAAATCATGAATAACAATGTTGACATTGGTTAGTTTGACAGGATTGACATATTATGGTATATCATTATTAAGAGAGAAGCATTTTCATTAAGAGTGGATTATAGCTTTAACAAGAGGAATTCTCTACTGGAGGTACAAATGTCAGCTAAAATTTTAGTTGTAGACGATGAAAAAAACATATTGGAATTGATCAGATTCAATTTGGAATTGAATCAATTTGATGTTGTTACTGCCACAGATGGAGAAGAAGCCTTATCCATGATAAAAGCGGAAACCGATATAGACCTGATTATTCTTGATTTGATGTTGCCTACCATTGATGGTATTGAGGTATGTAAGATCCTTAAAAGAGCTGAGAGGACAAAGGATATTCCTGTCATTATGCTGACCGCTAAAGGAACTGAAACTGATAAGATATTTGGACTTGAAATAGGTGCCGATGATTATGTGACCAAACCCTTTAGTGTAAAAGAACTTACTGCTAGAGTGAAAGCCCAGTTGAGGAGAAGTGACACCAAGAAGCAGGATGAGGATATCATTTTTGTGAACAACATGACCATCAACAAAAAGCAACACTCGGTATTTATCAATAATCAGCAGATTATTCTGACACTGAAGGAGTATGAAGTATTGAGACTTTTGGCTGAGAATAAAGGCAAGGTCTATACAAGAGACCAGCTTTTAAATCAGGTTTGTGGATATGATTATTTTGGTGAAACAAGAACTGTGGATGTTCACATCCGGCATATCAGAAAAAAAATTGAAGAGCATGACAGCTCAAATGAATATATTGAAACTATAAGAGGGGTAGGGTATAAG
>JAUYTY010000209.1 GCA_030694905.1 Eubacteriales bacterium | reverse complement strand
AGGGAATACTCCTTCAGAACAATTGAGGCTTGTTAAGGAAACAGCGAAACCTATTGTGGATCTTATAGAAGACGGCAACGAGATTATAATTGCACATGGTAATGGTCCTCAGGTTGGTATGATCAATTTAGCCATGGAAGTGGGTTCAAATATAGATTCTGCTATTCCATACATGCCATTTTCTGAATGCGGTGCAATGAGTCAAGGATATATTGGATATCATTTGCAAAATGCAATCGGCGAAGAGTTGAATAGAAGATTAATTGATAAGCCGGTAGCCACAATAATTACGCAAGTTATAGTTGATAAAAATGACGAAGCATTCAAAAATCCCTCAAAACCTATAGGAAATTTTTACTCCGAAGAGGAGCAAAAAGTGCTTACAGAGAAAAAGGGATATGTAATGGTAGAAGATTCCGGAAGAGGATATAGAAGGGTAGTCCCGTCACCAAAACCAATTGATGTAGTTGAAAAGGAGACTATTAAAGCATTGATTAAAGATGGACAAGTAGTTATAACTGTGGGCGGGGGAGGAATCCCAGTAGTCAAAGATGGATACCTATTAAAAGGAGTAGCGGCAGTAATAGATAAGGATTTTGCAAGTGCAAAGTTGGCCGAAATAATCGAAGCAGATTATCTATTTATCCTGACAGCAGTAGATAGAGTGTCAATAAATTTTGGAAAGGAAAATCAAGTTGATCTAGAACAAATGACAATAGAAGAAGCTAGGAACTATATAGCAGAAAATCATTTCGCACCGGGAAGTATGCTTCCTAAGGTAGAAGCTGCTATAAAGTTCGCTGATTCAAAGATTGGTAGAAGTACCATAATAGCATCTCTTGATAAGGCTAAGGATGCATTATGTGGTAAAAGTGGCACAAAAATATTTAAGTTATACCATTAAACGAGCGCAAATATTCAAACTGATCTAATCTAAAAATAGCTGCAAAGCTTAGAAAAAGACAGCAAAAATTGGATTCAAATTATTGTTAAAGACTTATTTTTAACAAATAGTTACATGCTTTTTAACGTAAAGTATATCTCATTTCTAGGTTATTTTAAAACTGTGTGAGTGATTCTTTACGTTTTTTTGTATAATGACATACTATATTCATTCGAATTATAAATTTACAACTTATTATAGGATCTACTAGAATTATCAGATTCACAGGATTTACGATAGGTCAATAAAAAACTACAATTGGAGAAAAACTATGTGGACAATTAAAAATCGTTATGTTGTAATGGTGGGTGCTTTACTGGCCCAAGTCACTATTGCAGGGCTTTATGCATGGAGTATATTTGGTGCAGCGCTTCAAGCCGAAAGAGGTTGGACAGCAGACCAAATTCTATGGCCTTACGCCTTGGCACAGTTTGTTTTTGCAGTCAGCACACTATTGTCTGGACGTTTGGTAGATAAAAAAGGACCAAGAAGCGCCTTATTAATAGGATCTGTATTATATGGCAGCGGTGTTGCATTATCATATTTTGCAACAGAACCCTGGATGCTATATATAACCTACGGAATTTTAGCAGGCGCAGGCGTTGGATTTGTGTACGTTTGTCCATTAGCGACTCTAATAAAATGGTTTCCAAAAAAACGCGGCATGATAACCGGATTATCGGTGGGTGTTTTCGGTGGAGGCAGTATTATTTTTCAAAGGGTTATCTCTGCGCTTTTACTTAATCATTCAGTGGCCGGTACTTTTTTAAGACTGGGCATGATATCTTTTGTTCTTATTCTGGTTGGGGCTTTGCTGACGAACAATCCTGAAAGCTATGTTAGAACAGCTGCTGAAAAAGGCGAGAAAGACTTTTCAACTGCTGAAATGATTAAAACCTCAACTTTTAGAGTGATTTGGGTGATGTTTTTATTGGCGGTTATTCCAGGGCTTCTGGTTTTGGGCGCTGCAAAGAATATCGGTCTTGAACTGGCAGGTCTTGAGAGTGCTGCCGCAGCAGGCATCATTTCTATTCTTGCTCTCTCGAATGCAGGTAGCCGTTTGGTTTCAGGTACTTTGTCCGATCGGTTTGGAACCCTAAATGTTCTGCAAGGTGTTTTTGTTATCACAATAGTATCCTTATTATCATTAAGCTTCTTGGCACAGATTCCTGTATTTTTTTACTTGGGAATGATTGGGGTCGCTGTCGGTTATGGTGGATTTCTAGCGCTATTCCCAGTTTTCACAAATCAAACATTCGGATCATATCGTTATGCTTCCAATTATGGCGTCGTATACCAAGCCTATGGTATAGCCGCACTATCAGGAATTTTTATTAAATCAATGGTGGGAAGCTTTACCAACACATTTATTCTATCCGCCATTGCAGCACTAATTGCTTTAGGATTGTCGGTGGTGTTAAAAAAGATCAGTGTCACGGTATTGGAGAGAAAGACAGTGGTCGAAAAAGTGGTGTGATTTAAAGTGCATTGATTCTGGAAAGAAACCAGAGCGTCGAATGAGTTTTGCGGGAAGCGATGCCTAATGGTATCGCTTTTTCATACAAATATCCACAAACAAAGGTTTCTAGACTTTTCATTGTCCATTTAATAGGGTGATTTATACAATGCAATTGTTTTGTTGTGAAAAGATAATTAACCCTTGTTAAGAACAAAATAATAAATTATAGATTAAGTAATATTCAAGGGGTTGAATAATTGGGAATAGAATCCATTACATGAAATGTGATGTTTGACACTTCTTATTTTGAAGGGTTTTTATGGATTGTTTAATATACCAACATTATGAAAAAAAGATTCTACATGGCTAGAATAAAATGAAAATATTAATTGATTCATCAGATTATAGCCAGATTATGTTTAAGATTTGCGGGGAACAAGTATTGGAATTTTTTCAAATATTTCTAAATTATTTCCAAAAGTTAAAATAACAGCTATATGGGCGTTATTCATCATGTCTTTATGTTTAATAGAACAAAACTTATGTACATGACTAAGACGTTTTGTTATAATGAATAGCATACAATTCAACACGTGTTATAAGACTTTAAAAAACGACCTATCTAAACCAAGGTTGAAATGTATACCAAGGTAGGAGGAATATTTCATGAATTTACAGCAATTGAAATATGTGATAGAGGTCGAAAAATGTAAATCCATTAATAAGGCGGCTAGAAACTTATTTGTCTCCCAGCCTAGTATAAGTTCGGCCATAAAGGAACTCGAGGATGACATTCAAATCAAAATATTTAATAGAACGACCTCAGGCGTTGTGGTAACTGAGATAGGGGCAGCCTTTATTGAGGATGCGCGAAATATTATCAATCAAACTGAAAATCTTGGAAAAAAGTATACCTATTCACAGACTAAAGCAGCAATTAAGTTTCGTGTGGCAGCATATCCATCGGATTCTGTGACGAAAGCAGGCGCGAATTTAATATTGAACCATAACCATCCTGATGAAGTCATTGACTTATCTATCTATGCAGCCCCCACTTATCAGGCGATTGATTATGTGAGTCAAGATAAAGTAGATATTGGGATTATTTCTTATTATAATATTTTTGATAATGTTAACATCGGTATGATTGCTCATAAAGATGTCGAATTTCACTTGTTAAGGGAATTTGCCATAAGAGTTGCGGTTGATAAAAGTCATCCACTGGCAAATACATCAAATTTAAAGTTAGAAGACTTAGCCATGTTTCCGTGCATTGATCCACGGACAGCTATTTCGGAGTATATTAGTGAAATACTTGCATTTTCAACAGAAGAATCGAGTGGTGATGCGGAAAAGGTTATAACTCCAAATAAGATTATCAAGACAGATAATATGGATTTGATAAATTATTTGTTAAAGGAAATGAATGCTATAACTTTTCTTTCTTATTATGAAAATTGTGAGAAAAAAGTCAGTTATCCACCGAATTTTAAAGTGCTCGATGTTTATCTGGGAAATCTTAAAGAGACTCGAGGATGGATTAAGAGAAAAGACAAAATACTCAAAAGTCATGAAAAGGAGTTTGTCAAGCAGCTTGAAAACTATTTTGAAGTGCCAGAACATTTGCGTATACCATAATCGAGCGTTGTAATGAACTTGTAGATCAAAAACACGCTCTATCTAATCTGTTAGATAGAGCGTGTTTTTTATTTTGTTTTGAGGTGATGATAAACAATGACTATAGCCTTATCAGAAAAGCATATAATCAAGAAAGCCGATATCAATTGCGGCGGAATAGCTGCGCTGATATAATGAAATTATTAACAAAATGTAAAAAAAACTAAAATTTCTAACTTTTGAGTAAGCCAAAACTCAAAATATCCAACAGGAGATAACCCAATGATTTTAAAAGCCCAAAAAGTGATAATAGGTGATGGCATAACTGTGATAAACAATGGTGCTGTAATGATAAAAGATGGAAAAATCTTTGCAGTGGGTGTCGCCGATGCAATTGAAAAAGCCTATCCTCAATGTGAACTGATGGATTATGGGGATGCATCGATATTACCTGGACTCATCGATATGCATGTTCATATTGGCAATGTACAGACGCAACCTGACGCAGCACTGTATAATGACAAGTTAAAAGCACTCATGTCGGCATATATGCTAAAAATAGCCCTTGAAAAAGGGGTGACGACGATTAGAGATGTAGGCTCAGAGGAGGGGATGTGTGCGACCTTAAAAACGGCTGCACAAAAGGGTTTTATAGAAATACCTCAGCTACTGACAACCATTAGGGGTATCAGTATGACAGGTGGCCATTGCTGGGAGCTGGATAGTACTTTTGTTGCTGATTCACCATGGGGTGTGAGAAAAGCAATAAGAACAAATATTCAAAATGGTGCAGATTGGATAAAAATCATGACGAGCCATCGCAGCTTTACACCAGAGTACACTATGGAAGAGTTAATCGCAGCTGTTGATGAATGCCATCGTGTGAATAAAAAAATATGTGCACACGCGAGTAATCCCCCCTCAATTGGCATGTGCATTGAGGCTGGATTTGATACCATCGAGCATGCAACTTATCTCACGGTTGAGCAGGCTAAATTAATGAAAGAAAAGGGAATCGCATGGGTGCCTACCCTTAGTGCCTATACCTATATAAATGAGTTTCACGAAAAAATTGCAAAAGAAATGATGGTTGATATTGACATGATTTGCCCTGAAAGAATTGACGAACTTTTTCAATTGTTAAGGTCAACGCGCCCGGATTTCGATTTAAGTGTATTTGATACAGAGCGTGTCAGAACATTTGGCTATTTTAAGAAAGCAGCTGATCAATATATATCCAATTTTAAGCAGTTGGCAGAAACGGGAGTTGTCATACTTGCTGGAACAGACATGGTACTCGACCGGGCACCTGTTACACCAGTCAACCTTGAACTGGAATATATGGTTCAATATGGCTTGTCTAACCTAGATGCCGTTAAAGCTGCCACAAGCGCGCCAGCAAAGGTACTTGGTCTTAATCATCAAATTGGTCTACTTCTTGAAGGACTACATGCTGATATTGCCATATTTAAAGGGGATGTTGAAACTGACATCACTGCACTAAAGACGTGTGTTGGCGTATTTCAAAATGGAAAGCGAATCATATGATGAATCATAGGTGATGAAATCGTATATGGATATTGATGGTTTAAACATAGAATTTGCCAGAAAACTTCACCAATCATTCAAATCGGAAATAGAGAAGAATGCAACCGTTGCCAGCGTTGCTATTTTGCATAACGAACAACTTGCAGCAGCTGTTTCGTGGGGGGTAAAGGACTCCAGGACGCTTCAACCGGCTTCAATAGAGGATTTATATAATATTGGTTCTGTTTCTAAATTATATTGTGTTGCGGCCATAATGAAATTGGTTGAGATGGAGCGACTTTCATTAGACGATTTTGTCTATGAGATTTTACCGGAATTCAAAATGGCTGATGAAAGATACAAAGATATAACGGTTAAAATGCTCATAAATCATTCCTCAGGATTACCTGGTACAAATTTTAGGGGGGCGATGAATAGCGAATGGCTTGGCGATAATTACTATGAGAAATGTTACGAATGGTTTGCTAATTGTAAGTTGAAGGCAAAACCAGGGAAGTTTTCAGTCTATTGCAATGATGGTTTTACTTTAGCTGAAATGATAGTAGTCAGAATTAGCGGATTGAGTTTTGGCGAGTTCATCAAAGGCTATGTTTCACAGCCAATGGGTGCTTACTCGACATGTACTGGTGAGCGTTATTCAAAAGGACATACATTGGTATCCTATGACGGCGTACATGAAATGGCATTGGTAGGTGGTGCTGGAGGCATCTCAACTTGTATTTCTGATTCAGTTAAATTTGGGAACGTGTTCATAAATCCAAATGGCCTCTTAAAGGATCAAAGTATTCGATTAATGACTAGTCCTCAGGGGAGAACATTTCTCAAGGAGGATTCCTTTACTAGAAACTTTGGGTTGGGTTGGGATTCAGTTGACTTTGAAATGCCCGATTATGACCTTGGTGAAGGAACGCTTCTTAAGGAAGGCAGCACCTTTCAATTCAAAACTAGCCTTCTGGTATGTAAAAAATATTCCGTTACGGCAGCCATTTCAATGATTCCAAAGTCACCTTTTAATACCACAAAGGCTCTAGTAGAGATTGTGGCTTCATATTTGGAACTCAATAATCATAATATTAAAGATAGAAGTGTACATTGTCATAAAACACTTAGCACCTTTCCATTAAATGAAGATTATTCTGGTATTTATTTAAATGCGGATGTGACATACAAAATTTATCATTCATTAAATAGACTTGAAGTATCACATCTCCAACCAAGCGGTTTTAAGCCATTAGCAATACTTTCATATCAGTATGGTACTTTTACTGATGGTAAAGAGAACACGTTTACTTTTGAAAAATTTGAAAATCGTATTTATTTATATGTTAAGAAATCTGTTGGGATGGTGCCTTTTGCAGTACAATTGACTCAAAATTATCCTTTAAATGCTAAATGGCAATCGCGAATCGGTAGAAAGTACATCGCGTGTAATAGAAACCCATACGATTTATCTGTGGGAATGATGGGAGACGTTTTAACGATAGACAAGCTCGATGATACTGGCGTTCTCTATTTTGCCACAAATGGTGGGGCGGGGTATAACATGATGCCTGCGATTGCTAAAGATGATTATTCTACTGAAATGTTTTTAGATACGCCTGGGTTTGGATCCCGGGACATATTTGCACCTTTTGTCATTATTCAGGATGCACATGAAATGATTTACGATAGAGACTATTACTATTTGGATGTAACATCCTTACATGAATTGTCTTCTGGAGAGATTGTTTCAGATAAAGATGAATGGAATCCCGTGTTCAAGATGCATAAAGGATACCGATTAAGGATAACGAAACCTGAAAATGTAATCGTTCTAATGCTCGATGAAGAGTTGAAGCGTTACTATTTAGAGTCAAATGGCTCAGAAATACCAGAGACATGTGAGGGTTACATTGTATTTCTTAATAAAAAACCAATGCGGATACATATAGAACTCGAAAAACTTGATTACAAATGTTTTCCCTGATTGGAGGCACTTAGTGAAAGTATACAAACCAGTTGACTTACCCTATTCGGCTAGAGAAACCATGAAATTTTCTGAAGAGGATACTGAAAAAATCGATAGCATTATTTTTAATGCCACTATAACAGGGGCATGGGAGACACCACAAAATATTGCATTTGATGTCCATGACTTAAATTTTTGGGCCTACGCAATTTACAAGACTGAGCACCCGATCGTTAAACCCATGGTCCAAACGGATATTGAACAATTGCTCGCTCCATTCAAGCAGAGTCTCTTTTCTTTTAATCATGAGGGCTTTCAATTAGAAACAATTAAAACATTAAGTGCTGTAGGAGATTTGATGTGTACCAAGGGGCTGGAAAATTCAAAGGATAAGCTATATGAGTCGGTTGAAGTTGATTTATTCCAATCAGATGTTATTTATGCAAATCTCGAGTCAACTCTAACGCAAGGCGAGATAAAATCAATTGAAATCAATAGTGGTGATACACCGAGCATTTCTTCTAATATAGAGCAATATCAGACGATGACTGCCCATAAAAGTAGAACCATTGACATTGTGCAGTTAGCAAACAATCATATACTTGATTGTGGTGAGGAAGGAATAACGACCACGGTGGATCAGTTAAAGTCGGATCACATTTATTGTACGGGAGTCAACGAAACAGAGTTAGAAGCATTTGCACCTAGGATTCAGGAAATTTCAGGCTTGAGAATTGGATGGGTTGCTCATACCTCTGACGTGAATTTAAAGCCTATTCCAGATGACAAACCATGGATCGTTAATATCACACCATTTCACATCGAAAAAAATCCTGATCTTACCTCAATTTGTGAACAGATTAAGAAATGTAGAGCAAACAAATGTGATTTAGTCATAGTAACATTACACTGGGGGCTTGAATACGAGTTTTATCCTCATCCTGATCAAATCGGGTGGGCAAAAACTATTGCAGAAGCTGGAGCGGACATTATACTAGGTCACCATCCTCATGTGATTCAGCCAGTCCAGATTATTAATCCAAGTTTTGATGCTTCAAAATCAGTACCTGTAATTTATAGTTTAGGAAATCTAACCCCCATTCTTTCTAATCCGGCAACTGTATTAAGTTTGATTGCAAAATTCAAAATAGGAATAGGATTCTTAAATAATCAGAAACAGGTTAAAGTGACATCACTTGAGTTGAAACCAGTCGCATTGGTGAATGAAGTCGATAAAGAAGAGAATGTTTTAAAACTAATACCTGTAAATGATTTACTTACCATAAACTTAGATGAGTACATGGAAGCATATGTAACTCAAATTGCGAATTATGCAGATTTGGTTTTAGGATCTAACTGGAGGCTGTCTGATGAAAATTAAAAAAGTGAACGTAGAGAAACTCGAGTTAAAATTATTAAAACCTCTTAGGGTTGCATTCACAACATTCGAAGGTGCAACCACTGTATTAATTAAAATTGAGACTGATGAAGGCATTATCGGATACGGTGAAGCGCATCCGCCGGTCATAATAACTGGAGAAACAAGTGATTCAGTCATAGAGGCTATTCGATCTATTGGTAAACATCTAGAAGGGATAGATCCTTTGGAGATTCCTAGAATCCATCATATGATGAATGTTTTGATGTTTGGAAACACGGCAGCTAAAGCTGGAATAGATATGGCTTTGTATGACATCGCTGCAAAACATGCAGGATTACCTCTTTACAGATATCTGGGTGGTGGAAACAACCGAGTTGATACGGATGTTACGATCGGAATAAATTCTTCTGATGTAATGATTTCAGAAGCGAAAGCCATTATTCGAAAGGGTTATCGGATGATTAAGGTTAAGATAGGGAAATCTGCTAAAGATGATGTGGTGCTGATTAAATCCCTAAGGCGTTCAATTGATTCGAATGTTAAAATACGTTTAGATGCAAATCAAGGTTATACTGTTACCGAAGCCATCCTCGTGATGAAAGCCTTGGAAGCAGAGGATATTGAATTGGTGGAGCAGCCTATTAAGCACTGGGATTATCAAGGGCTACAAACCATTCGTAACAAAGCGATTATTCCATTAT
>JAUYTY010000206.1 GCA_030694905.1 Eubacteriales bacterium | reverse complement strand
ATCATCAATTATTATATATTGGGGACCACAACAAGAGTGCCCGGTATAGACCCAAACCCAGTGTTGGTTTACACGATTCAGACAGGAATGGTAAATCTGCCACCTCATCCGACAGCACCGGACTACAAGCTGGCACCAGATCAACCGACACAAATCAATGTCACCGGAGAAAATGACTCAATCAATATCTATTATGTATATGACACATACGCCTACACCATTGAGTACTACTATGACAATGTTATCGACAATAGCAAGACAGTCAATGACACGGCTCTGCTAGGCAGCCAGATCACCACTTATCCCAATAAAGTCATCACCGGCTACAAGCTGGATAAGGTGGAAACCCTGCCGATGACCATCACCAACAATCCGGCAAATAACGTGCTGAGGGTATACTATGTGAAAGACACCTTCGGATACTCTGTCGAGTACTATTACGATGGCGTCAGAGACAATACACTGACTGCAACCGGATCAGCGTTATTTGGCAGCCAGGTGTCAGCCTATACACCTCAACCCAAGGATGGCTATGTTTTCTCAAGCGACAACACCCCAATCACCATTACAGCGATACCATCCAATAATGTGATCAAGGTCTATTATGTGAAGGGCAGCTTTGGCTACTCAATCGAGTACTACTATGACAATGTCATTGACAACAACAAGACTGTTACAGGCTCCGCTTTGTTTGGCAGCCAGATCACAACCTACCCGGATAAAGTCATAGACGGCTATAAATTGGACCAGGTACTTACATTGCCGATGACCATCACATCCAATCCAGCCAATAATGTATTGAGGGTTTACTATGGGAAGGATACCTTCGGCTACATTGTCGAGTATTACTATGATGACGTCATAGACACAACTAAAACTGAAATCGGCTCAGGAATACTTGGCAGCCAGGTGACCACCTACACAGACAAGGTCATTGACGGGTATAAGTTTGATGAGGTGATTGGCTTGCCTTTGACCATCACGTCAACCCCATCAAATAACGTCATCAAGGTCTACTATATCAAAGACAATTTTGATTATAGCATTGAATACTACTATGATGGAACTATCGACAATGACAAGACAGTGACAGGATCCGCATTGTTCGGCAGCCAGGTGACCTCTTACACAGACAAGGTCATTGATGGATACAAACTGGGATCCACAGACAATCTGCCGATGACAATCACCTCAGATGAGGAAGCAAATGTCATCAAGGTCTATTATGTGAAGGACAGTTTCGGTTATACCATCGAATACTATTATGATGATATTCGAGACGATAGCAAGACAGTGACAGGATCCGCATTGTTCGGCAGCCAGATCACAACCTATCCCGACAAGAACATCAAAGGCTATAAAGTCGATGATACCGTAGGCTTGCCTTTGACCATCACATCAACACCTGCAAACAATCTGATCAAGGTTTACTATGTACCTACTGACGGCTACTACTACACGGTATATTATCTGGAGCAGGGGACTGAGGATCAGCTGGCATCACCGAAAGTGGTGGATGAACAGACCTTTGGCACAACGGTAACAGAATCAGCCATTGCCATAACCGGCTACACAGCTGTTTCTCCAACACAGAAAAGCATCACCATAGATGATGAGGAAGACAACGAGATCACTTTCTACTATACAGCCAATCCATACAATGTATACTATATGGCTAACGGCGGATCAGGAACCATGACAGATCCGATGAATCCATATATCTACATGGATACAGTGACGGTAATGGCCAATGGATTCACAAGATCTGGATTCAGCTTCTCCGGATGGAACACCATGGCAGACGGATCCGGTACAGCAAGAGCAGTCGGAGCCACCTTCGACATGCCAGCTGGAGACGTCACACTTTATGCACAGTGGTCCAGGATTCCAATCTCTACGACCTACTCAATGAGCCTGACCAAGACAGCTGATGCATCCACTGTGGAAGTCGGAGATACCATCACCTATACAATCGTCCTTAGAAATACCGGAGACGGCACTTTGACGAATGTTACAGTTGCTGATCCTCTCGTAGGATTAAGCGAAGTTGTGGCATCACTGGCACCTGGAGCGACCAGAACATTCACCGTAACCTATGTGCCACAGGTTGCAGGCACACTGACAAACAACGCAACAGCATCTGACAACCAGGCACCATTCGTATCAGCCTCTGAGACTGTAACAGTCATTGAACCGATTGAGGAAGTAGTTATAGAAGAACCGGAAGTACCGCTTGACATACCTGTAGTCGAGGAACCGGAAGAGATAGTGATTATTGAAGAGGAAACGCCATTGGCCATCCCTGATACAGGAAATGATCCAACCCTCTTCATGTACGGAGCGGGCGCCCTGTTATCACTTCTGGGATTATTCAAGAGAAGAAGATTCTAGTCTGATTCCATAATTTGACAATATGCTTCAATAAGAGAAAATCAGTCAAGGAAACTTGACTGATTTTTTATTGTTCTGAGAAAAATTTCTGATAAATGGGGATCGAACTGAGTGCCGGCATTTGCTTCTATTTCAGCAATCGCCTCATCAAAGGTTAATGATCTTCGATAGGTTCTCTCGCTTACCATGGCATCAAAAGCATCGGCCAGGGCTATGATTCGTGAAAAATATGGAATTTCATCCCCAGCTAATTTGTTGGGATAGCCCTCACCATCCCACCTCTCGTGATGTGATAGGACATACTCGGCAATGGTAGCCAGTCCATTGACAGAGCTCAGTATCTTATAGCTTGTCTCGGAATGTTTTTTCATTTGAAACCATTCATCCCTGTTCAACAGGCCTCTTTTATTGAGGATAGCCTCATCTAGGGTAATCTTGCCGATATCGTGCAGCAGACCTGCGATTCCGATTTCATTCGTCAGCTCATGATTGAAATTCAAAGCCTTTGCCATCCCCTGACATAGAATAGATACTCTCTCGGAGTGGTTCTTTTCTCTGGGATTCTTCTCATAAAGCGTCTTCATAATCGTGTCGATCATATTGCCCTTCAGCTTCCTGCTTTCAAAGAATTTATTCTTGTACATATTGTCTTCAGCATCACGATAAACACTGGATATTGATACATCTACACTTGTTTTAGTGGCGACACCGTAAGATATGGATATTTCCATACCATTGAGATTGTAGTTCGCTTCATTTGCTTTCATCCTCTGGATGATGGCATAAGCGTCGGTGTAGATTGTTTTCGGCAACAGGACAATAAACTCATCGCCTCCAATTCTGGAAATGATGTCATCCTCCCGGCAGGCGTCTTTCAGGATATCACTGACAATTGTCAAAAGATTGTCTCCCTCGTGATGCCCGAATGCGTCGTTGACCAGCTTCAGCCCGTTGACATCGGCCATAATGATAGAGATCGGCAGATTTCTTGATGTGTCCAGCCTTTTCAGTTCAGCCTCATAAAAACGTCTATTGTAGAGCCCGGTCAATTGGTCATGAAAGCTCAGATATTCGATTTCTTTTTCTCTATTGATCCGATCTGTTATATCGTGAATGATCGAATAGAGCACCTTCTTGCCATTGACAGTCAATGGACCGGAATGGATCTCCACTTTTCGGGCTTCACCATTGGACAACATATGAGTGAAAATAAAAATATTTTTCAATCGGTTCATCGCTTTATCCATCTCAGATTTCAGTTCGTCGTGGCTTAAACCGTTAATATCTGTCATGTGCATGGATTTTAGCTTTTCAATGCTATAGCCGTAGAAAAGAGAAGCAAATTTGTTGGCATCCAATATATTGCCATTTTCGGGATCTAGAATCAACATAGCCGCATAGATGTTCTCGAAAATAGTCCTGTATCTCTCCTCGCTTTCCTCCATTTTCTGTATCATTCTGGTTTTATCGATCTGATTTTTGATGACAAGGCCCAAGAAAACGCTGGCAACAGGATAAAGTGCCATAATGGGTAGGGCAACTATCTGAAGCATATTGTCCCGTTGAGGAATGAATAAATAAAGGTCAGCCAGCATGACCATGTGGACGACAATGCCGAAGACATATAGTTCGACAGCAGGAAAATACGTTTTGTCCAGAATATACTTTTGAAGACGATATTTTCGCCATATAAAACCGATAAAGGTACTGGTCAGGATGGTCGCCAAACCGGCAAGAGCACCGTCACCACCGATAAATAATCTGTAGACACCTGTCAAAAGAACAGCTATCATGGTTGGGACAACACCAAAAAACAAGCCAGTCATACTCAAAAGTATAGATCTGCCATCAAAAAAGACACCCTCTATAAGAAGAACAGGATTGCCCATGATGGCGATCCCGATAATTCCAATCAGTATGCCTGCCAATAAATCCCTCCACCACTTGGTCTTGTCAATTCTTGTATTGACGATTGAGAAAATTAGCGATAAGACCAACAAGAGAGACAAATTATAAATCAAACCGATAGAAAATTCTCTATGCATTATAACTCCCGTATTTTTGCATGACATCATGAATTTTTTTGCTGTTTACATTATATCTTAGGAATAGATGGGTATACAATACTTAAGATTAAAAACTCATCAATATAGCATTACGATAAGCACTGTAGAGTCTCTGGATAACGGATTCTATGGTTCAGATGGCGTTTGAGACGCCAACTGAATCCAGGAACCCTGTTGATAATAGTTTCATTTAATTGAATTTTATGATATAATATATAACACTTTACTAAAGAATACAATCCAAAAACATTCAATCGGCAAGGATGTGCTTTTTATGAAGATTTACATCACTACATTGGGAGAATTTGATATCAGGGATGAAGAAAAGAGTCTTTTCAATCCCTCCAACAGAACCTACACACTGTATAAGCTGCTACAGTATTTTATTACGTTCAGAAACAGAAAAATACTACCGGAAACCATCATAGACAATCTTATGGCCGGCAATGAAACGGATGATCCCAAAAATGTATTGAGAACCCAGATTTTCAGACTCAGACAAATGCTGAAGAAAATGGAGGAGAAGCATACAGACGAGGGCAATCACCTGAATATCATTTTTGCCAACGGCAACTACAGTTTGGAGATTGGTGATGCGGTTGAGATAGACATTGATGCATTTGAAAGCATGATAGAACAGGGAGACAGTAAAAAACCGCATCAGAGAAATGAAGCGATTGAACTCTATAGGCAAGCCATGGATATATATAAAGGCACCTACCTATCTCAGAACCCCTATGAGGTCTGGCTGGTTCCCATCAGAAACTACTACAGCAGGTTATATCTTAACACCCTTAATAAATTGCTCGAGATACTGAATGATCAGGACAAGAGCGATGAAGTCATCAAATTGTGCGAAAGAGCGCTTGAAATGGAACCGTACGAGGAGAATGTCCATATTCATCTTCTAAAGGCTATGCTGAAGACAGGACAGTCCAAAAAGGCAATGGACCATTATGAACACGTAGAGAGGCTGCTGCACAAGGAAATGGGACTGGAACCATCACCTGCATTGAAAAGCATGCTCAGAAAAATCCAGAATCATTTTATAGAGAAGGGTGAGTTGGATATTGTCAGACTCGAAGACCAGTTGGAAGAAGGACCGGATTCAGGCGCTATTATTTGTGAATACGAGTATTTCAAATTTCTTTATAATATCCAGAAAGGGAAGTCACTGAGAACCAATGTATCCGATTATGTCGCATTGATAACATTGGGAAAATCAAAAGCTTCGAGACATGACCAGATGGAGATAGAAAAATGGTCAAAAAACATGACACAGGTGTTGGCGAAAAGCCTAAGAAAAGGTGATGTATTTTCATTTTGGAATGAAAACCAGCTCCTCATCATGCTGCATAATATTAACCATGATGGACTCCTAACGGTGGAATCCAGAATCAAGAAAAACCTCTTCCTCTATGGAAAAGAAAGCTATATGGATATGCAGATAAAATTTCAGCCGATCCAGTCGGCAAATGTCTTACTCAATGAGTCCTTATAAGGGACTCTGTTTTTTATGGAAGATTTTTTTTATTTTTTGCAGCAAATCACCAAAATGTAATTAAAATGTAATTACAAGCAGTTATAATAATATTAATTAAATGAAAATGAATATCAATATCAATACAATAAGGAGTGAACGAGATGAGAACCCATAAAATACTCGCATTGACAATGGTAATGCTGATGATCATGAGCAGTATGAGTCTTACCTTTGCAGGCATAGAAAAACCCGGAAACGACATGAACGATGGATCACTAAATGGCTATGTGGAATTCACTGGAGGCCAAAATACAGTTGTAACAGAAGGAAAATATTGGGCAAAGGATGACAGTCCAAACCCAGGATCGGTCAATATATTGAACCTTGGTAACGGGTATCAGATTGAATTGACCTATGACAGTTCAGATAATTTTGTTGAATGGGAATTAATTGAACCAACGGATCCCGATTACGATATAATCATTGACTGGATCAATGTTAAAGCTAGCAGCTTTTACATGCATTATGCAGGAGGGTACGACACAACCGAGGGCAACACATTGTATACCCCACAAAATGGCGCTTTCGAGGTGTCACATGTAACGGTTGGATACCAATTTAAAAAGATTCAAACACCACCACCGCCAGAAACTGGCAGATTGGTCATAGAAAAAGAGGTCTGGATTGATGGCGAAATAGATGAAGACAACGACACCGTATTCACATTCACAGTTGATGGCAAAACCGTCACAGCCAGCGCCATACAATCAGGAGGCATTGAGCTTGAAGTCGGCAGCTATA
>JAUYTY010000192.1 GCA_030694905.1 Eubacteriales bacterium | reverse complement strand
CAATTCAATACCATTTTCCTCCGCCTGCTTCAAGGCTTCAAGCGCCATATCCTCATCCGCTTCCACAATCGATTGTTTAGCTGTCTCCAATATTGATTCTCTACTCATTCTTTTCCTCCTCTTCTAACCTTATTGATTCACTTCAGTAAGTCATATGCTTTTCTGACTTCACTGATCAATTCTTCTTTTCCAGGTATAAGTGATACCCACTTCGGTTCGCCGTTGATACACATGGTCGGTAGGTTTGTAATCCCCATTTTCATGGTTCTGGCTATATCTTCCTTAATATTGTACTTATAGACCTCAAGATCAGCTATGTCTTTTATGTCATTGAAATTATCCGTCACTATATTGACCATATATGTGCAGGCGGCACATTGTTCAGGGTCCAATGCGAAAATCTCTATAAGGACTTTATCCAGATTATTGTAATCCGGTATGATAACGTTTATATCGTCAAATCTGACACTCTGATAGTTTCTGATCATTTCCCTGACCGCATCAGGCGTCTTCACAGCCTGAGCCGCCGCTATTGTATTTTCAATAGGTGTGTCATAAGGCATATCGCAGCCTGGACTGATAATCAGATTCTGATGACCAAGGTTATCCAATAGATCTATGACACATTTCATATTGTCCTGCTGCGACCCGTACAGCATGGTTGTTGTTAACGGTATGTTGCCACCGATTGTGATGTTATATTGGTCTGTGATTGCTTTTGCCCTGGCCAGTTCTACGTTCTCATCAACCGAGATACCGTCGGGATGCATTTTGCACATAGATTCAATTTGCTTGGTAGCATTTCCACAAACAAAGAAACAGGAGTACACGCCTTTTCCCTTGATGAAATCGAAGACCGATGTGAATGTCGGCGCAAGCAATCTGTCTATATGTTTAGGTGATATCTGACTGACCAGCGGATCAACTACCGCTATGACATCCATGCCGGCTTCTATATACATATCAGCCATTTTAATGGCTATTTCCCCACAGAACTCTATCAGTCCGGCAACATAGTCCGGGTCTTTAATCATGTCCATAAAAATATCGCTGCCTCTTAAATGTGATGCCAGTGTAAAAGGTCCGCATATCAACCCGTACAACGCTACCTTATCACCAATTTCAGCCTTAATTCGCCTCATGACATCCAATATCATAGGCAATCTACCGGAATTCTCGTCCGGTATCTGACATCTGCAAGGAATTTTCTTTTCGCCATGCAATGGATGGGTTTTGACTGAAGGGGGATTGTCCTTTGCCCAAAGCAAATCACAACCCAGTATTTCAGCTTCAACCTGCAAATCGAACAATGTGGTCATGCCATCCGGTACGTATAGTTTATAAACTTCCATTAGCGATTCAAACAGCTTGTCACTGTCTGTCAAAACCTCTTCCGCTGTATAGCCTTTCAATTTACCTGCATGCACCCCTGCAAAAGGGACCCATGGAACTTCGTCGGTTTTTTCATGCCGTAGAGCTTTAAACACCAAATCCTTGCCCATAAAATCCTCCTGATTTCCAATCGTTCAAAATCCTACCAATTGTTTTTCATCTTTAATTATATGGACTATATTTGGTAAAATATATAACTTATCTTGTAATATTTGGTATTATAATTGGGTCTGGTAATATTGTTGATTATTTAATAGGTTATAGGTATAATAATGGTTATAAATTGATAAATCAGGTGGTGATGAGATGGATGAAATCTTGCGAAAAAATATTGAATCATTCACAGCTATAACGAGAATACCTGTTACTTTTTATGACAATAGCGGCGAAATTCTATGTGAAAGCTCATCGGATCTGAAATTCTGTCGGTTATTCAAGGTTTATTCTTCCAAATCCAGTGCTTGCCGATTGAATATTGCTTCTTCAGCACGTATTGCCCTTGACCTAAGCGAGCCTTACATATCCACTTGTCGCATTGGCTTGATCCATATAGCTGTGCCGCTTTTTTTTGATGGAAAGTCACTTGGATGTTTTTTTGCAGGACCAGTGATAATGGGTTCTTTGCGCGAAAGTGTCATAGACAACCTTATCGAGTTGAATCAGCTTGAATCTAAAGACTTGCCTGCAATCATTCTATTTCTCAGGTCAATGCCTGTTCACGAACCTGCGGAAGTGAATCATCTGGCAAACCTCTTGAATAGCTGTGTTTTATCCTCAGTCAACGGAAATCTTGAGTATATGGAAAAAAAACAGCAAAACAAGGAACAGCTTCATATCAGTCAAACCATAAAGAAATTAAAGACCTCAAGTGCGCCTTCAGAGTATCCTTTCGAACTGGAAAACCAATTAATACTGAAAACCAAAAGCGGTGATACCGAAGCTGCGATAAGCATACTAAAGGAGCTTTTAGATACCATCGCCGCACTGGAATCAGGAGAGTTGGATGCCATCAAAGTCAAATTTCTAGGAATATATGCTGTTCTCGCACGAAATATTGCCAATCAGGACCCGCTTTTTCACGATTCAATGGATCTTGATTATCAGGACATGCATCGTTTAGAGCATGCCTTGACCTTCAATGAGTTGTTTCAGGTTGCGGCTTCTTTCATTGAATTTTGCTGCAATAAGGCCATCCTATATAGCTATGATGGCGAGTCTGATACACTAAAAAAGGCATTGAAAATCATCAATGCCAATTTTTCAACAAAAATAAACCTGGAAGAAATCGCTGGACAAATACATGTCAACTCATCTTATCTGTCTTATCTTTTCAAGCACGAAATGGGGTTGTCTTATACAGACTATGTCAATGCGCTCAGGATAAATATGGCCAAAAATCTTCTCATTAAAACAAGTATGAGTATCATTGACATATCTCAGCAATCCGGTTTTAGCGATCAAAGCTATTTTACCAAGGTATTTAAAAAAATAGAAGTGTGCACACCAAAGGAATACAGATTTTCAAAGAACCCCAACGCTTAATCTATACCGCTTTTTATGTCGGGTACTCCATTTTCATCCCAACCCATGTATTCAAAGTGCTTTTTCATCATTTCTGCAATGGGTATTGACTTGCCTGCCAAAGGACCTTCCTTTAAGGGTGGATTGCCTGACATCCTGTCATTTAGTGCATTTTCCATTGGATTGATGCCT
>JAUYTY010000185.1 GCA_030694905.1 Eubacteriales bacterium | reverse complement strand
TTTATGGTTTGATGCTATGGGTCCTGAGAGCCAACTATACTGATGAAGTAATAACGAGCATAAAGAGTGATGCTTATACGATTCAATCTGTTCTGAGAAACAATCAGTCTGATGATTACGCATCTCTGTTGAATGATGTCTTTAGAAGCAAGATCAACGATGGTATCAGGATTACCTTGATGGATAAAAATGGCGGCGTTTCATATGATTCCCATAACAATCACACCATAATGGCAAACCATGGTGATAGGGAAGAATTCAAGGCTGCTCTCGAGGGCCAAATAGGACAAGCTATCAGATTCAGCACAACGGTTAGGGCTCAAATGGTTTATATTGCAATACCATTCTCAGATGCTTATCATGATATATCGGTTATTAGAACGGCATATCCCTTGACAAGCATTTATTCATTCTCCAACCATATAGTCAATTATATCATAATTGTTTTTGGCATTGGATTGATCTTGTCATACTTTTGGGCCTCAAAACTCTCTGCATATGTTCTAAAGCCAATCAGGCTCATTATTAACTCAACCAAGAGAATTTCAACAGGATATAACAGCGGGGATATAGAATATCGCTCGGACGATGAGCTTGGGGAGTTGTGCAGGTATTTCAACGAGATGAATTCATACAACATAAAGAAAGGCGATCGGCTTATGGGAGCCAATAACAATTTAAGCTCGATTCTATCCAGCATATTGAATAGCGTTATGGTTCTTGACAGGAATAAGAAGCTGGTTTTTTGCAATAAATCCGCCGAACAGTTTTTAGGGAAGTCGTTTACAGAAATGCAAGGCAGGCCATTTATAGAATTGCTCAGAGACTATGAAATAAATAAGTTTATTGAGAGCTTTTTTATTGACAGAAAAGCATCCATTAAGGAAATTGTCATGAATAACAGTGTTTTAAGGTTTAATCTTTACTCCAATGAAGGATTGTTCAATGAGTTTAAGGAAGGCATCGTACTGGTTATTCAGGATGTCACTGAAATCAGAAAAATTGAGAGAATCAGAAAAGATTTTGTTACCAATGTTACACATGAGCTCAAAACACCACTGACATCAATAAAAGGCTATATAGAACTGCTCAAAGACAGAGACGAACTGGATGATGCAACAAAGCTAAGATTTCTGGAAATCATAGAGATTGAGGCTGACAGGTTAACAGATCTGATCAATGATCTTTTGCTGCTGTCAGATGTTGAAAACAACAAAGGACGCATCGAGATGTTCAAAATCAATGAAATAATTGATGAAGTCATAGAGATTATGAATACCATATCCTCTGAAAAAGGAATTGAGATTGCGTGTTTTTATGCTAGTGAGGCAACTATTTTTGGGGACAAAAATAGATTCAAGCAGATGATGATCAATCTGATAGACAATGCTGTCAAATATACCAATCCAGGTGGAAAAGTGCGGATTACAACTGTCATAGACGAAGCAAAAATCTTTATATCAGTTGAAGATAATGGCATTGGTATTGAGAAGAAACATATCGACAGGTTATTTGAGCGGTTTTATAGGACTGATAAGTCCAGAAGCAGGGCTGAAGGAGGCACAGGTCTCGGATTGGCTATTGTCAAGCATATAGTCAAGAACTTTGATGGCATGATCAAGGTAGAAAGCGAAGTGGATGTAGGCTCGAAATTTACTGTAATAATACCACTTAAGCCGGTATAATCGGCTTATTTTATATGATATAATAGTATTGCACAACCAACTATCAGGAGAAAAAATGGATAAAAATCTTATAATAGATGTAGTGAAAGGCAGCATAGCGGAAGAGCTTGAAATTGAAAAAGGGGATTTTCTAATCAGTATCGATGGGGTTAGGATCAATGACTGTATTGAGTATCGATATCTCGAGACCACCGAAAGCCTGGAATTGGAGATAGAAAAGAAGTCGGGCGAGATTTGGGTTTTTGACATTGACAAAGAGATGGATGAAACACTTGGTATTGTATATGAAAATGCGTTGATGGATGAAGTGAAAACCTGTCAGAACAAGTGTGTTTTTTGCTTTATTGACCAGCTGCCTAAAAACATGAGAAGATCACTATATCTGAAGGACGATGATTCCAGACTGTCCTTTCTCATGGGTAATTATCTCACATTGACTAATATGACAGACAATGAAATCAATAAAATAATCGAATATGGCATCAGTCCTATAAAAGTATCTGTTCATACCACTAACCCCGAGTTGAGAAAAAAGATGCTGAAAAATAAAAATGCCGATAAAATTATGCAGGTATTCGATAAATTCAGAAATACAAATATTGAAATTGACTGTCAGATTGTTTTGGTGCCGGGTTACAATGACAAATCTGAGCTCTCAAAGACAATATTTGACCTCTACAACATTCACCCTGTTGTCAGATCCGTTGCTGTTGTGCCTGTAGGAATCACCAAGCACAGAAAAGGATTACCCGATTTAAGAGTCGTGACACCAGATGAATGCAGGGAGAATATTCAAATAATCGATGGAATGCAAAAAAAATTTCTAAAGGAAAAGAGCACAAGATTTGTTTATCTAAGCGACGAATTTTATATAAGAGGGAAACTTGAATTACCAAGCTATAATGATTATGAAGACTTTCACGTTTTGGATAATGGCGTAGGAATGGTCAGGGCTTTTGAGAGAGAAGTTGACGAAGCGCTGAAAAAAACAAAAAATCTGAAAATGGAAAAGAAATTTACGGTTTTGACCGGTTCCCTTGCTTATGACTTCATGACTGAAATGGCCGTAAAAATTAGCCAAAAAATCGAGGGTATTGTGATAGATGTCATTGAAATCAAGAATGATTATTTTGGCAGGGATGTAAATGTTTCCGGTTTGGTCACAGCCTCCGACATAATAAGCCAAGGCAAAGGAAAACTAGGAGCCAATGTTTTGATTCCAGACAACATGCTAAAAAAAGATGAAAATGTGTTTCTGGATGATATTGAGTTGACAGATTTAGAAAAGGAATTGGGTGTTTCGGTGAAACCCGTTGAAGTAAATGGTTATAAATTTGTAAAAGAAATAATTGGAGAGTGAAAAATGGGAAGACCTATAGTAGCCATAGTTGGGCGACCAAATGTGGGGAAATCAACTTTATTCAACAGAATTGCAGGGAAAAGGATTGCTATCACAGAAGATTCCCCTGGCGTGACAAGGGACAGAATATATGCCGAGTGCGAGTGGCTCAATAATCACTTCACCTTAATTGATACTGGCGGTATAGAACCTCAAAGTGACGATATCATCCTTAAACAGATGAAAAGGCAGGCAGAAATCGCAATTGAAACAGCAGATGTAATACTGTTTATAGTGGATGGAAAAAATGGCATAACGGCTAATGATAAGGATGTTGCTGAAATTTTAAGGAAATCACATAAAAAAGTTCTGTTGGTATGCAATAAAATGGATTTTTATGTGGATAACAACAATATGTTTGACTTCTATGAAGTAGGACTTGGAGAGCCAATATCCATTTCATCCACTGAGGCCCTGGGACTAGGAGATCTCTTGGACGATATTGTGGCAAATTTTCCGGAAGACAGCGATACTGAGGATGATTCAGACCTGATAAAAGTGGCGGTAATTGGTAAGCCTAATGTGGGCAAATCATCGCTCATCAACAAAATATTAGGTCAGGAAAGGGTTATTGTAAGTGATATCCCAGGCACAACAAGAGACGCTATAGATACATTTTTTGAGAAGGGAGACAAGAAGTTTGTCTTTATCGATACAGCAGGAATCAGAAAGAGAAAGAAAATCTTTGAAAACATAGAAAGATATAGTGTGGTGAGAGCATTTGCTGCAGTTGAACGAGCGGATATTTGCCTTATGGTGATTGATGTCAATGAAGGTGTGACCGAACAGGACACAAAAATTGCCGGGTTTGCACATGATAACGGCAAAAGCATAATCGTGCTGATCAATAAATGGGATCTGATAGAAAAAGACAACAAAACCTATCAGAAATTTGTCGATGAAGTCAGAAATAGCCTGGCGTTTATGACATACGCTCCGATCATTCCAATTTCTGCCTTATTAGGGCAAAGAGTCGATAAAGTGCTGGAAGAAATCATTGAAGTCAATGAATTCAGAAATCTTAGGATTTCAACCGGTGTTTTGAATGACGTCATAAACAAGGCGGTGCTGATGAATCAGCCACGCTCCGTTAAAGGAAAGAAGCTTAAGATATTCTATGTATCTCAGGTAGGCGTCGGTCCACCAAAATTCATCATGTTTGTCAACAATAAAGAGCTTATGCATTTCTCTTACATACGATATATTGAAAATACCATCAGGGATAATTTCTTATTCAAAGGAACACCCCTGGTCATTGAGATGAAAAATAGAGAATAGGGTTTATGAGGTGTTGAATGAAATTGTTTATAGTTGCATTAATTGGTTACATGATAGGCAATATTTCGAATGCCTATCTGATTGGCAGAATCTTTCTTAAAAAAGATGTAAGAAATTATGGCAGTGGCAATGCAGGAGCTACAAATGCATTAAGGGCTTTTGGAGCAAAGGTTGGCATTGTAGTCTTCTTGCTGGACGTATTGAAAGGTATCATTGCCGTTTACATAGGCAATCGTATCAATCCGGAATTTGGCGGTTTTGTAGCTGGAATAGCTGTCATCGCAGGCCATAACTGGCCTGCCACTTTGAAATTCAAAGGGGGAAAAGGGATTGCCACATCGATTGGTGTGATGTTGATGATCAATCCCTTGTTATCGTTGATATGCTTTGCTGTGGGCTTGTCAATCGCAATAATAACCAGGACTGTATCGTTAGGGTCCCTCATAGGAGTAGCTATAGCGCCAATTATTATATTTTTCTTTAGGCCTGTTGAC
>JAUYTY010000178.1 GCA_030694905.1 Eubacteriales bacterium | reverse complement strand
CAATTCCTAATGCCAGCGCTTCGTCCGCACTGATCAAATCCGCCAGAAACATCAGTTCCTTAGCTTTGTGCAATCCGACAATTCTCGGTAGATTGTAGGTTCCGCCCGCATCAGGAACTAATCCAACCTTTGAAAAGCTTTGTGCAAATTTGGCTTTTTCCGATGCGAAAATGATGTCGCAAGCCAAAGCTATATTAAAACCCGCACCTGCTGCCACGCCATTGACCATAGCAATAACAGGCTTGGTCAGGTTCATGATTGTATGAACCACTTCACCTGCAGAGTAAATATACGATCTCTTATCCATGACATTTGTCAATTGATCCATATATTGAATGTCTCCACCTGAACAAAAGGCTTTACCGGTTCCTGTCAATATGATAACCCTGATTCCACCGTCTTTTTCAGCCTGTCTCAGTGCGATCACTGTCTGTTCCACCAACAATGGATGCAGTGAATTCAGTGATTCTGGCCTGTTAAATGTTATGGTTGCTATACTATCCTGTACCTCATATGTTATAAACTGTGTTTGTTCCATAATTCTTTCTCCTTATTTAGTCTACGACTTGGATTTTAAGTTCATTATAACATAAACCATAACTGTTTTTATCAGTTTTGTTTATAAAAAAAGGCAGGAGAATTGTTTTTCTCCTGTCAGATTTAAGTCAGTAATTTTATTCTGTTGTATCAATTTTGAAGTCCTGATGTCCATTCACAGCACCATGGTGTGTTGAGGCCTTTAAAAATAGAGCTGTTTGATACTTCACTCTGAGTCTGCTCCAGTGACGGGTCAATCGCAGCAGCCCATGGATGTGGTTCAGTGAACTTTGTAATTACGATCAAAGCCAGTAAAGTTAAAACAATTACCAAAACACTTTTATAATTCTTTTTCTCTTTCATTGCTAATCTCCTTTTTTTTTTTGCTATTCAGTAACTTTATCTTCTTCCAGCTCAATATTATAAATGTCTAATTACTAAATATTGCATTAATTTATTTATTTATTTACTGTAAATATATATGTACTTTATAGTTAATAATTTAACACATAATTTTGATTTTGTCTACCTTATTTGGCCTATTTATTATATTTTTTTAAATATTTTTGATTTTTTTCTAATTTGTGTTAGAATATATTGACAATATTTTTTCAATCGAGGTGTTTATGATGACAGACAATAAGAATTCTATTCTTAATGACAAATTGGCTTCCATATTCTTTTTCTATGTTTCTATGAATCATGAGTATCTAAGCAAACCTTTTGTCGAATTTTTCAGAACAAAGTACAATTTGAACCGTCACCAAATGGCTGCAGTGGTCTATTTGAAAGAGTCAAAATCACTCACCATGACCCAGTTGTCCGATAAAATGAGCATCAGCAAGCAGCAGGCTTCTCAATTGGTTAAATCACTTGTGTCTAAAAAACTTGTGACCAGACATATCTATGAAGATAATAGACGCGTTGTTTATATAGAGCCTACCGCTTTAGCCATTCAATTTATGACTGAAGGAGAAATCCTGTTTTTAACCAACGCAATGGAAAAAATCAGACAATCCATAGGTGATAATACAGAAAAATTCGAATCCTCCATCAGATATTTATCTAATGTTATACCTAAAATAGATTTTTCGATCAAAGATAATGGTTAAAACAACATAAAAAAACCGATAGACGGTTGCCTATCGGTTTTTTATAAGTAAATCAATAATTCTGGAATTCAATACCTTCAGGCTTTTCAAACAATGAATCGTCTAATGGCACGTTTATCTCAAATTTGGTGGTTTCTCCAGTCACTATGATTGTTCCGCTGTCTTCTATCTCATATCTGTAAAGTATCGGATACGCCACAGAATACCAGAATCTTGTCACTTGATTATAGCCTTCATATGTGTTTTTCAACTCCATATAAACTGCTTCCTTGCCATTGATTGTTACTATCTTAGCCTCAACAACAGGTTGATCGGCAAAGGCATCCGCCAAAGATGTGCCTTCCCAATCCACAACAGCGCTCTCCTCTCCATGATAAACATCATCGCTGGACATAAACCCGGTTGAATCCCCCTCATTGTACATGTAGGTCATACCCTCATCGGCATCGTAGATGGATATACTCTTAATACCCATGTTCATATTCTCAGTGCGTTGAGATCCGCCCTTGAAATATGTCGTCATAATTGATGTCATGTCCGACATGCTGATAGTTGTTTCCATGACATAGCTGTCTGGCATTGTGTAATTTATTGTCTCAAGCAGTTCAAATCCTTCCAATTCGACCGGCACTTCAGTCGTTGTTGTTTGCTCGGTGGTTGTTTCTGTCTGCTGGACTGTTGTGGTCTGTGGTACTGCGGTGGTTGCCGGTGGGTCAGTCTGATTTTCCTGCGGTTTGGAACAACCGAAAATCACGGCTGTCAAGGCGACTATTATAACAATAGCTAATATTCTTTTTAATATCATATTTCCTCCTGAAAATTAATTTAGCTCTATTTTACATCTATTAGACATATTAAATTCATCTATATTATACCATAAAAAAGACAATAAAATAAATGATTATTACTGCTTGCAACACATCCGGTCAGATATTCCTGCCTTTTTCACTCAATCTTCTATCAACTGCCCTTCTCAATAGGCTATATAAAACCGAACTGATTGGCACGGCAACCAGAATTCCTAAAATTCCAAAGGATGCGGCCCCAACAGTCACTGCCAGCAAAACCCATATGCCGGGCAATCCCACTGATGTCCCTACCACTCTTGGATAGATCAAATTACTTTCAACTTGTTGGAGTACAACAATAAAGACAACAAACCAAAGAGCTTTAATAGGCTCGACCATAACAATCAGGAATACACCAATACCTGTACCGACGAACGCACCTATCAACGGTATCAAAGCAGTAAAGCCGACTAGCGCTGATATGGCGACTGCATAAGGCATAGAGAGAACCGTCATTCCAACAAAACACAAAATGCCAATTATTAGCGCTTCAAAAAACTGACCCTTAATAAAATTGGAGAATACCTCATTAGCTAAAGCGCCCACATCCAGTATGCTGTCCGCGGCACCCTCACTTAAAAAAGCATGTAACAATTTCCTCGTTTGCCTTCCAAGTGACTCCTTTTGAAACAGAATATAAATGGAAAATACCAATCCAAGGGCCATATTGATGAGAACGCCCAATATGGAGGATGTTATTCCCCAAGTGGTACTGAACAATCCTCCACCACCCCTTGTGATGAAATCATATGCAGAATCCATCAAGCTCTCCCAATTGAATTCAATATCACTCAATCCCAAATCATTGATTCTCAGAGTGCTAAGCCAGCTCTCAATGCTTTTCAGGAAAGAAGGAAAATTTTGAGAGACAATTGTAAAGGTATTCCTTATTTCCGGTATAATCAATAAAACCAGAATGACAACTGCCATTATCATTGTGATAAGAGTCAGTAAAAACGCAACCATTCGCTGATATTTTCCTACTTTAAGTCTCGAAACAAACTTTTCCTCGATTATTTTCATCAGCACATTCAACACGAAGGCAATTGATAATCCAATAATAAATGGAATCAAATAACTGAATACAATCCCAACAAACCTGATGACTTCAGGCATATACCACACAACTGCGAGAACTGAACCAACAATCACCGATAATTTTATAAAACTCCTATAGTTCATATCCATTAAATTACCTCATATTTAATCACTAATTTTCCTATGCTTTAGTATTATACACTTATTATCCCTATTTTCCAAATATATTCTTTACTCGAACTCTTTCCCAAGTTGGTTACGTTTTTCTTCAGATTATGTTATGATATCAGATATACCTTTTATCCGGTATAAGGAGGAATTCAACCATGAAACAATCAAAACGTAAAATTGCACTAATGATAATCATTATGCTATTCGCAATAAACACGTTAACATATGCCCAGACCAATTTGTCTCTGGTAAGCGGCACGGACAGTTTTTCCATAGCAAACGGCAACGCTATAAAAATCACATCGAAAGATACTCAAATCATAGAAAAAATTCGCGCAAGCGGCAAGACCGGTTTTAATGAAGGTTTTTACTCTTATTATGAGGGAGGCGCCAGAAGATCGTCCGACCAATACCTCACAGTGGATGTTTCTGGTTATAGCGAGCTTGTTTTTGATGTGGTTGCCATATCAAAAGACCAGTTCGGTGATCTGGAGGCGTTTATCAAATGGCAAACGAATCCATCATATTATGCAGCACAATATAGCAGTTATGAGAACTATTTGTCGACCTATACCTTCGCACCCGGATCCGGCCAACCATTTAACATTGCCAACGGTTCCAGATCCAATCCATTAAGCTATTTGACAGAAGGATTCAATATCTACATCCATAATTCCACTTGGCAGATTAAACATGCTGTAACCGTTTCCAACCAATGGCAGCGTGTTGCTTTAGATATAAGCGGCATCAGCACCATGAATTTTCAGTTTTCCATAAACGGAGCAGGTAACATATTGGTAGCCAATCCATATCTGATAAAATCAGCACCAACCGGCACTGCGTCTCCATCTTTCTGGGCAATAGAAGGTGTTGCAGACGCGAAGGAATTGAGCATCATAACACAAAATACCAGTCAAGGCTATACGAATTTCATAACCAGAAAGGAATTCACTGAAGTGATTATAAACCTTTATGAGGCTGTACGAGGTGTCCCAGATGATTTGCCTCGAATTACTTTTTCAGATACGACCAGCAGAGAGGTTGAAATTGCAGCGGCTCTTGGATTAGTCAATGGGATAGGCAACAATCTGTTTGCACCGAATGCACTGATTACAAGGGAGCAGATTGTAACCATATTTGACAGGCTGTTGACGAAACTTGATATCACCTATCCTGTCTCCACTGATTATATTCGATTTGTCGATGAGAATTTGATATCTGATTGGGCAAAACCATCCGTCCAGATGCTATATAAGCTTGGGATTCTTCAGGGTGTCAGCGAGGCGCAGATTGCGCCAAAAAGCAATGCGACTAAAGAGCAGTCGCTTATTCTGTCTGTTAGGTTGTATGATCTGTTAAACCAGTAAGAATCTGTTAAATCAAAAGAATATCCTTTGCCGCTATTATATCCAACTTGACTTGTTGTGTCACTTCTTCGAGATTATTGAATTTTTTCACTCCGCGTATATAGTGATGCAGCTCCAAACCAACTTCTTTTCCATAGAGATCATCTGAGAAATCCAGAAGATATGTTTCTACAGACACATGTGTTTGATCATCTACAGAAGGTCTCCGGCCAATGTTGGTCAACCCTTTAATCCATTTGCCGTCAATATTTGTCAGTGTGGCATAGACGCCATGCTTGGGAATGATTTTATTTGCAGGAAGCCTTAGATTGGCAGTAGGCATGCCAAATCTCCTGCCCAGCGCTTTCCCGTGAATTATTGATCCCCACAAAGTCAATGGACTTCCCAACAAAGTATTAGCGGTTTCAATGTCTCCCTCTATTATTTCATGATTAATCCAATCATCAGTAATTGGCTTTTCTTCATAATTGACTGTCTCGCAAGAAACGAGCTCATAGCCGTATTTTTCAGACAGTTCTTTTAAAGTATGTATATTGCCGCTACCTGATTTGCCAAATTGGCAATTATTACCGGCTACTATAACTTTAGCGTCAAATCTCCCCACTAAAATCTCTTTGATGAACTTCTCAGGATCCATTGATTCAATAACCTCTGCAAATGGATAAGACACCATTATCATAGGTCCGTTTTTTTGCAGAAACTTAAACTTCTCATCCCTGGTATATATGTCGCATTTTTGATCCGAATCGACTCTCTGATCCTTTTCCAGATATATCAAAACCGAACTGAAGCCTTTAGATTCCTGTTCAATCAATCGGTTGATCACTGAACGATGCCCTCTGTGCATGCTGTTAAAGTATCCAAAAGTAACGCAAGTCTTCTTAAATTTCAAATCACCGTCTAGTATCAATTGCATGCTTGTCCCTCCGTAGCTGCCTTATACCACGCCACAAACTTTGCCAGTCCAGTTTCAATATCAGTAGTGGGTTTGAATCCTATATCATCCTCCAAATCCGCAGTATCCGCACAGGTGCTTAAAACATCTCCGGGCTGCATCTCCAAATAGTCCTTCCTTGCCTCTATTCCAAGAATGCTTTCCAGGATATTGATAAACCGCATTAGATTAACGGGTTGATTATTGCCCATATTGTATATTTTATAAGGTGCAAAGCTTTCACTGGGATTATCGTTTCTATCGTCCCATTTTTTGTTTTCAACAGGAATTTTATCCATCAACCTAGATATTCCCGCTACCACATCATCGATATAAGTAAAGTCTCTCTCCATCTGACCGTGATTGAATACCTTGATTGGCTTGCCAGTAAGAATAGCTTCAGTAAACATATAATAAGCCATGTCAGGCCTTCCCCAAGGCCCATAGACGGTAAAAAATCTGATTCCAGTTGTAGGAATCCCAAAAAGATGACTGTAGGTATGTGCCATCAATTCATTGGATTTTTTAGTCGCCGCATAAAGACTCACTGGATGATCAACATTATGACTGGTTGAAAATGGTGACTGCTTATTGCCGCCATAAACCGAACTGGATGAGGCATAGATCAGATGCTTGACTGGATAATGCCTGCACGCCTCCAAAATATTCATGAACCCTACAATATTGGATGAAACATATGCATAAGGCTTGTCTATCGAATGTCTGACACCGGCTTGAGCTGCCAAATGAATGACATATGAGGGTCTATGTTTTTCAAAAGCCCGGTCCATCTGAGATTTATCCTCGATATCTAGTCTGTGAAATGTGAAATTGCCGTCTTTCCGCAGCAATGCCAGGCGGTCCTCTTTTAGCATGGGATCATAATAATCATTTAGATTATCAATCCCTATCACATTATACCCTTCCTTAAGCAACAACTGTGACATGTGAAATCCAATAAAGCCAGCCGCGCCTGTTATCAATACATTTTTCATACTTACCTGCCTTTTCTGTTGAGATACAGATTAGAATCACTATTGCCTCGTTGCTCTGAACCAGCTGTAGGTTCTGTTGAGTCCCTCTTCCAGTTTTATTCTATGATGCCAGCCTATTTCTTTTAAAACGCTGACGTCCAAAAGCTTTCTCGGCGTGCCATCAGGCTTTGTTGGGTCATAAATGATATTCCCGTCATAACCGACGACGGATTTGATCAGATCGGCCAGTTCAGCGATTGTCAATTCCACGCCAGACCCTATATTGATATGCCGCTCATCACTATATTGATTCATAAGATAGACACAGGCATCCGCCAAGTCATCCACATGCAGGAATTCCCGCTTTGGTTCGCCGGTCCCCCAGATAATTACCTCTCCAGCCCCATTTGCCTTAGCTTCATGAAATTTTCTGATCAATGCCGGTATGACATGGGATGATTCCAAATCAAAGTTGTCATTTTCACCATAAAGACTGGTTGGCATGGCTGAAATGAAATCACATCCGTATTGCTTTCTATAGAATTTGCATAGCGTCAAGCCAGCAATTTTAGCGACGGCATAGGCTTCATTGGTCTGTTCCAATGGTCCAGTCATGATATATTCCTCTTTGATTGGCTGCTGGCATTCCCTTGGATAAATACATGAAGAGCCTAGAAACAATAGTTTTTTAACATGATAAACATATGCATTATGTATGACATTCGATTCAATCATCAGGTTCTTGTATATGAATTCAGCAGGATAGGTGCTGTTTGCAATTATTCCGCCAACCTTGGCCGCAGCCAAAAAAACATACTCCGGTCTCTCCATTTCGAAAAACTTCTCGACCTCCTCTTGCCTGGTCAAATCAAGCTCTTCAGAAGTCCTGCCTATTATTCGGGTATAGCCTTTAGACTTGAGATCTCTGACAATAGCAGATCCCACCATTCCTTTATGGCCGGCAACATAGATTTTAGCATTGTAATCCATCTTTCTCACCCCTGATCAAATTCCCTGCGAGCTCTTTTCTCACATTCCACTAAGCGCATATCGCTTTGCACCATGATTCTGACCAACTCTTCAAAACTGGTCTTATTTGGCTTCCAACCCAATACCATTTGGGCTTTCGTTGAATCCCCCAAAAGATGTTCTGTTTCCAATGGACGAAAGTATTTAGGATCAACCGCCACAATTGCTTTCCCTGTTTTCTTGTCAATTCCTATTTCATCAACTCCATAGCCTTGCCATTCAATAGCAATGCCTGCTTCCTGAAATGCGAGGGTGGCAAATTCCCTGACAGAATGCGTTTGACCAGTTGCGACAACAAAATCATCAGCTTCACGATGCTGGAGCATCAGCCACATGCATTCCACGTAATCCTTGGCATATCCCCAATCACGCTTGGCATCCATATTGCCAAGATATAGTATCTCTTGGGTCCCTTTTCTTATTCTGGCAGCTGCCAAAGTGATCTTTCTCGTCACAAAGGTCTCTCCCCTTCTCTCGGATTCGTGGTTAAATAAAATCCCATTGACAGCAAACATATTGTAAGCCTCGCGGTAGTTTTTTACTATCCAGTATCCGTAAAGCTTTGCGACGCTGTATGGGCTTGTCGGATGAAAAGGTGTCATTTCTGTCTGGGGTGACTCCTGCGCCTTGCCAAAGAGTTCCGATGTGGATGCCTGATAGATCCTGGTTCTGTCTTCATAGCCTAGAAACCTGACAGCCTCAAGTACTCTTAGCGTGCCAATTCCTATAGTCTCTGCGGTAAATTCCGGAATATCAAAAGATACCCTAACATGTGTCATTGCGGCAAGATTATAGATTTCATCCGGGACTACCTCTCTTATAATTCTGATTAAACTGGTGGCATCAGTCATATCGCCATAGTGCAATAGAATCTTTCTTTTGATATGCATATCCTTTAACAGCTCATCTATATAGAGATGTTCTATTCTGCCGGTATTGAATGTAGAACTTCTTCTGATGATTCCATGCACTTCATATCCCTTTTCCAAGAGAAACTCAGCCAGAAACGAGCCGTCCTGTCCCGTAATACCGGTTATCAAAGCTTTTTTCACGATTTGTCCTCCTCACTTCATCCACTCAGGCTTTTCCTTGTTAAACGGTCTGATTTTATATTTCTGCTCGTGATGTATAATGATAGCCTCAGCATTTGTTAGATCTTTTTTATAGCCATCAATCAGCTCTTTAGGAAGATTTGAGCTGAAAGGACAGCTGGATATGCAAATCCCGCAGTCAGTCCCCAGCACCCGCCATTTTTTGTAGCATTCCTCCTGGATGATCTGCCAACGCATGACACCGTCAATCTCTGTCTGATCCTGGGTGGAGATAGCCTTTGCTGGGCATGTTTTGGCACACTTGCCGCAAATCCTGCAAAATTCTGTTATTTTGAATTCAGATGGTTTATCCACTGTGAGCGGCATATTGGTCGTCACAGCACCTAATCTGACACGCGAACCGTATTGTTCCGTGACAAGCAGCCCATGCCTGCCAATATCTCCCAAACCCGCATTCCTCGCAACTAAGGGCAA